>DFJP01000085.1 GCA_002373085.1 Caryophanales bacterium UBA3668 | reverse complement strand
GCTTCAGAGAAGATAACACTTGGAATCATTAAGACCGCACCAGTAATAATGGTACCCATCGCGTTAGGTAAGATATGTTTAAGAATAAGTCTTCCATCACTTGCACCTAAAGTACGTGAAGCAAGAACATATTCTCTTCCTCTAAATCTATAGAACTGTGTTCTAGTTGTACTAGCAGTTCCAATCCAACCAGTCAAACATAAGGCGATTGCGAATGTACCAAAGTTTTGACCAGCATGGAGAATGACAATAGTCATCAAGACAATCCATGGGATGCCGTGGAGAATATCAGTGATACGTTCCATGACTAAGTCAACTGTGCCACCAAAGTAACCAGAGATAGAGCCCCATAATAATCCGAATACAAAGCAGACTACAAAGGTAATAACACCTAAGATTAAGGAGTTCTTTAAGCCATCAAAGACATATGTAAACATATCTCTTCCGGTTTTATCAGTGCCAAATAAGAAGGATGGCATTCTATCATAGCCAAGGTAACGATAATAAGTAACGTTACAATAGGCGATAAATGATTCTGAAGAGGCAACATAAACAATGTCGCTTGCTTTTAATTTCCAATCATCTGATTCAGTGACTGGGCAAGCACCACTCTTAATTTCAAAGTAGAAGGTTGATTCATCAACTACTTCTTTTCCAGCAACTGTCTTAAAGTCGACGTTATAATCAATCCAGCCTTTTCTATAATATTCTTCAAATTTTGATTCTGGGACTGGGTAATGTTCCACTAATCCTAAGGAACCAGCGTAAGAATCATAAGTAAAAGAAGCGAAAGCACAAACACCCATGTGTTCAGCTTTGGTGTATTTGATTAAAGTTTCAACAGACCAGAATCCAGTGTTGACATATTCTTTAGAAGAAACTTTAATTTTGGAGTTTCTGGTATTGAAATTCATTGCATCATCAAAGGAAATACCTGGGATGTTAGCACGGTAAGTGTTACCGCCAATTGTTTCAGAGAAGATATCACCTTCAAAATAAGCTTTCTCATTTTTGGAAGGTGTTCCAGTAGCTTTGATAACTAAATTTTTCACTAATGAACAGACGGATTTATCTGCTCCAGTTCCTTCTACTCCTTCAACAACGATTGAGAAATAGAAGTTTGTGAATTTAGTTTCGGAAGTATGAGCTTTAATAACATCACTAATAACAATCGGAGCAGTATCAGTCGCGTTAATTAATGTTGAACCAACGTTATGGATAACTTTCTTATCGACTAATTGAATAGTTTGATAGTCGGTCTCACTAATATCTTCATCAATATAATTGAATAAAAGAGTTGTAGTTCCTAATTCGAAGTTTTCTGGAATAACATGCTCTGGTAATTGTTTTGGAGCAGATTCATCAGCTTCGTAATAGGCCATAATCTTTTCTTCGTTAACTGTTTCAAAGTTAGTAAGAGTTAAGATTGTATGAGTTAAATCAAGTTCAGGAATAAAGTTGACATCTTGGCTAACAACACTGTCTAATCTAGCGGAATTTAAGCCATATCCACTATAATAACCAATTCTTGCATAACCACCCTTACCGTATTCAGTAATATCTGTTGTAAATTCAAAATCACCAACTTGGTAATTAGAAATACCAGATTTCTTGTAATATGTTGGGTTTGGCCACCAGTCTTCTTTGTTATCACCTTTAGAGGTATCGACTGGAATATGTGTTTTTTGGACTGTTCCATCCCAGAATCCTGTTCCACTATCGAAGAGTTTTGGTTGCAAATAGTTAAACGCAATATCTCCAGCGCCAGTAGAAACATCATGTGGAGAGAAAATTGGAACGAAGATTGATAAGAGAATGAGGAAGCCTAAGATATAGGCTGCGACAACTGAACTCTTATTTTTAGAGAATCTTTTAAGAGAGTCTTTAAAGAATGTTGTTGGCTTTGTTTGGAATCTTTGCTCATGGATTTCTTTGTCCGCTTGTTGGAGAACAAAGTCTTCTTGTTTGATTTCTGGATCTTGAGCAGCTTCAGGAAGATTGACTAAATCGAAATCATTATTTTTCTTTGCCATAATTATTTCTTCTCTCCCATTCTGATACGAGGATCAATGAAACCATAAGACAAGTCAAGAACGATACCGGCAAGTAAGCCAACAGTTGTAAAGATTGCCATATCGACCATCAAGACGTTGTAGTCTTTTTCGTTAATTGCACGAATGTATAAGTCTCCAATACCTGGAATGCCATATAACTTTTCAAGAATCATAGAACCACCGAAGATTCCAATAAATTCCGCTAAGATAGATGGAAGAATTGGGACGAATGCATTTTTTAGTGCGTGTCTAGTAATAGCTTGATTTTTGGTTAAACCTTTTGTACGAGCAAGTAATAAATATTCGGAAGACATAACTTCACATAACTCTGCTCTAACGAAACGGGTATAACCACAAATAGAGCCAAATGATAATGATAATACAGGGATAAAGAACGCTAACACTTTCGTCGACAATGGTTCAGAAGGTGTTGGCCAAATGGAAGGCAAGATATGTGCTTGATAGCAAAGGAGATAAATAAGGAAAGAAATAACGACGAATGATGGGATGGAAATGAAAATCATGACCGCTGTTGAAATAAAGTGGTCGATCCATGTGTTTTTCTTAAGACCTGCTAAAATACCTAATCCAATTCCGAGTGGAACAGAGAAGATAACTGAGAAGACGTTAATAACTAAAGAAGTTGGTAACCTCTCCGCAATGATATCAATAGCAGATGCGTTTGGTTGGATGGTAACTGATGTACCCCAATCCCATTTTGTGACGATATTTCCTAGCCAGTTCCAATATTGCTCAAGTAATGGTCTCTCATAGAAGTAATATTCTTGCTCAAGAGTTGAGACATGAGCTAATAACTTACCATATCCTGCAGTTGGTTCCTCAAAATAAACAACATATCCGAGATAGTATTGTTTCATGAAAAAAGCGAACTTGACGTTCTCTTTTGAACCAAATGTGGTATCAGTAATACCTAAGGATTTAACTAGGAAGAATGTTAATGTAAGAATAATGAAGGCAGTGATTAAGGCCAAGATTACTCTTTTGATTGAATACTTTAACATTTTCCTTACCCCTTTCCATTTGTTTATTAAAACAAATTAAGTTTTTGTATTGTATACCAAATACTATCTTATTTCAAGGGTTGCATTACTTATGCAATTGAGACAATAGGTTATTATTTAGCGATTTTCTTCCTCTGTTTGTTCAATTTCGATATAAGAAAGCCATTATTTTATATTTATGCATAAAAAAACTAGAGGTCATAAACCCCTAGTTTATTTTTTTATAATTTCGCTTAATTAGAGATCGTAAAGTTGATCTACAACACGATATTCACTGTTGTTTGGCTTAACGATTTCAACAGCATCATTGACCTTATTGGTGAAGCTAAGATCCATTGTTCTAACCCATGGAGTTTTCTCAAGAGTGTATGACATAGTGAATCTTAATGTTTCGTGAACACACACGCCATTGAGGAAACAGAATGTGCCAGTAATGACTGTCTTATAGCTTGTACCGGCTGGAATCTCATAGTTAGATTCTAAATCAGGATCAACAGAGTCCATTGAGCTTTGAGAGAGTGAGAAGATAAGGAGTTTATTTTCATCATCGGAATAGATACCATGATCCTTATATCCAGCACCATCTTCAAGTGTGTCTTCTTCTAAACAAACATCACGATTTTGAGTAATGATTGCTTTTTCAGCGTTTGTGAAGAGATTGTTAAGCGTATCAGTAGCAGAAACAATACGTTTTTGACCAATGTAACTTTGAGTTGGAATAGACATCATTTTCTTTGTTCCATTTAAGTTATGGTACAAATGTGTAAAGTAGTCTGCATCTGTATAGAAGGCCCAACCATATTGAGTTGGTTCCCAATTAGCTTCTGGAGCCTTCATTTGAAGTTCATATCCGTTCAAGGAAATAAATCCTTCATTATCAGAAACAACATAGTCACAATCATCGTGATATCCTTTTTGTTCGACATCTTTGATTGTGTAGACGGTGTTTCTCACTTCGTGAACATCAAATCTTTCAACTTCTCCCACTGCTTCTTGCATAGCAACTTGGTCATTAACCATAGCAGTGATTTTTGCTTTTTGAGATTTGACTTTCTTATCGTAAGCGTCTCCAACGTAAACCGGAATCTTTCTTTCATATTTTCCTGAGGAAATTGTGATTGTTGCGATTCCACCACGAACACCTCTAACATTACCTCTACTATCAACAGTAGCAACCGCAGTGTTGCTAGATGTGAATTTAATATCTTCATCTCTAGCAGCACTTGGTAAAACTGTTAATTCAAGAGTTTTTGTTTGACCAGCAACTAAAGCAAGGGAATATGTGTTCAAATAAATCTCTGAAACAGATTCACTTTTAAATCTAGTTGCAGGAACAGTGATTTGCTTGTTACAACTTGAGATAGTTAGAGCGATAACCGCACTGCCTAATAAGCGAATAAATTTTGTATTCATAATTTTATCCTCCTAAAAGACTATTTTTTATCTTTTTGTTGTTCAGTAACACTGGCGTAAACGTAAGCGGTATTTTCGGTTGGTTGACCACCATTAATTGAAATAGTGTATTTGATTTCCATATTCCACCAAATATTGTATTTATCAGCGGTAAATGGATGCCTAAATTCAAATGCCTCTTCTTCGGTTTTGGCGTCTTTAGCTTTCTTCTCTAAATCGTTGTTATCAACGATATATTGGTTGAATAATTCACCTTGTTCAGGAGTAATGGTAATTGTGTATTTACCATTGACTAATTGAACATCAAAAGCGACTGTTCCATAACCAACGAGGTAAACTCTAACTTCGGTAATATTGAATTCAACTGTGCTTAAATCAATATCAGGATAGAAGTTAAATGGAATTTCGAATGTTCCACCACTATATAAGGTGTTAGTGCTGTAATTTTGCATATAGCAATTTTCAACAACGCCCTTATCACGACCTTCAGTAACAACTGTTCCGTGATCTGCAGCAGCCCATAAAGCGTCAAATGACCATGCTTTACCTTCATAGATAATTGGGTTAACTTCATCGATAACACTTGTATCAGTACCCCAGTTAAGAGTAAATCCAGAAGAGTTATCACTCTTTAAGACTTCCATGAAGTTGAGTGGGTTATAGGAGTTACCACTAATAGCACCAAAGCCTAAGTCGAATTTACCAACCATGAGGTATTCATCGTAAACTTTGTTCCAAACGGTAACAGCGTCTTGATCGACGATTAATTCATATTTGCCTGGAGCAATAGACTCAGCAGCAGCATTGAATGCGTCTTCGAAGTAACCACCGATTTCTTCACCATAGTCACGGATATCTGTTTGATACATCCATCTGATGTGAATATGTAATTGAAGTCTTCCGGTTGATTGGTCTTTAGTTAAGATACCATCTTTAATATCGCTTAAAGCACCTTGTTCTTCGAGTTCAGAAATAGCTGTCTTGAAAGCATTTTTAGCTGTATCAAGGTTATATCCCATGTTATCAACTGTTTCACCAGTAATTGGGTCATCATAGATATCGTGGAATTTTGCGACAGCTTCAATGTGCTCTGGAGTTGTGTTATAAGATTCACCATTTTGTGGATCACTCATATAAGAATCAGCAAAGTAGCTGAAGGATGGGTTAACACCACGAGTTTGTGCAAAGTCTTTTCTATTAATAGACCAATATAAGCCTTTTAAGAAGTTCTTGTTGCTCATCCATGGTTTAACAATGTAATCATTATCCTTTTGTTGTTTAATGGTTCCATTATCACCAAATAGCTTATTCCATTCGTCTTGTGTACAAGAGTTAACGTTAAGTTTGAATGTTGCATCTCCACCAGACTTTTTCTCTTTAGTAAGGTCTAAATCTTCTAAAACATCTTTTGGAATACCAGCAGAATCGAGTTCACCGTTATCAAAGTGTTGCCAAACAGCGTTAGCGTTATCTGTCATATCAATAACTTGAATACGAACACCTGGAATATGATAACGTGGACCAACTTCAAACCAGTCCTCATTTAACATAAAGATTGTTTGTTGATCTTTATCCCATTGCTCTAAGAGGAATGGTCCAACACATAATGTATTATCAAGAATATTAGATTCTTTGCTTGGGAATGTTCCGTAAAGTGTTGCAGCTTCAGTGTAATCGTGGCTTGCAACAATGCTTTGCATGAATTCTTTTGGCATTGGCGAATAAAGGTTGCTTGATAATGTGTACATTGCAGTGAAGTCATCAATTGGGTTGATGAGTTCGATTTCAATGTAAGAACCGTTAACTGGATCAACACCTGTTTTGATGCCGAGTTCATTATCTTTCTTCATGTCTGACCATAATTTATCAAGTTTGGCATTATCAGTAATATTTTTAGATTTACGATAATATGCTTGAGCGCCTTTAATACCATAAGAGGTATCTCCAGCAAGTTCAGAACCACGAGTAAGTTGACTTCTTTCAGATAAAAGAAGTTGATAAACGAATTCGTAGTCTTCTAAAGCGACATCACGGTTATTGTATGCTGCTTTAGCCGTGGAATTTGTACGATATTTGATGCCTTCTTCAGCACCAATTTTAACGTAGATTCTCCACTTTTTGTATAAGTTAGTTGGATTATCTTCTTCAACATGAATTGGGCGATTATTTGGAACGGTTACTCCATTAATCTTAACTGTATCTTTAGCAAGAACTGGGTACCATTCATAATCGGTTGTACCTTTAATTCTGGTTCCCCAATAGGAAGAAGTAATATAACTATTTAAATCACTGACTTGGCTACCAGTGGCATCCCATGCGTTAATGGTTAATGGGTCATTGCCAGTAGCTTGTTGTAAGTAACTAGGTTTAACAGTAGCGCCTGGTAAAGTACCATTTAAGCTACCGTCTGCTAAGACACCCCAACCATAGCCAGTAATATATTCAGTTGCTGGAACAGTAACACGATTAGAATATCTAATATAACCACCATTTTCGAATAAGGTGATACCTGTTAAATAGTTTTCCATAGCATACTTTTCAAGTTTGCCAAGGATTTCTGCTCTTGCATCATCATCAGCAGCGAAGTTATAACCAGCACTTGCAGAGTCAACTGACTTCACGATTTTGAAAGTAAGACGCTTTGGCTTTTTAACAGAAGCTTCTCTAATTGCAGCGGTAATGGTGCAATCCATTGTCTTTCCTTCTTCTTCATTAAAGTAAGTACCTGTTTCTTTTTGAGGCATAACAGTAAAACCTTTAGCTTCAGCATCAAAAGTTGCTGTGACATAATCACCAATCTTATCTGAAGCAATGCCTTCTGCAGAAAGAGTAATACTGTAAGTATATGTGCTTTCTGGGTCAGCGTTTCTTTCGGTGATTTTGATTGTGTCTTCGACACCAACAACGTATTCTCCGTCATCGTTTGGTTCGACATAGAGAAGGTTGTTACTACCACTAAGAAGAGAAATATCAAATTCAAAGTTTGGTTTTGGTGCTGGGGTAGATCCTCCACCGCCACACGCAACTAAACCTGTGACTGTCATCGCAGATAATGCTGTGAAGATTAATGTTTTCTTTAAGTTTTTCATATTAGTCATTACCTCCTAATACTTTTTTTCTATTGAATAGGCTTAATCCTATTCCGGCAATTGCAATTAATGAGAGAGTTGATAAGAGAATGCTTGTAGTTGCGATATTGCCGCCACAACCATTAACGGTTAAGGTGACTGTATAAGCAACTGGTCCTCTACTAATAAGGATGTAGCCTTCTAATGCAACTTCGGTTTCGGTTTGAGTTGAAGAGTCATATCTCACAACTTGGATATTCACTCCGTCATCTTCGAAATCGTTAGGGAGATCAATTGCGTGATGTTCAACTAAAACATAATTCTCCCAATTTGGTTCTGGATAATCATCGATATCGACAACTTCATCAGTTTCGAATCTAACAATGACACCCATCTTACCACGAGCAGCGTCTTTCATTTTGATAACAAGACGACCACTGTATTGGTATTTATTCATACGAGCTTTTAAGTAATTAATTACTTGTTCTTTAGAAATCTCGTAATAGTAATTTTCTTCGTCAACTTTGACGAATGAAGCGTTATTTTCAGAGATATCCATGATGTCTTTATCAATGGCTAAAGATTTTAAATTCTTTTCCTTGATATTGATTCTGAGGTTATCTCCTTCTTCGGTGATACCGCTCACTTCTGGAGCATCACTATCAAGATGTAAGGTGTAAGAACTGCTCTTCCAATCACCTGTTGCGGAGAGTAAGAAGTTGAATGTGAGTTCGTAATCATCGGATGCGAATGGATGTCCGTTTCCGTCATATAAAGGAATAATCGCGTACGCTCTATGCGCAACGTATCCGCCTCCGAGCATGTTATCATCTACGTGTGACTTGTATAAGGTATTTCTACCAAAGTCATCAGCTCCAAAGAGTGAATCTGATAGAGCGGATTTGTAGACGACTTCACCTGTTGTCTTACTAGTTAATGTGAAGTAGTTATTCAAACACGAACGCAATGTGTATTGTTGAATAATGAGTGTATTTGAATAATAAGCACTACCACAATATAAGTTATCAGCAGCATTTTCTGGATATTCGTTTGTTTCAGGATCTAAACCTAATTCATAGAATCCACTTAAGTTAGCGAAGTTATTATCATTGGCCCAAACAGCGTCTTTATCAATGTTTGTTCCTTCTTTGACATAACCCGCAAGAATCATACTGCCTAAGTTAGCTTTATCTTTACCAAGTAAGGATTTGGCGATGTCATTTGCTAAATCTGATGGATAGACTTTAGAATCATCCTTTTCAAATGAGAATGGTTCATAAATTGGAGCATCTCCATAATCTTTACCTTCACCAGCATAGAAGCCCATGAATGGGATTCCTAATGTTGGGCAAGTTGTATCAACATCTTCTAATGAGACAAATCCTTCAATGTAAGTACCATAATCGAAGAAGTTAGCGATATCTGTCTTTTGTTGATCAGATAATCTAAATTCTTGAAGTTTAATGGTGCTCTTACCTGGAGCAACTGTAACATTTGGAAGATCAACAACTGCTAAGGTTTCATCGATTGTAGATTGATATTCTTTACTTGGAAGTGGTTGCCAATTTGGTTCTTCCTTAGTTCCAGCATTGTAATATCTATTTCTTTCGATAGTTGTTTTAACATCGTTGATACAATCCTCAGCAGAAGCATAGTATTCGATATCTCTTGTAACGTTATAGACGTCATTGTGTTCCGCAACACCGAATGTATGATATTCGGTTGGTGGATTACCAGGAATCGCGTGCTTAATGAAGTATGTGTATCCTGGAAGAGATGTAATAGCGTCAGCTTCGCCTCTATAGTTGTATTCTTTTGTGATAATTTCATTTGCTTCAACGATTTTTGGTCTCATGACTGTAAGTTTGACTTTATATTCATGAGCAACTGTATCTTCGTTATGAGCAGTGAATGAAAGATCGACAATACCTTTGTTAATCTTTTCGTTGTTTCTAAGATTAATCTTAGTTTTACCTGCTGAACTACCTTCTAAATAGACTTTAGTGCTATAAGCAGCGCCTAAATCGACCATACCTGCACCTTGTCTACGTGGTGAGGTAAGTGATTTAGCTTCGGTATCCAATTCATTTTCTTTTGGATCGAGCATTGGCTCTGCAGTAGAAGCAAGTCTCATATCAACTGTTTTACGAGCAGCTTGATATGTAGCTAGAGCTGTAGCTAAAGCAGCTTCTTTTTCTTTATCAGTCATTGTTGAGCTTGCATTAACTTCTGCAACTCTTTCAACATATGTCTTAGCGTATTTAGATAAGACGACTGATTGAGCGCCTGCGTAGTTAGGAGCAGACATTGAGGTACCTGACAAGAATTCGTAAACTTCGTATCTTCTATCTTCGCCTCTATCTTCTTTCTTTTGTGGTGGGACAGCACCTTTAATTAAATCACCAGGAGCTGTAATTTCTGGTTTTAAGTCAAGGTCGAATGTTGCTCCATCACTAGAGAATGTAGAAACAGAATATGCTTTGTCGTTGTTAACAAGTCTTTTAGAGATAATGTCAACAAATCCTTCTTTATCGCCATCAGCGAATTCGCCTTTATCTTTGTGTAAAACGATAACACATGGCATGGTTGGTCTAAAGCCATCACCAAAGCTCATACGGAAGTTAAAGTCGTTACTTGTTGGGTCGTTATTAATAACGACTAACGCGATAGCGCCTTTTCCTTTAGCTGTAGCGTATTTATCAGCGAATGATGTACTACCACGATTAACAACGACAATCTTTCCTTCGGATTGGATGCCTTTGTAATCGGTTGCAGTACCAAAGCCTGGAATATATACCCATGGATAGTGTCCATGCATATCAGGATATTTTTCTGCTAATTTTTCTGCTAAACGGAATTCTTCATCGTAGTCATCTCCACTACCTTCACGGTTAACGATTTGATCATCGTAAGCGACGATTTTATCGTTTTCCATTTGGAAAGCAGCTTCATAGAAAACTTGGGTTGGTTGTCCAGAAGCAACAGTTGTAGCTAATGCTTGGTTGGAATAACCAGATAAGATACCGGTTTCAACAACATCTTCAGTCCAGTTAGCGTAACCGCCAATGTTCTTATAAGATGTTTTTCCTGAGTTACCAGCACTAATAGAAGTAAGAATGCCGGATTCAGCAAGTTTGTTAAGTGTTTTGACTGTGATTGAATCTCCATCAAAGTCGTTAAGGTTACTACCTAATGACATGTTGATGCCATCGACTTTGAGTTTCATACAGTCATCCAAGGCATTCATAATAGGAATGTCATAAGCTCCAGACGAACCTGAGTTTCCTAATAATTTGCCAATGGTTGTTGGAATTGTGTTTGTAAAGACCTTCATACAAACGAGTTGTGCTTTTGGAGCAATACCTTTGTAATCAGGTGCATTACCAGTAGCGATACTTGCGACGTGGCTACCGTGGTAAGAAAGTTCGCTAGATACATCGTTATCTTCGCTATATTTAACTGAGTAGTTTGGTCTTTCTCCACCATAGTCGTAATAGAATGGGACTTTATTGTTGAAATATAAAGAACCTTCTTTACCCATGTCAGCGTCATTATCAAGTTGCTTACCATTAATTTTGGTTTGCTTGTAAGCATGAGTAACTTTCCAACTTTCTGGGTGTCCTTTTGCGTATCTGAGTTTAACAGTATCCGCTAAATGAGAGAATGTTTCATGATTCCAAGAAGCGACTGTGGCTTGTGTCTTTTCATCGGTGTGTTCTGCTCTAAAGAAGAACTCGTTATCTAAAACGGCAATAACGGTACCTTCACCATCATTAGTGTCATTACTCTTATTCATTGTGACAGCAGAGATATTTGTAGTTCCGCCGTATTCACTATGATCTCTTGAGACTGTACCAGAACCTGAATAGGATTGTGGTTCAGTAACCCAGTGGATTTGGTTGCGAGTGACACTTTTAACTCCAGGGACTTTCTTAATTTGTTCAATGATTTCGCTATTAACAGAAATTGCAAAGGCATTAGCGACTTCGGAATATTCAGAAATAACTTCAAAGTTGCTTGTGACATATTTTCTGATATTGTTCATAACGATTTGTTGAGTGTTATGAATGCCTTCTTCTGTTAAAGCCTTATTGCTACGGTCAACTTCGACAATGATTTCTGCATCACGTTCCGCTAAAGGAGCGACTCTTGTATTAGCAGCAATATTTGTTCCCATTGCGATACCAGCGATAAGGGTTGCTAGCATTGTAACTTTTAACATAAGATTACCTTCCTTTCCCGTGCATATAAGCACGTAAATATATGTTTGTGTATAACTATATAATAGTCGTGGGAATAAAATCAAATTTTTTTTGAAAAAAATAGAGGACCTCAAGTGAGAATCCTCTATGAATGTTTTAATAAACTTTATTAAATTAACGAAGTGTGGATCTATATATTTCTAAAGCGATGAAGGCGATAAAAAATAAGGCAGACACCGCCATCATTACTATATAATAGTAAGATGCGCTTTCTCTTTTAATTCGACGATCTTCTTTATAGTCCGCCATATTGTTATATTGGTTAGCCTCTTTAGCAAACATAGAACTAAACATTTGTCTAAAGCCATAACTCATCGTATCAAAAGCACCAAGTCGAGCCACTAAACAAAGTAAGCCAGCTCCAAGTAGAGCTACTCCTGCTACTCCTGTACCATCGAGTAAAGCAAGCATATCTTGACCTTTTAGAAAGTAGTAAAGGAAAAAGATTGCTAAACCAACAACAACAGAAACCACCAATGTGATTACATATGTTTTTAAATGTTTTCTAATGTTCTCAATAAATCTGTGTAGCATAGGTCTTAAATTATACCTTTAATCACTTCTAAATCAATATCCGTTGTCACTTTATAGTTAAATGGACTACCGGAAATATAGCAAATATCGCAATCATTTTCTAATAACGAAATATCATCAGATACTTTAATGCCTTTTTTCATCTCATGATATTTTTTTATCACCCCATATCTAAAAGATTGAGGGGTTTGAATATCAACATCTAAATCCCCAAGTTTCTTTACTCTTCCAAGATTAGAAACAACACTTAAAGCGTCTTTATGATAGATGAAAGTGCTAACCGCATCATACTCATCTAAAGCGTCGATGTTATTTTTAATAATTACGGAATCTACAAGCGGACGATCTCCATCATGGATGAGAATTTTATCCTCTTTTGAATAAGATGTTCTTTCTAATCCAAGCCTCACTGAGTCTTGTCTAGTTTCTCCACCTTCAACGATGTGTCTAACCTTACTAAAATTGTATTTAATAACCATATCTTTGACATAGTCAACATAGTCTTTATGAGTCACTAAAATAATCTCATCAATTGAGTCGCATTTTTCAAATTTTTCAATCGTATAAACGACTAAATCTTTGTTATGAATTTTAATGAATTGTTTAGGGATAGGAGAGTTCATTCTCACTCCTTTTCCGGCGAAGACGATAAGTGCGATATTCATACCCTAATATTGTATTTAATTTATTATTGTTTAGCAAAACGGATATTTATATTGTATAATTACAGCAACCCCAGGAGGTAAATATCGATGGCTAAGAAAAGAGTCAAAGTCGATCAAAGCTTATGCATTGGTTGCGGATGTTGCGCAGGAACATACCCAGATGACTTCACAATCGGTGATTCCGGTTTAGCAGAAGTCGTTACTGGCGAAGGCGAAGAAGAAGCCGTTAGTGTCTGCCCAGTTGGTGCAATCTCTGTCGAAGAGTAATGATATAAGAAAAACCGGATCATGATTATTCACCCGGTTTTTTTGTGCTCTTTTTTATTCGTTAGTTACTTCTTCTTTTGGTTCTTGCTTAACAGTCTGAGAACCAATTCTATTAATAAGAATATGAAGTCTCTTATAGAGAAGTAAGACCACCACGATAACAATCGAATCTTTTATCGCGTTCATTGGAGCGACCATAATTGAAGCGTATAACCATTTCCAGTTTTCGCCTTGAACAGTTGGAATAATCTTCGTGCACATTCCTTCAAGCACTGATTCAGGTAAACCATAAAGCATGGAATAGAACGGAATCATAAAGTAGACATTCGTTAACATCGCGAAGATGATTTGAGCGACTGTAGAAACTCCAAATCCGATAAAAACGGAAGATAGTTTTCTCTTTCTTTCATAGATAAGCACTGCTGGTAAAACAAAGACTAAGGAGAAAATAAAGTCTCCAATTTCTCCAACACAGGCAGTAGATGACATTGGTATTTTTACTAATGTCTTAATTAAGTCCACCATTAAGGCAGCAATTGGTCCATACATGTATCCCGCTAAAAACATTGGAATTTCATCTAAATGGACTTTGAGCCATGGAGGTGTAAAACCTAAACCAAAATCTGGAATTACGACATATAAAATGACCGCTAAAGCTCCAAATATACCAGTCACAGTAATAAACTTAACTGGATTAATCTTTTTCTTCTTATAGTTGAAATAAGAAAGGATGAATAAACCAATAACGATGAGGATTAATAATCCCATCATTACCCATTTGAACCACCCCATAAAGTTTTTTAATTCATCAGAATTCATAAAAAATAGCCCTCTACTTCAGGGGCTATAATAAGTAAAAAAGTTGTTGTAACTTCTTTCATCCAGACTTTACTGTCGCCACTTGAATTTCACAAGTTCCTGCACTACTGTGCTCGCGGGGTTTACCGCCGGTCGCGTTAATTCGCTGCCCTGAAGTATCTTTATTGTATATATTTCTTTGAAATAATTAAAGAGGTTTATTTGAAATATCTTTATATTCTCGTGGATAACGAGATTTTGTTTTCTTTTTCTTTTGGATAAGAATTAGAATTCTTTTCTCTCCACTTTCCGGGAGATTAACTTCCATAATTTCAACGATTTCAGAATCTAATTCTTTTAATGCGTTTTTAGCTTCTTCGATTTCTTCAAATCCTTTAGCGCCTTTCATAGCGATAAAGTAGCCATCAACTTTCACTAGTGGAAGACAAAGTTCTAATAAAACATTTAAAGAAGCGACCGCTCTAGCAATGGCAATATCATAACTTTCTCTATGACTTCTAGCGTATTCTTCCGCTCTAGCGTTTATAGCAGAAACATTCAAGAAACCCCTTGTTTTTACATATTCGTTGATATGATCAACTTTCTTTTTAGTGGAATCTAATAAGGTAAATTTACCAGTAGAACATATCGCTAAAGGGAGGCCTGGATAGCCTGCTCCTGTACCAACATCAATAATCTTTTTATTAGAAAAATCGACTAGAGATAAAGGATATAAGCTATCAAGAATCATTAATTCTCTAAACTTCTCCTCATCTTTAATCGCAGTGAGATTAAATTTTTCGTTGGTGGCTAAAGTGTCTTTTTGAAGTTCTTCGAGTTCTTCTAACTTATTAGAAACTCCAAAGGCTTCAAGCTTTAGTCTTAAGTTTTCTTTATTCATGGTTATTAAGAATCTTTTTAATATTTAATATTAACATGCTGACGTCACTTGGATTAACTCCACTAACTCGAGAAGCTTGTCCAACAGTAAGTGGTCTTACTTTATTTAATTTTTCACGAGCTTCTAAACGAAGTCCATTCATATTAGAATAATCTACATCGCTAGGGATTTTGAGTTCTTCAAGTTTAATGGAATTCATCATATCCCTTTTTTGTTTAACAATATAGCCTTCATATTTTTCAATGATTTCAATCTCTTCAATAGTTTGTTCATCTAAATCATATTTTGAGAGTTCAGGAATAAACTTGCTAATCTCAGTGTATTTCACTCCTGGACGTTTTAAAAGTTCAGATGCTAATATGCCACCTTTTAGTTCATTAAACCCTAAAGAAACCACGTATTTTTCAATTTCTGGGCGTTTTCCTAAATATGTAGATTCTAAGATTTTTGTTACTTCTTCAATGTTTTTCTTTTTATTTTGGAAGTACTCATATCTCTCGTCATCAATAAGACCAATTTTTCTACCAATCTCTGTTAATCGCAAATCTGCGTTATCGTGACGAAGCAATAAACGATATTCCGCTCTTGAAGAAAGAAGTCGATATGGTTCTTCAGTGCCTTTGGTCACTAAGTCATCAATCATAACTCCAATATAAGATTGGTCTCTTCTTAAGATGAGAGGTTCTTTTCCTTGAATCTTCAAGGAAGCATTAATTCCTGCTAATAAACCAAGGCCTGCTGCTTCTTCATATCCTGAAGTACCGCAAATCTGTCCAGCGATATATAATCCTGGCCACTTCTTTAATTCGAGAG
The DNA here is from genome assembly GCA_002373085.1 of Caryophanales bacterium UBA3668. The sequence goes on along the minus strand of DFJP01000085.1, from coordinate 20,396 downwards.
TTGGTTTATATTCTTCAGTCTTAATCGCATCGTATTCAATCGCGTATGCGTATTTAAGGAACACTGCATTTTCAAATCCTGGTAATGATCTCACCATTAATTCTTGGACTTCTTCACTCATAGAGGTAGAGAATCCTTGTAAATAAATGGAATCAGTGTATCTACTTTCTGGTTCTAAGAATAATTGATGTCTTTCTTTGTCTTTGAAAGTCATAATCTTAGATTCGATAGATGGACAATACCTTGGTCCAACTCCAACGATGTTACCAGAATATAATGCTGTTTCGTCTAAATGCTCACGAATGATATCGTGAGTAGTTTTATTTGTATAAATAAGATAGCAGAGTTCTTGTTCTTCTAAAGGAATAAATTCCTTTGTCATGAAAGAGAACGCTAAATGACCTGGGGTACCAGGTTCCACTTGTGCTTTAGAGAAATCAATTGAATCTCTTTTGATTCTTGGAGGAGTGCCTGTTTTAAGTCTATAGGTTTCTACTCCCATATCTCTTAAACATTGAGATAATCCAATAGAAGGAAGTTGTCCATCTGGTCCAGCAGATGTTTTGTTATGTCCTCTAAAGATATAACTCTCCATATATGTACCAGTAGAAAGGATAACCGCTTCACTAGTGAAGCTTTCTCCATTTTCTAAGATAACACCTGTTACTTTATTGTCATCATGAAGTAATCCAGTAACATGTCCTTCTTTAACAGTTAAATTTTTAGTTTTAAATGCTAATTCTTGTAAATAGTGAGGATATTCAAGCTTATCTTGTTGAGCTCTTAAGCATTGAACTCCTGGGCCTTTACCAGTATTAAGCATCTTCATTTGTAAATAATGATGGTCTGCTGCTAGACCCATCATGCCACCTAAAGCATCGATTTCTCTAACAACAATACCTTTCGCGCTTCCTCCAATTGATGGATTACAAGGCATATTTCCCATCATTTTAATGTTTAAGGAGATTAATAATGTTTTCATGCCCATATGAGCACTACTAAAAGCGGCTTCCAAGCCGGCATGTCCTCCTCCTACAACAATAACTTGATAGTCCATTTCTATCCTACACTACCTTCCATATCCATCTTGATTAAATTATTGAGTTCGACTGCATACTCCATTGGTAATTCTCTGGAGAATGGTTCGATAAATCCCATAATAATCATTTGGGTTGCATCTTTTTCTGATATACCACGACTCATCAAATAGAAGAGTTGTTCTTCACTGATTTTACTGACAGTCGCTTCATGTTCAATATAAGAAGTATTATTTCCAACATCGTTATTTGGAATGGTGTCACTCTTAGATTCGTGATCCAAAATTAAAGTGTCGCATTCAACGTGTGAACGGCAGTTTTTTGCACCTGGTCTATGTCTTACAGTTCCTCGATAATTAGCAACGCCACCACCCTTAACAATTGATTTAGAAATGATGGTGCTTGTTGTATCATCTGCTTCATGAATCATACGTGATCCGGCATCCTGATATTGACCCTTTCCAGCAACCGCAATCGAGATACAAGTTCCCTTCGCGCCGCGACCTTTTAAGATGACTGCTGGATACTTCATATTTTTAGCTGCTCCGATGTTGCCATCAATCCACTCCATTTGTGCATTTTCATAGCAAACCGCGCGTTGAGTTACTAAATTTATAATATTTGTGGACCAGTTTTGCACAGTTGAGTAACGGCACTTTCCACCAGGTAAAACAACAATTTCAACTACTCCTGAATGGAGTGATTCTTTTTGATAAGTTGGAGCAGTACATCCTTCAACATAATGGATATCTGCACCTTCATCAACAATGATTAAAGTACGTTCAAATTGACCAGTCTTTTCATTATTAATTCTGAAATAAGATTGGAGTGGTTTTTCTAGGTGAACGCCTTTAGGAACATAGATAAAAGATCCACCTGACCAAACTGCACTATTTAAGGCTGCAAACTTATTGTCACCAATTGGGACAACAGTAGCAAAATACTTCTTAAATAAATCTGGGTATAGTCTTAATCCCATATCGGATGAAAGGAAGATAACTCCCTTTTCTTCTACTTCTTTAAGCATATTGTGATAGACCACTTCTGATTCATATTGAGTAGTCACACCACTAAGGAATTTTTGTTCTGCTTCTGGGATGCCTAAACGTGAGAATGTGTTCTTGATTGTCTCTGGAACATCATCCCAGTTTTTAACCTCTCCATTAGCAACTCTTGTGAAGTAAGTATATGTATCAAAATCCATATCAGAAAGATCTGGACCATATTCAGGCATTGGTAGTTGCTTAAAGATTTTAAGTGCCTTTAAACGGAATTCAAGCATCCAATCTGGTTCGTTTTTGTATTTTGAAATCATACGGACAGTTTCTTCAGTTAAGCCAACACCAGTGCTAGCAATAGAAACATCTTCGTTTTTAAATCCGTATTTATTTAAATCTTCTTGGAATTTAACGTCTTCTGGTGCCATAAATTATTTGTCCTTTAAGATTGAACTAGCAGCGTTCCAGCCAATAGTTGCGCATCTAATTCTTGCAGCTTGCTTACTTGTATTAACAAAAACAATTGCTTCATCAAGCACTTCATCATCAAACGGTTCTTCATGCATCATGTGATTGTATTGTTCAATCATGTAGCGAGCTTCTTCTATAGTTTTGCCTTTCATTAAGTCACACATAATATCAGTGCTACTTAAAGAAATTGTGCAGGCAACACCTTCAAAACATGCATCAACAACTTTTCCATCAACAACTTTTAGATAAATATCTAAATCATCAATGCAGTTATCAGAATGCATATGTTCTTTTTCATATCCTTCTCCAGTAGGAGTGTGTTTATTTGTTGGGTTAGCGGAGTGATCCATAATAATCGCTCTCATCATCTCGTTGTTAATTGAAATAGGCATCTAAAATATCTCCTCCGTTAATTAAATTTTCTACAAATATATCAATTTCTTCTTTAGAAGTATATAGATATGTCGACATTCTTACTGTCGCAATATCTCCAATTGTGTTATCAATCATCTTCGCGCAGTGTTGTCCACTTCTTACTGCAATGCCTTTAGAATTGAGTAATGTTGCTTCATCTTGGGCAAATACTCCCTTGATGTTAAACGCTATAATACCACTATTTGAATCTTTGTTGTACACAACAATGTTATCGTGGCCTTCTAATTTAGAAATTGCGTATTTAAATAATCCTTCATCATGCTTACGAATGTTATCCATTCCGAGTTCAGTTAAATAATTAACTGCTTCTCTAAATCCCATGATTGCGGATAAGTTTAATGTACCAGCTTCAAATTTAGCAGGTGCGTCTAAAGGAATAACTTCTCCAGATTTATTAAACTTAACATTCATTCCTCCACCTGTATGGAAGGTTGCCATCTTTTGAAGTAATTCATATTTGCCAATTAAGCAGCCAATACCAGTAGGTCCACACATCTTGTGGGCTGAGAACGTTAAAAAGTCAGCGTCTAAATCTTTAAAATCAACAGGCATATGAGGGACTGATTGAGCACCATCTAAAACCAAAAGAGCGCCGTTCTTATGGCAAATTGAGGCGATTTCTTTCGCGTTAATCATATATCCTAAGACATTTCCGACATGCGCTAAAGCAACTAATTTAATGTTCTTATTTTCCTTAAATGCTTTATTAATAGAATCAACTGTTACTCGGCGGTCAACTATATCCACAAAACATACTTCTGCGCCAGTAAGTTGAGAAATCCTATACCAAGGAAGAACGTTAGAAGCGTGTTCTACTTCACTAATAAGGATTTTATCTCCTAGTTTTAAGTATTCTAATGCATAGCCATAGGCTACTAAGTTAAGTGCTTCGGTATCTCCAGAAGTAAAAACTACTTCGTTTGGCTCAGAATTAATAAATTTAGCGATGGTTTCTCTTGTTTTTTGGATTTCAACATCCATATCGTAGCAAAGATCATAATCTCCACGATGCGAATTAGAGTTCTTTTCTAAATAATACTCATCAATTGCTTTAATAACTGAATAAGGTTTAAAAGTAGTTGAAGCATTATCTAAAAAGACAAGTGGTTTACCTTGCATAGTTTTGCCGTTAAGCATAGGGAAATCAGCACGTACTTTTTTGATGTCGTACATATTAAAGCCTTCCTTCAATTAATTGATAAATCTCATTAGCGGTTTCTTCATTAAAGCCTTTTGCAATTGGTTTAAGATAGCCGAGAGTAATGAGTAATTTTGACTCTTCTACTGTTAGTCCTCTAGAGGTTAAATAGAAGATGTGGTCATCATTGATTTTTCCAACCACTGCTGCGTGGCTAGCTTCAATGTCATTTTCATCGATTTTTAAGATTGGTCTAGCGATTGCTTTACAACCATCATCGAAGACGACAATCTTAGCGTTTTGATGTGAGGTGGATTGGTGTGATCCTTTTATGATATGGGAAACACCAGCGAATAGTAATTTGGAGCTATCTTTACACACTCCATAATTATCAATTCTTCCGTGAGTATTTGGGTGATTGTGGTAAATAGAAACTGCAATTTCTTTATCATCGTTACTAGATGCTAAACTTGCTAAGTGCCATTCACAATCAGCGTTATTTTTATTTAAGTTAATTGTGGCGTTAAGAATGTTTTTCTCAACAGCAAAATCTGCATAATAGACTGCAATTCGAGAATTTTCTCCAACATTTGCGGTCAAATTTTCGTTTTTAATAGATTTTCTAGCAAATACTGAAATTTGAATATTTGAGTTATCTCCAACTTCAAAATGGATGTTACTAACTTCTTCTATATCCTTTAAATAAATATATAAAACTTTGTTAGAGGCAACTTCAAAATATAGATCTTCAGAACTATTTGCTGCACTATAAGTTAAGTCGTTTAAAACTTGAATCTTTTTCATATTTATTTAATGGTTTCTTTTACGGCACAACTACCAATAGAAACAGTATTCATGTTAGCGTCTTCTTTTTCGATTTCAATGCCGTATTCAGTCTTGATGAATTCATATCCAGTTTGATCAATTCTCTTGATGAGTTCTGGACCGCCATCTAAAGCGATTCTTCCGTTAATCATAACTAACGCTCTTGTAGGTTTAATTAAATCGAATAATCTAGCGTAGTGAGAAATGACTAAGAATCCTCTTCCTTCTTTCTCTTGTTTATTGATTGAATCAGCAACAACATTGATAGCGTCAACGTCTAATCCAGAATCGATTTCATCTAACATTGCAATTTTTGGTTTTAATAAGAGGAGTTGAAGAATTTCGTTTCTTTTCTTTTCTCCACCACTGAAGCCTTCATTTAAACTTCTGGTTGCTAAGTCAAATGGCATTTTAAGTTCTTTAGTTGCGTTATCAAGAATTTTGTAGAATTTGTAAGTTGAGATTTTTTCTTTACTAGTCGCGTTAACTGCGGCTCTTAAGAAATCTGAATTAATGACTCCTGGAACTTCGGCTGGATTTTGTAATGCTAAAAATAAGCCTGCTCTAGCTCTTTCATCAGTGGTCATTTTTGTAATATCAACATCATCTAAATATAAGGATCCTTTTGTGATGATATATCTAGGATGTCCCATAATAACGTTAAGTAAGGTAGATTTTCCATGTCCATTAGGACCTAATAGAGCAACTGTTTCCCCTTCACTAATTTGGGCGTTTACTCCTTTGAGGATTTCTTTACCGTCTACTTCAACGTGTAAATCTTTAATTTTAAGTGTTGTCATGTCTTTCACCTCAGTGCCGTATTATTTTAATGCTCTCATTTTAATTAAGGCAATGAATATGATAAGAAATTTGTTCACATACCCGTATATGTATGCGAAATAATTAAAATTATTATTGCACGCACTATTTTATATAGGTAAAATATTCTCGCTATGTATTTTAGAAAAGGAGACTAAAAGATGAAAAAAAGTAAACTATCACTCGGATTAGTTACTAGCTTCATCGGTGCACTCGCATTAACTTCTTGTAACGCAACAGCAACTGTTACAGAAAGCAAAGAGTCCATTGTCGATTTCATCGGTTACAACAGTGAAGATGAAAAGATTTCTATCGATATCGACAAGTTCTATAGCGAGTACGGCGATAGCGAAGAAGGCACTACTTTATTCTATAATGCAGTTCTTGAAGCCTTAATCAGATACGAATACAAAGGATTAAGTGAAGAACAAGGATCAACATTAAAAGCCTATACCACCTTGGTTAAGGAAGCAGAAGACAAAGTCAAGGCCCAAAAACAAGCCGCTCAAGATAACGCAAATAGCAGTGGCAAAACATATGCAGAAGAATGGCAAGCAATTCTTGATTCACATGATTGTGAAGACGAGAATGACCTCAAAGAATACTTCTTATATGAATTAGAGAAAGATGCCATCAACGATTGGTATTTCTCAGACAACCAAGACGCCTTAAAAGATCAATATATCGGTGTCGGTACTGACTGGAAAGCACTTGCTAAACCAGAAGATCACTCTTATGAATCAGTATTCCCATATCATATTCTCCACGTTTTAGTTAAGTTAGGTGCAGATGCAACAGATTACTCTAGAGCAACTATCACCGCTTCTGAAGCAGAGAAATTATGGAATGTTGTTCGTAAACTCATGGATGCAAGTTATTCATTCGAAGATGTTGCGAAAGCTGAAAGTGATGATTCCTCTAACACCGCTTATGGTGATGTTGGTATTATGTCCACTCAAACCGCTTTCTATAACGAATTTAAATTAGGTGTTTACGCTTACGATGCGTTATTAAGTGGAGTAAACACTCAAAGTGCAGACAATACCGCAATCTATAAAGCATTCGGTATTGATGCAAACGACCAAGTCACAACTAAAGTCGTCTATGACAGTACAACCAACTCAGTTGTTGAAACAAAAGAAAACGTTGTCGATTTAGTTAACAAAGAAATGATTGCTGATGTCCGTAACGCTGTTACAGGATACGGAGCAACTTCTACTGCTTATACTAAGATCCCAACCATTCCATATGATGTCTTTAGAAAGATTGGCCAATACAAAGATGACGAAAAGATGGGAACCGTTGCTCCTGAAGCAGGCGCAGTCGCATACCCACGTAATATCTTATTCAACCAATTCTTGAACTTCCGTTCACCATTCATCATCACCGCTGAAGATGTCACCATCGCTGATGGTGCTGACAAAGTTACAGTCGCTGCTCACGACTTCGTTAACGGTGACTTCAAGTTACCAAACAACAACTTTGTTGCTAATGCAGTTCCTGCAGTTTCCGGAAAATCAGTTTTAACTGATAAACAAGGTAATGTCATTATCGGTGTTAGAAGCACTGCTGGTATCCATTTCATGGTTATGAGAAAGTCTGTCTTCTATAACACCAACTTAGCAGTCTCTGCTGAAAAAGCAGCAGTCACATTACAAGACTACTACACAACAGACATCCCAACTGCTGGAGTCGCTTACCCAGCCGAAACATACGTCAACATGACTCAATCCGATGATTCTACTTACTATACAAATAGAGCAAACACTATTAAAAATAAGCTCAAAGGACAAGATTCTTCCGACGTCTTCGATGCAGCATACGACTATCGTATCTATCAAATGCTCTTCGAAAATGTAAAAGACAAAATCGAATTCTTTGATAAAGATGATAACAATCAAAGCGTTGTTATGAATAACATCCTTAAGAAGATTCAACTCTTAAGAGATGGTAAAGTCTTAAGTAACGCTGATTCCATTAACGATGCTTGGGAATCATACTTAGCTCAATTAAGACATCAAAACACCATTAGAGAATATAAAGGTATGTTATCTACTGGCTGTGTCTTCAAATGGGGCAGAGCAAATGCATCTGACTTAGAAGCATTTGAGAAAGGAGGAGCTTGCTATGTCAAATAAATTTAAATTAGCAACCTTATCTCTTCTTGGAGTTCTCGCTTTAACAGGATGTAATTCCTCAAGCGATGAAATCTACGCAAAACCAAGCAACTACGACGATCCAATCGTTTCCATCAAAGATGATGATACAGAAATCCACAACGATATCTTAAATATCATCTATGATTCTATGCACGATGGACAAGTCGCTGCTAAAGTCTTAGAAAAAGTCTTATATAGATACGCTGAATCAATCTTTGGTTCTTACGATACCTATACTGCTAAAGGCAGAGAAGAAATTACTCTTGCTGAAGCAGCAACAGACGCTACTAAAGTCAACGCCTTCATTAAAGCTCATAAAGCATATTGGCTTTATAACGAAGACGGCAAACACGTCGACGACGCTGGTAACGAAGTTACTGGTGACGATTGGACACCATGCGACACCGAAAGAGGAAACGTCACAGCTAGATGGGCAACCATCGCCTTACGTATTAAAGAATCAATGTACGCGAAAGCCACAGGCGGAAGCTACACAAAGAAACACTTCTTCTCCGAATTCGACTTTGTCGAAGCATTATGGAAAGACAACAAGAAAGTTAACTACGCTGCTGCTAAAGCTGCAAGCTTAACTCCAGTCCTCATCGATTACCAAATCGATAAAGAAGATGTCTTCATTGAAGATTCTGCAACTGAAGGATTCCTTCATAAGGCTTATTATAGTGATGCCGCTAACGGATATACATATGTCCAAGACGAAATCATTCCAACCATCTATAACGACCTTCTCATCGAACAATACTTATTAGATGAAGAAATCGCCGCTGTTAGAAACTCTCGTGCAAGAAAGATTAACGTTATTAAGATTGATAAATATTCTTCATTCACCAATAACGCCGATGCTCTTGTTAGAGACTTAGTCGAAGCCATCTACGCTGATGTTCCAACCGGAGATCACGTCAGAACTAAGACAAGTGAAATCGAAGATCACTACAAGACCTTATTTGATACATATGCAACCGTTAATAAAGGTTTATATGATCAAATCCAAGCCAACAATGCTGCTAAAGCAATTGTTACTAGATTACAAGCTCTCGCAAGTGATATTTACGAAGTAAAAACCTATTCTTCAATTAATTACTATAACAACACAGCTTATGGTGACTTAATTAAGGATTATGAGAAATTCTCAACCGCTTCTACTTTTGAAGAATTAGATATGACCTTATATAACAAGTTCACATCTACTGGTACTGTTACCCCTGAAGAAGGACTCAATCAATTAACAATTGATATCGACCAAACCAAATCCATCACTAAAGATTGGTTCATTCAATCCTCTCAACCAACTCTCGACGCTAATGGTGAAATCAATGAACGTTTATTCACCATCTCAGTTGCTAACAGCAAACTCGAAGTCGGTGGAGAAGATGATGCTTCTGGTACAGATGCAGAATTAATCGCTGCTAACTTAGAAGAACTTGAAAAATTAGATAGATTTGAAAAGGTCAACAACGTCTGGAAGTTAAGAGACGCTCCAGAATCAAAAGAAAACAAATTCATTTGCTCCATTAATGGTGCTTACTTCCTCAAATTCGAAGGAAGATATTCCCAAGACGATCCATTCAAAGACATCGTTTACGATGATGGCAGTGCCTATTACATCGTTAACGTCTTAGAAGCTGTCAAAGATAACAAAGTCAGAGCGAAAGGTAACTATTCTTACTCTAAAGTAAGAGGTACAAAATTCCTCAACCAAGTCATCGATGAAATCTCTAAGAAAGTCGCTGGTACTGGTAGCTATGCTTCTTTAAGTAAAGAATATTGGTTAAAGAAGATGGATATCACATATCACGATCAAAAAGTCTACGATTACTTCAAAGACAATTATCCAGATTTATTTGATTAATCAAAAATATAATTCCAGGTAGATGAAAATCTATCTGGTTTTATTTTGCATTTAGAAATATAGGTCCTATAATTTAAGTGGATATATATTTATATATAAGAAGGTGAAAATATATGGAAAAAGATATTTTTTGTAAAATCATCGATGGAGAGATTCCTTGTCACAAACTTTATGAAGACGATGATGTCCTTGCATTCTTAGATATTTCTCAAGTCACAAAAGGACACGCTTTAGTGATTTCTAAGAAACACTACGAGAACTTCTTAACCATTCCTCAAGAAGAAATGCACAAGGTTATGGATGTCGCTCAAAGAATCGGCCAAGTCGCTATTAAATATTTAGGGGCTAAAGGAGTTAATATCCTCTCTAATTGTTATGAAGCAGCAGGCCAAACAGTGATGCACTTCCACGTCCACGTTATTCCTCGTTATGACGATAACGAAGGATTTATCTTAGAGATGAAATCTAACGAAGGCGAACTCAATTTACCTGCTATCGCTCGTGAGATTCAAAAAGAACTTAAATAATATATTTAAAAATAGGCAGTTTAAAAGGCGAAGATGACTTCGCCTTTATTTTTATTCGTTTTTACTATTTAAGTGGTTTATAGAAGCTTCTACCGTCTAAAGAATAAATCTTTTGGGTGAATTCTCCTCTTTCAACATCTTCATACGCTTTATCTAGGACAAGCATTTTAGAGTCAAGGTTATCAATCATCGAGATTAATAGAGCTTCTCTAGTTAAAGGAAGAACAGGAGAACCGAACTCTAATTGTCCATGGTGAGATAAGACAATATGTTCTAATAATAGAGGCACTTCACTTTCAATATTTAGTTCTTTGGCGGCAATTCTTAACTCTCCACACATAATAGAAATATGTCCGAGTAATTTACCTTCTGTGGAATATTTATAGACTGCAGGTCCCACTAACTCAATCATCTTACCAAAGTCATGAATAAGCGCGCCTGTAACGATTAAGTCTCTATTTATATCTTTATAGTATTTAGAGAAATAATCCGCGTGTTCCGCTAAAGAGACGGAATGCATTAATAAACCGGAGCCAAATTCATGATGGACACTACTCGCCGCAGGGGCGTCATATATCTTTTGTCCAAATTTCTTAATGAAATAATCTAAGATAGCCTTGCAGTCTTTATCATTAACTGAATTAACTATCTTATTAAATCTTTCAATTAATTCTTCTTTTGGGATTGGAGGAGTTTTAATAAAGCGAGTGACATCTACTTCTTCACTCTTAAGGAGTTTTGCTTTTAAAATCTTTCCTTGAAGAGAATCGTTATATCGGATTACTTCTAGCATCACTTCCGCGATATTACCGCTTATAAAGACATCTTTATCTTCATCTTCTACTTCCCATTTCTTAGAGGAAATAGAGCCGGAAGAATCTCTTAATTCAACATTTAAATATAAAGAACCACTTTTATTTGTGCCTTGAGAAACACTACCAATTAAGGCTTGTACAATTAGGCGATCCCCTTCTTCTAATTCTTTAATGAGTTTCATAATCCTTTCCTTTCTACAACTTTCATCACATCATTAATGCGATATCCTTTACCGACTAACGACATAATAACTTTTTGTTTTAATTCTTTCTTTTGATATTTATTGGATAATCTAAGATAAACTTTCTCAAAGTCTTTATCTAATTTCTTCATTTCTTCTTTTGGGTTATCTATTTTGATACTACTAATCATTTCTGAAGCAATATCTTTAGAAAAGCCACTAGAGATATAGGCGTTATAGATATGAGATTTTTTCAAAGATTCATTATATTTAGAATATTTATTTTCTAACTTATTAAGCAAGTTCTTTGCTTTTTTTCTTTCTAGAGAAATTGGGAAGCTTAGTTTATTAATTTGATCTTCAAATATTCCCTTTTCTTTGAGTTTATTAATGATTTTGTTCTTTCCGTAATTTAAGGAATTATAGTATTCAAGATAATCTAAAGAGAACGCTTTATCGTCAATTAAGTCATAGCCTTTCATAATCTTAATGACTTGATCTACTTCACTCTTTTTAGCCTCTTTCTTATATAGTTTTTCTCTTATTTGATATTCACTATAGATGGCTTTGCTTCTAATCTTCATCGCATATTTAAGAAAGACTGAAACATTATTAAGTTCTTTTATCTTCTCATATTCTTTTTTAGAAATATCTTTTCCTTCATATAGATAAAAGTTTGGATAGACTTCTTTGTCTAACTCTAACTTTTCATCGTTAAAAGTAATAACGACTTTATTCTTGAGGATTTTGATTTTCTTGATGATCATGATTATCAATATTCTTTCTTGGACGATACACTAAAGTGAAGATACAAGAGATAAAGAGTGGGAAGATAAACATTAAGCTTCTCCATAAGAGTAATGAGGCTCTAGCAATCTCTTCAGTGGAATAAAATGAAGGTCCACTAGCGGGATAGAACAATCTTAAGAAGAATAATTCAGATAAAACGGAATTACCTGGAATAGGAATGATACAAGTCACCATTTGATGGAAGTTAGATAAAAGAACGCTATCCCAGAAATTCGCATCACTAGAAGTATTGCCTAAAGATAAACCGCAGAAATAAGGGACTGAATAAGAAATAGTAATATAGGCAAAGAAACAAACAATACAGATTAAGAAGACAGGTATATTTCTTCCTAATGTCTTTAAGTTACTTCTAAAGTTAGTAACCGCATTATCAAATCTTTCCACAGTTTCTTCTTTTTGTTTAATAATCTTAACTTTAGTTAATAAGTTGATAATTGGACCTCTAACAAAGCGATATAAAGGATTCCAATAGGAAATAAGATAAATTACTCCGATAGATAAAACGTTGAATGAGAATCCAATGCCAATTAATAGCCATAATGGAACATTAACCGCGTTATTATTAGAGAAAGAAATAGAAACAGTGCCTATTTCATTTACTAAGTCTGCTTTAACGGCAATTGTGATAATTCCGTAAATTATTAAGACGATTTGATAAATAATGGAATATAAGGCTATAACACTAAGAGCGTTAGAGACTCTTACTTGTTGCTTTTTATATGTTCTAACTTCCATGAAGTGAGAACCAACTCCAGCAGGAGTAATCATACGATATAAAGAACCGATTTGATCAATCATAATCGCTCGATGGAAGAAATATTTCTTTTCAAAAATACGAGTTAAAGAGAAGATGGCAATTGATCTAAATAAAATACAGCCAACTATAATTGCTAAGATGATAGCGATAATCCATATATTCGCGGTTTTAAGAGTAGTTAATATCTCTCCTAATTTATCTCCAATAGATAAATAAAAAGCTAAGGCTGTTAAACCTAAGACGAAGATAATATAAATAATGTAATGAATAATTTGACTGCGAAGTTCTTTACTAATTGAGGACATCAAATTGATTATATCACATATGCATGTTTTTTATGAACAATTGCTCATAAAAAAAAGATGTAATCACTTACACCTTTCTTCTTTCAACTTTGGATTCTTTGTAGAACCTTTCTTTGTCTTTATACATGTTATTTTCTGCAATCTTGAATAATTCATTCATGCAAGTATCATCTTTATGTTCACAGTACGCATATCCAACTGCACAGTTATATCCTTTTTCTTGGATTTCATCTTTCACTGATTTGATGAATTCTTCAATTCTCTCTTTAGAGGCATTGATCGCTAAGATGACAAATTCATCTCCACCAAGTCGATATGCATACATATATTTGTCACAGTGATTTCTTAAAGCAGTACCGATAGACATAAGAGCTTCATCACCCTTTTGGTGACCATAAGTATCATTAATGTATTTAAGACCATTCATATCGAATTGAATTAATCCAGTAATATTCTTATTCATTCTCTTTAAGTCTACAAAGTAGACAGCGCGGTTAAATAAACCAGTTAAAGCATCATGAGAATAACTCTCTGAATACAAGAACATGTAATAGATTGTGACACATATCGCAATTGTCGTATTAAGTAAGAAAATTTGGTTATCTGGATTAGCCCAAGTTTCAATTGAAGTTGCAGTAATAATCAAGATAGTACACACAATTAAATCAATCGCTTGAGAGAAATGTCTCGCTCTAATTTTCTTAATAGAAACATAAAGGAGATAAATAAGATAAAGAGCACATACCACGTGGGCGGTAAATCTAAATGCTCCACCAGAGAAATAGATACCATTATCGCCAATCTTAAAGACAACAATGTATTGTCTTAGATCTGGAACAAACATTCCTAAATAAATAACGATAACTAAGATAGTCGGAACAATAAGTAGATATATCCATTTAGGTTTAGTAACTTCACCACTTAAAAGGATGAATAACACTAGAGTGATTGGTTTAAGAATATAGCTAAAGAATGATAATACAGTTGTAGCTGGAACATTAACTTGCTCTTTTGTATAGGCCATTAAGACATCCACTACAGACATAAGTAAAGTAACTGAAACAATACTCATAACTAAAACACTAACTCTAACGTGTTGCTTAAATCTTCTAATTGATACGATAAACATCAAAATAGAGATACAGAGTAGGAAGAAGTTAGTAATAAAATATGATTCCGCGTAATTCATCATGTTTATTATGCAATAATAATTCTAAAAAGTGAATTAAAAGCATAACAAAAGCCTCCATTTTATTGGAGGCTATTATTATTAATTATCTTACTTTTCTTTTTTGAATGAGTTTCACTATTATTCCCATTACATATAGTAATGTAGATAAAGAGATGAATATCAACACAAATACATTAACCTCTTCATTCCACCTAAGGATGATTAGAGGTACATCTAAGATAATTGCCACCACTATTGGGACAACCATAAATAAATCATTCTTACCGTCAAAGATCTTTACTAACAAATAAGTAAATAGACCCACTAAGGCGAAGACTGCTATTCCTTCAATAACATGGAACAGTTTATAGTGTTCAATGTTAGAATGATACATCACTGGGATTGCCATTGAAAAAGCCACTAAATATACGAAAGAAAGCCAAAGAAGTGGCTTATTTTCACTTGTTTTGCTATTTTCGATTACTTTTAGAAGGATACCAATAATAAGTATTCCATAGGCCACAAATTGCATTACTGGAATGGTATATTCGGTATGGACCATACCAGAAAGAAGTAAGATTCCGCTAGCGATACATAATGGTTTGAAATTAACATCTTCACTAGGTTGAAATAACGCTTTGATATTATCTCTACACTTCACTAATAAGAATACTAACCATCCTGTGATAGAGAGGAACACTAATAGATAAGTGAATATGTTGAAAGGTGTACCAAAAAGATCTACTCCGTTAACTATAGATTGAACTACTGAGATGGTTCGCTCTGCCAACAGGACACTGAAATATATAAAAAACATAAATTGAATAAGTAATCTAATAAGTTGTGATTTACGCATTTGTCATTTCCTGCTTTTTATAATATTTTTTTCAAACAATTCCCAAACGTTGTTGAATGGATTGATGCAAGACTGTTTTATTTGGAACTTACTGTTATCAATTGCTACTAATATTTTTTCAAGCAGCACATCCGAATAATCTTTATTCTTTTCATAATTAGGAATGTATTTCTTTAACTCATTTATTAATTCTTCGCTGTTTAAAAAACTTTTTGTTGTTTTTACAAAATGGTTCAAATACCAAATTTCAAAGCATGGATTGCAGAGTACAATTTTTATATCGCTTGGAAGGCTTTTTTCAATTTCTTTAATTGTTTTTATTTTGCTATTGTTGTTATCTCCATCCATAAAAATAAAAGTTCTGTCTTCTTTAGCGTTGTAATCATAAGTTTTTCTTTTTGATTTAGTAGAAGCAATCATCTTTATTGGGTCTGTAACACCGCTTGAAAATCTTTTTAAAACATAATCATCGTCACAAGCGACACAATTTGAAAAATAAATGGATTCAGTTTTATTGTTTTTGCCCTCAAATGAGAAAACAATCATCTTTTTTCTTTTAAATTTAAATCCATTTTTCTTCATATATTAATTGTCCCTGCTTATTAAGTATTCATTAATATCTGGACTTGTTGAGAATCTACCCGCTAGATAGGACTTTGATATGTTGCTATCTTTTCTCATAGCAAACTCTTTTAATGAAACAATATATGTTCCGCATGTATATTTGTCTTTATAGACAAAATTAATTTGGTCTCTTCTCAAAAGATTTTGATCAAGCAATGTTGTCTCGTGAGAAGTAAAAATCAATTGAGAATTATGAACATTTATAGTTTCATCCAAGAATAATGTAACAATCATTTTTGTTAATTCAGGATGAAGGGAAGCTTCCAGCTCATCCACTATTAAAACTGATGGTCTGCTAATTGCATCATATAAACAGCTAGCAAGTATTACCATTTTTTTAGTTCCAAGCGATTCTTCAATAAATTCAATTGATTTATCGTCATAATCAACATTATGATCTAAAAACAGAGCTTTCTTTTCAGTAATAAAACCAGGCATGTTTACCAAGTTCTTTTTTGATTTTGATACATGAACATCATCAATATTAAAATCTGCAGCTTTAAGTAATTTGATTTCAAAATCTCTAAGTCCAGGGTCTTTTTCTATCCTATCAGGCATAATATCATCAAATCTTGTTACCTCAGGAGAAATATTTATCATCCTTTGTGCAAAAAAGAGATATGCATCATAAAAATCATTTACGTTAAAGTTGTTAAATAAAGACAAGAAAGTTTTATCAGGAACAACCGAACTTTTTAGCGCCTCAAGTAGAGGGGAATTTGTCGCACTATTTCCGATAATAATGTTCGTTCTAAGATTTTTATCTGTGTTTCTTTCGAATAATAGAGAATATTTTTGAGAAGTCATTTTTTCAAATTTCTCATCAATAATTCTGCTTGAATCATATTCAATGTGATATTTGTATAATGGTGAGTCATCGCTGTTATTTAGCGAGAATTCTATTTCAAAAGAAGTTGGACTATTCTTTGTTTCATCCGAAAATTTGAATGGGTGGTAATATGAAACCATCCTTTTTATTGCTTGTTGTGGCATTGCAAACGAGAATGCAGGATTTTGCTGAGCAACTAGTTCGCTTAACACAGCCAACGCTCTAACAATGGTAGATTTTCCGGATGCATTCATTCCATAAAATGCTGCCGCTTTTAAAATCCTATCGCCCTTAAAATCAAAATAATTAGTATATGATGTTTCATCCGAAAGGGCTGACGCAACAAAGGTAATATCCATTTTTTCTTTAATTGATTGGAAATTCTTAACAGAAAATTTTTTTATCATATTTCTTTCCTCTTGAATTCACTATACACCTTTATTGCCTATAATTAAAATTATTTTTTTACTTTTTGCGGTTTTTTCACAAATATTCAAAAAATAGTTATAAAATCGTCGTTTATTTTATATGACCGGAATTATGTTTGGCATTACGTTGATGGCATCCAAAAGCGTTCTGCTAATCACAGGGAAACTAAATACATCCAAACAAATTGCTAGCACGTCATTCAAATGGACAGAACAAGAAAGCTCAGTTTTTACATTCTTATTCACCGTAATAGCACCTTTATTGACAAGTTCTCTGCACACAATACATTTTTCAAAAACCGAATAGTTTGATATGTCGACATTGATGTTGTAGTTTGGGTCAAGAGGAGTTAAATAATTAGCATTTTTTATTCCGTGATTTGCAAGATCAGAATTAATACCGTCAATTATTTCTTGCTCCGTTTTCCCTTTTCCAGTAATCCAATTTTGTATATCCACATATGGCACTCCATGAATCACTTTTGATAAATACGTATATTTAGGATTGCATTTATTATATTCTTCTTCAAACAAGTATCTGGCCAGCAAACATTTTTGATATTGATTGCTTGCTGTCTGACAACGATTGATAACAGATTTAAAAAACGAAACACTTTGAACAGTTTTTATTGATTGAATAATTGCATCATTTTTACCATCGTTTGATAAATATGAAACTGTGCCAATTATTTTCCTTGCGCGATCATTTATTGCATATTTTGCAAAAATAGAATCATGAGACATAATCAAGACAGTTTTGTTTTTTAAATATTTAAGAATATAACGATAAATGAGATTCCTTCTATAATTGTCAAAAGAAGAGACTGGATCATCGATTACATATATCTTATAATTTGTAGATTTTGCTGCGACCAAAAAGAGTAATAAAGAAACAATGGCTTTTTCGCCTTCCGACATGCATTGCTTGTCATCATTATTTGTGAAATCACTTTTATGAATTATCGAGTATTCATTAGGCCCGGAGCGATGATACTTAACTTCGAAAGAGTAAGGAATACTTAATTCTTCCAACATATCGTTAATGACAGCTTTCTTGTGCTTGAGAAAATCGTCTGTTTCTTGTTGCGTTTTTTTAATTGCATCGACCAATTTTGGCACATTTTTACAGATTGATTTGTATGCTTTGCTGGTGTTTGGAAAAAGCTTTGAAAAATCTTGATTTAAAACAATTGGTCTAAAGTTATTATAATTATAGTCTTGCTCAAAGATGATTCTTGTTTGTTCTAATATTTCATCAAATTTTGTAACAGCTTTGACATATTTTATTATTTCTTTTTCTATTTTTTTCATTTCTGAATATTCATAAGATGCAACCATTCCTAAAACAGTTGAATATGATGCAATTGTATCTTTTATATTTCCAATTGATTTCGAATCAAAATTACTCATCTTATTCAATTTATTTATTGTTTTCTTTCCCATTTTTTTATCGCAAAACGGGCAATTGTTTCCTGTTATAAAGTTAATTCCATTCAATACCCATTCAAGTTGCTTTCCATTCATAGCAGTAACATATTTGAAAGCTCTTTTGTCTTTTGCTTGTTTTAATTTTGTCATTGTTTTAGCAAATGGACTTGTGATTGGCAAAGTGTTACTTTTAGTCAACTTTCTTGTTTTTAACTCATCAAGCATCGTTCCATATTGTTCATATTTATTTATTTCGCTATTTATGGCGCTGTTTAATTTGGTTAATTTATCTTCTAAGGTCTTATGAATCGTTCTATGTTCATCAGGTCTTGCGATAATAACTTCTTTAAAAAATTCAACATCGCTAGAATCGAGAATAAAGCCCATTTTATCTGTATTAAAAACATGAATGTCGGTTGGCGAAAACACAGATCCATCCACTTTGATACTTACGTTTTCGGTGTTTAGTGCGCCAAATGTTTTAGAACTTTCGGGGTTGTCACCAGCCAACGCATTTAATATGCTTGATTTACCAGATCCACTCATCCCAAACAAAAAATTAATCTTGTTGTCCTCTATTGTGTAATCCATCTTTTTAAGATTTTTAAAATGCTCAATTTTTATTTTCATCGTATCCCCCCAATTATCAGCGATGCCTTCTTTAAATCTTTTGTTGATTCAATGTAGCTTTTTTTAACTTTTTTTATTATCTAATAATTTACAATAAAAATCTATTTTTTTCTTACACAATCAGGAAAAAATAAAAAACCTCTTAGCATATACTGTTCGCTAAAAGGTTTTTTTGTAATAACTGAAGCGTTAAAAGTCTATTAAAGTGGTTTTATTTGGTTTTCTTTTTGACTTCTTTTCTATCTTCTCTGCCTTCATCTGTGACAGGCTTGAGATTTAATGGTATATAACAGCTTTCCTTTAAGTAGCTATCATCAAACTTTCCGTGCTCTTTTTGCTTGATAGTTTTTTCTTTTGTCTTTACCTTTTCCATGTGGCCTCCTTTTCCCATTCTAATTAGATATTGTCTATATACTTTTTTCTAACTTTGAATAAATAATCTTTATATCTTTGGGTATACACCTCAAGCAAAGAATCGTAATAGGCATTAAGATCACTACGTTTAGCTTTTCCTTTTTTCTTATATAGTATTTTAATGGCATAAGTAGATTCTAATTTATATAGTTTTCTAAAAAGTCTTATGTAAATATGCAACAAATCTATATCTTCTTTTGTTATTTCTTTGCCTACGTTTCTTTTTCTATAGGTGATATATGCATCCTCAACAAAAAAGAAGACGTGTTCAAATTGCATAGATTCTCTCAATTTTTTATATTCTGAATTACTATTATTTGGAAAAGATAGTGATGCAAATTCTTCAAGGTAAAAAAGATCGTCCATCGCCGCATAGTAGTAAAGATATTCAAAATTAGCATTTAAATCTCTTTCTGCGTTTTCAATGTTTGTAGTGGCGACAAACACATTTTGATCAATACATAATAGAGCGTCATAGATGAACATTGAAATAGGTTTTGTACATTCAAACAACATGTTGAAAAACGATGCTTCCCTACTTCGCTTATATTCCCTTGCGGCCGAGAAAAAAGATACCACAGCAACAAGCACAGCAACGAATGCAATAATAATACTTGCAACATTATATGAATAATCGCCATTCCCTTGCGTCGCGTTCTCTAAAACAAGTTTTATCATTTATTGCCTTTCGTTTTTTATTTATTATTAGAATACTATATATTTGCTGACACAATCTACTATTTTTTATATAAAACAAAAAAGCACCTATTCACATAGATACCCTTTTGTGATGTTTTAATATAATCAGTTTCCCTTATAGGCCTTCTTAAGGATTTCCATCATATCCTCAACCATTGGCTCTCTTGGGTTA
>DFJP01000032.1 GCA_002373085.1 Caryophanales bacterium UBA3668 | reverse complement strand
AAATACGAACCAAAATGTCATTATGACTACATTATTTCTAATCCTCCTTTTACAAGAAAGTTAGAAGTATTTAAACGTTTGTATGAATTAGGTAAACCATTCGCTATGATTTGTGGTCTTCCTATTTTGAATTATCAAGAGGTTGGTGAGTTCTTTTTAGATAAGGAACTTCAATTACTTATTGTTGATAAAAAAGTCAGTTTTGACGGAAATACCGCCTCCTTCAATAATTCATACTTTTGTTATAAAATGTTGCCAAAAGACATTATGTTCGCACATTTAGAGAACAATAATTCAAAGCAGTATTTCAAACCAAGTAGAATGAATAAAAAATTATGAGACAAGGTATATATAAAGACGAAGACGGAGTAAGAAGCGTTGATATACAAAAAGCCTTAGGAAAATGCTACAACAATGGTTGGTTCACGAACACTAAGGATTGTAGGTATCGTCTTTTTAAAGGCGCCAGAAACAGTAAAAAGTCCTTTAATATGATTGGTAATGAAATCGTTTTAAGAATGATTAGCGATGACATTACCAATGTTCTAGTTGTTAGAAAGAACGACGTTGATAACAGAAACTCCACGTTCACTAATATTCAAAGAGCGATTAATGATTTCGGCCTAGAAGATAAGTTCGCTATTAATAAAACGAATATGGAAATTACGCATATTAGTGGACGTAAGATTATCTTTAAGGGTTTGAACAATCCAACGTCATTAACCTCTATTCAACCTGCTATCGGTCGTCTTAACGCAGTCTATATCGAAGAAGCGTTTGAAATTGAATCCTTTGAAGACTTTAAGAAACTTGACTACTCTATTCGTAGCGCTGGTAAAGAATATAACGAAGAAGGTGAACTCGTTGAAGCTCACTATGAACAACAAATTACAATGTGCTTTAACGCGTGGAGCAGTGAACACTGGCTCTATACAGAATTCTTCCATAGATGTGGCTTTGAAGACGACGTTGAATATCTTGAACACCATAAGTATGCTGACTTTAAGGATCCTACCTTTGTCGGCCCTTACGGAACTGGTGTTTATCTTCATATCTCAACTTATAAAGCAAATGAGTTTAGAGATAGAACACAAGTTGATGTGGCCGCGGCTAAAATGCGCGAAGCCTCTTTTGACGAATATACAGTTCTCTATTTAGGTTGTTGGGGTAATGCTACCGAAACAGTCTATGAAGAATTTAAGACTGATAGAAACATTATTACCGAAGCAGAGATTAGTAAAATGCCATTTATTAACTTTGCAATTGGCATTGATACTGGTATGTCTGCTGGTGATGGTTCAAAGCCAAAGATTCTTAAAACTGACGATCCTAGCGCAAGAGTTAAGGCTGCTAACACAATGACGTTATCTGCCGTTACTCCTGGTTATAAGAAGCTTATTGTCCTAGAAGAATACTTCCATTCTAACAATCCTCATTTTATGGAATTTAATACGGATGGGGACAAGAAGCTTGATATTAACGAGCAAGTGGCCGCTATCTTGAATACGATCGTGGCTTGGATGGAAAAATATGAAGATTCAAGACGCGCTTTAAGAAACGATACGCTTATGAGAGGAACTATCAATATCTTCGTAGATAGTGCCGATATTACTTTTAGACAACTCCTTGAACTTCATGCGAGAAACTTACGTTTACCTAACGGATTATTATTAGGTAGTAGATTAAGATTCTACGGCTCAACAAAAACACCTATTTGGATGCGTGTGCAGTTTGAAAAGTCAATGTTCGGTTTAGGTGATATGCTTTATAGCGAAAAGTGTAAGAATATGATACGTGAAACGAAGAACGCTCGTAAGGGTGAAAAGGGTGAAGCGCGTATTGACGGAAACGACCACCAAATCAACTCTTGTGAATATTCTTGGTCTCCATTTAGAAACTCATTTATTATGTGGAAAATGTTCGATAAAGGAAATACAACAGTGGAAGGAGCGCAACAATAATGACAGAATTAAAATTCGAAGATCTTGACTTATCAAAAGGAAAAAAATTCGAAGCAAAAGATTTTGAAATATGTGAAAAAGTAGTAGACGAGTTATTTTCTCAACGAATTGTTCCTAGCACTAACTTCCTTACGTTCTCTATGGAACTGTATATGTCCCTTAATAAAAAGGAGGCTATGTCCCTATATAATTATTATCCAGGGATAAAAGTTTATTTTGTGAACAAAGAAGGTTGGTGGCTCTTGGATAGGTTCGGAGACTTAACATTAACAGACATAAAAAAAGAGGTTTAGTACCTCTTTTCTTTTAGTCAAAATCTTCTCCAAGCCCTAAGCCGTTTTTACTTTCGACTAAGGCGTTAAAGGTTTCTGTGGTTAGCTTCTGCGCCTCTATGTATTTCAATACGCAAGAAGGCACTTGGTCAACTGGGACTAAGAGTTTGATTTCGGTGTCGCATTCATAAGCCTCAGGATTGTCTGCTAACCATTTCATTGCTTGACTTCTTTCTTCTTGTGTCATATGGTTCTCCTTTGCGAATTGATATTAACATATATTTTATTTCTTTGTCAAGTAATTATTTTAACAAAGGGTTATCATTAAAGCGAATATGTGATTTTACGCTAGGTATTCCTTTACTGCCAAAAGCTCTTGTCGGAAGGAATATTTTTATTTCGCGATAGACTTCGTTGTTTTCATCTACGATAGTCTTCAAAGACAAAGATGCCTTATAGCTTTCACCAGGAACAGGAACTTCAAACTTAAACGAAGTAGAGTTTTTATCTTCTTCCATATAGTTGTAGAGAGGGTTAAGGTTAGGATTACGAATACTTCTAATCTCATTGTTCTTAAACATTTCAATAACGTTTTGTATGTTGTCGTTGTTTAATAAACGTGAGTTTGCAAATCCTTTGAGGTTGCTTCTGCTCACTAAAACGGTCTTAACCTCATCTATATCACTAAGAGGATCATAACCAGGTTCTTTTCTAATCTTATTAACTAATTCTCTTTTGGTCAATTTTGAATGAGGAATAATGTAGTGGAAGAAATTGTTAGCGTGATTTCTATTAAGTAAACTACCTTCTTCCCAAGCTTTTCCAGAATAACGTTTCCAAAGATTCAATGATACTTTCGATTCTTTATAGTCTTCATCTCTTCCAAACGCGTCGGAAACTTTAAGGTCTATTTCATACATATTGTGTTCGTCAAAGGAAGCTTTTCCGTTTTCATCGTGAGTGCGTAAGCCTAATTGAAAGTCAATGCCAAGTTTCACGTCGTTATAAGTATTACTTTTAATAAGATAAGGCTCTTGTTCAGGTTCTTTAATAGCCATAAGGTCTCTCACAAAAGTCTTTTCCATAGTCTTAACAAACAAAGGTTCATAAACATAAGTATTCAAAACGCCTTCTTCTTGACCATTATTTTGATTGTGCTCGTGTATCTTCACTTGGCGTTTGTCAGTATATTCATCTTCTACTTCGCTCGCTGTATATCTTCCGTCCACAGATTTTTTACGCGTTGTTCCACGTGGACCAGCATCTGTCATAACGGCTGGTGCTGTATTTTTCACTTCATATTCTCTTCTGTTGCTCATACAACTTTATTATAAGGATACGTGTGTGTGTTCGCAAGGGAATAGGACGTGAGATTTTGATATTTTTTGAAACAAAATATAAAAAAGAACTTGACAATGTTTTGTTTTTGCGAGAGAATAAGGGTGCGAAAACGCAAAGGAGGCTTATTTAATGAAAGATAAGAACAAAGAAATTGCTCTTGAATGGTTAAAGAATGAGAGCGGTATCAAGCTCGAAGACTTCGAACCAGGAGATGATCCTGATGATACACCTACTCATACTAGGGACTTTTACGCATATGAAATGGCGCAGTTTCATGATGCTTTAGCGCCAAAGACACCTATGAAGCAGTGGATTAAGAAACATTACAAGACTGAAACATTCTTTGAAGACCACGAAAGGCAGGCGAATCGTTATTATGGGTTCTAAGAAAAAGATTTCGGACTTTATCAAGTTCAAGCTCGTAGGAGAATGCGATATGGACGTTAAAGAAGTTATCAAACATTTTAACCTATGTTGCAGAATCTACGAAGTAAACGGAGAATATCAACTCGTTGAATATACTCCAAAAATGAAAGAAAGACGTTTTAAGGTTATTATTCATAAAGAAGATGCACTTAAAATCATCGACACTTTAGACTTGAAACCTTTTGTAAAGTATTTCTTCGGTCGCATAACTACTTATGTGCCAGTGGGTATTTAGGAGGACTAGACAATGCTACTTATTTATATCATTGTTGTATGCAGTATTTTTGCGGCCATCGTTGTTTCGTTTTTTATCGCTGTTAAAGTGGGTAAGAAAAAGGGAATAGATTTTGACGATAACAAAGTAGCCGAAATTCTTTTTGACATCGGATTTTTTATGGTGTTTATTTGTCCTATATTAAGTGTCGCATTTATTGAGTGGGATTATCATATTGAACTTGTTAACCAAGAATACGTAAGGCTAGTCTGTGAAATCCAATCTCTTAAAACTAGCTCCGAAATCAGCGGTTCTGGTGGATTCT
>DFJP01000089.1 GCA_002373085.1 Caryophanales bacterium UBA3668 | reverse complement strand
CATTACATGCAGTAAATAATATACAGGATTAAAATCATTCATACAATAAAAAAATTAAATATTTTTTCAAAAGTTCTTAAAGCAAGAAAATAGTGGAGAAAAATTAGAAAAAATAATCTTCATAAAATAACCTACTAAAGTTAAAATATTTAATCAAAAAATGATGAAGATAAACGCAGTGTATTTTTGCTTATTTTGATTTTAATTCAAAATAGGTTTTCTCCTCGTTTTCATTTTTGTATAATATACTTGATTAATCTTTGATTAAGTTGGAGGTATTAGTATGCTCATATTCCTCGGTTTAAATGAAACTGTCCTTATTGTAGTCGCTTCTGTTATAGTGGCTACTGTTCTTGGAATACTCCTTTATTTCTTTGTTATTTCAAGATTCAAATTCCGTAAGCAAGTTAGCAATTTAGAGAAGCAATTCTCGCATTGTGATGCTTTATTATTAGGACAAGATACCCAATATATCCATAGACTAGAGATTATCTCTAGAACCAACCTTTTATACTTATCAAAATATGAGCAATTTTATCGTCGATTTAAATCAATTCACGATAATGAAGATGCCTACGCTGATTCAATTTTAAAACAATTGAAGTCTCTTTTAGCTGCAAAGCAATATAAGAATATTAAGTCTGTTATTAGCGAAGCTAAGAAAGCAGTGGAGAATTTAACTGAAAGTGTTAACAACTTAGACCATGATCTTTACGAAGTAATTAAGCTAGAAGAAGATTGTAGAAGAACAATTGATCACTTGCGTGAAGTATATCGCCATGTTAAACAAACTTATTATTCCGAGAGTAATGATCTTGAAATGGTTGCTGCAACATTTAATAAAATGTTCGATAAAATTGATTCTTCCTTTGCAAGATTTGATGAACAATTAGAAGGCGCTGAATACGAAGAAATTAATTCAGAAGCTGCTTCACTTAATAGTGTTCTTACTGCTCTTGGACATGTTCTTATTGAACTTCCAAAACTTTGTAAAACAATTAAAACCGATATTCCTGAAGCACTTACTTCACTTCAAAATAAATACAAAGAAACCGAAAAACAAGGTGTCCCTCTTTACCATTTATCATTCAAAAATCACATTGAAGAATGGAAGAAGAAAATTCAAGAAATTAGCAAGAGGATTATTAACCTTCAAATTGGTGGTGTCAATTCAGAGTTAGAACTCATTCTCGTGGAAATTGATTCAATGAGACAAAAACTCGATGATGAAGTTACTGCTCGTGATTATTTCAGAGAGCATTACGATTTCGTATACCAATCAGTGAACAATGTTGAAAAGGTATTTTTACGTATTTGTGCGTTGTTACCTGAAATTAAAAACATCTACATTATTTCTCCAACCGAAATTGAAAAAATCGATTCGTTAGGAAAGTCAGTTGATGATTTAGGAAACTCTAAGAGATATTTGGATGGCTTCGTTCATAGTGGAACACGCCAACCATATTCACTTCTTAAATCCAAACTTGATGAACTAGAAGCAAACTATAGTATTGTCAATAAAGGCGTTACTAATTTCAAAATGTACATTGACTCTTTAAAGAGCACTGCTGAAGAAGCATATAACATGATTTCAGTTTATTACTATCAAGTTAAGGAAGCTGAAAGAGCGTTAGATGAAGTGAATATTGAATCCTTCTCTTCTCTTTATAGAGAAAAAATTGAAGCTGTTTTTGAAGTCCTTAACGATATTTATCAAGGCGTTCAAACTAAGCCAATTGATGTAGAAGACATCAACAACAAAATTACCAACCTTAAAAACATTGCAAACCCAATGTTTGAAGATATTGAAAATAAAACACGTAACGCGAAAGTGGCAGAAAGATCTTTGGTCATCCTTAACCGTGATCGTGATGAACAAGATATTAACCACACCGTAAATCAACTTGAGATTGGATTCCAAAAAGGTGATTTTCAAAGTGTTTATTCTCAAGCCAATTCCTTATACAAGAATCGTCACTTAGATAATGAAAATTAATAATAGCAAATTGATATATTTAGATAATGCTTCTACTACAAAAGTAAACGAAGAAGTTTTAAAAGTGTATAACGACACACATGTCGTTTATTTTGCAAATCCATCTTCAATTCATAAAGAAGGGCAGAAGTCTTTTTACTTATTAAATAGAAGCAAAGAAGAAATCTTAAGATTATTTAATCTTAAAGACCATGAAGTTATCTATCTTTCTGGCGCTACAGAAGCTAATAATTTGGCAGTTAAAGGAGTGGCATTAAGATACAAAAATCGTGGTGATCATCTCATCACAACCGCATATGAGCACCCTTCAATTTTAGAAGCATATGCTCAATTAGAAAAAGAATTTGGATTTAAAGTAACTTATCTTAAACCGAATAAAGATGGAATAATCACTTCCCAAATGGTTGAAGCTGCGATGACTGATAAAACAACATTAGTCTCTATTATGGCGGTGAATAACGAGATAGGCGCTGTTAATCCAATCGAAGATATTTCTAGATTATTAGAAAAATATCCAAAAGCAATATTCCATGTTGATGCTTGCCAAGCAATTGGAAAGTTAGAGAAAGAAATCAATTATTCCAAAGTTGATTTATTAACAATCTCTGGTCATAAAATCCATGGATTAGTTGGATTTGGAGCCTTAATCAAAAAGAAAAAAATTGAATTATTACCTCTAAATAGTGGCGGAGGACAAGAATATGGTTATCGAAGCGGAACCGAAGATCTTGCTAATGCAAATGCATTAGTTAAAGCAGTTCAACTCGCTCTTAAAGATGAAAAGAAAAATTATAATCATGTAAAAGAAATGGCGGACAAACTTCTATCTTACTTGAGAAACAAACCAGAATTATATGAATTAAATGTTCCAACAGTTGTTAATCCTTATATCATTAACTTCTCTACGATTTCTAAAAAAGGAAGTGTCGTTGTGGAAGCATTAAGTAACAACAATATAATGGTGTCTTCAACTAGTGCATGCCATTCTTCTAAAGAAAAAGGAAGCTATGTTGTTGCTTCTTTAGGGAAAAGTGAAAAAGCTATTAATAACACTATTAGAGTGTCGTTAGATAGCAGTAACACAATAGAAGAAATAGATACATTTGTATCTATATTAGATGAAATAATTGGAGAAATTCGATGATATATTACGATTATATAATGATAAGATTTGGTGAATTATCCACCAAAGGAAAGAACAAGCAAGACTTTATCCATAGACTCTATTTAAACATCAAACATGCTTTAAAAGATTTCGATGGTTTAGAAATTGAATCTAGATATGATCACATCTATGTTCACCTTAATGGACAAGATCATGAACCAGTAGTGGCAAGACTTCAAGATGTTAGCGGTATCCAAGGTCTATCCTTAGTTCATAAAGTTGAAAATGATATCGAAGTAATTAAGAAAGCTTCTTTAGAGCTAATCAAGCTTGAAGAAGGTAAAACCTTTAAAGTCAAATGTAAGAGGAGCAATAAAAAATTCCCTCTTATTTCTGATGACATCATTCGTCAAGTCGCTCCTGTTATTTTAAGAAACACTGATTTAAGTGTTGATGTCCATAATCCAGATATCTTACTTCAAATTGAAGTAA
>DFJP01000043.1 GCA_002373085.1 Caryophanales bacterium UBA3668 | reverse complement strand
ACTGATGATGGAATGATGAAATTATTAACTCATCTTCGTAAATTAAAAGTTGATGATAAATTAGAAGAATTAGGAGCGCAAGATGGAGATCAAGTAATTCTTGATGACTTTGTCTTCGTGTATTATCGATAATGAAATTAGAAGAATACTTAAAAGAAATTGAAAAATTCGTAAAAGATTATTTAGAAGAATCTCACCAAAAGCAATATGTTTTAGGTCTTTCTGGTGGAGTTGATTCTTCTTTAGTCGCGGCAATTACTAAAACTGCTGTTGGAAAAGATAAACTCACTTGCATTATGATGCCTATCGATTCAAATCCAGCAGATTTAGAAGACGCAAAAGAAGTCGCAAAAGAATTAGATGTTAATTACATTGTCATCGATGGTTCTGGAAGTTATCACAAGATTGTTGATGATTTTGCAGTTAATGGAATAGAACTTGATACAATGACACGTGCTAACCTTAAGGTTAGAATTAGAATGTGTATCCTTTATGCCTACGCTCAAAAAGTTGGAGGTTTAGTTATTGGAACCGATAATGCTTGTGAACGTTATACGGGTTACTTCACAAAATACGGCGATGGTGGTGTTGATGTCTTGCCAATCCCATATCTACTAAAAAGAGAAGTTATGGAAGCTTGTAAATATTACGGCATTTCTGATCGTTTAGCAGAACGTACACCAACCGCTGGTTTGTTCGAAGGCCAAACAGATGAAACTGAAATGGGTGTCAAATACGATGTATTAGATGATTATTTACTCGGCAAAGAAGTAGATGAAAATTCAAAACAGAGAATTGAATATCTCCACCGTATTAGTGAACATAAAAGAGCCCCATTACCATGTCCAAAGGAATTCAATAGAGATTAACTATGAAAAATAAACTCGACATCGTTATTTATTCAGGACTATTTTCATCCTTTGTTGGATTAGTTATTTTGGTGTTATTTATTTTAATAAATTAGGAGAGATAAATGATTTACTTTTTAAGAGGCAAAGTTGCAATTATTGAACAAGAAAGTATCGTCATTGATGTTAGAGATGTTGGCTATCAAATGTTAGTCAGTCATATCGAACAGTTCCATGTTGGTGATGAAGTTTTAGTCTACACCTATAACGTAGTTAGAGAAGACGAAAACTATCTCATCGGTTTCTTAGATAAAGAAGAGAAAGATGTTTTCTTATCTCTGATAAAAGTTAAAGGATTAGGTCCTAAAACTGTTATTAACGCTTTAAGTGCAACAACTCCTAATGATGTAATTAACGCAATTGCATCAAATAACGTTGCTTTCTTAAAGAAGCTTCCTGGATTAGGCGCAAAAGCTGCTGGACAAATCATCTTAGATTTAAAAGGCGAACTCACTGGATCCAAAGGAAACCCAAAACAATACGAAGAAGTATATGACGCTCTTAAGACTCTCGGATTTAAAGGAGCAGCCATTGATCGTGTCTTAGCAACCATCAATGAACCAGGAGCGACAAATGAAGATATTTTACGCATCGCTTTGAAGAGGCTAAAGAACTAAAATGAGTAGGTTATTAGACGCTAAACCAAACGTTAATGAAGATTCATTAGATTCTTCTTTAAGACCTTTAACACTTAAAGAATATGTTGGTCAAAAAGATCTTAAAGAAAATTTAAATGTTTTTATTGGCGCTGCATTACATCGTAACGAACCATTAGACCATGTTCTTTTATATGGCCCACCAGGATTAGGTAAGACTACTTTAGCGCATGTTATCGCTCACGAAATGGGTGCACACATCCATGTCGTAACAGGTACAACAATAGAGAAGACCGGAGATCTTGCTGCTATTCTTTCTGAACTTGAACCAGGGGATATTCTTTTTATTGATGAAATTCATCGTCTCCCAAGAGTAGTAGAAGAATCTTTATATTCAGCGATGGAAGATTTTAGATTTGATATTATTATCAATCGTGAATCTTCATCAAAATCTATTAGCATTAATCTTCCACCTTTCACTCTAATCGGCGCAACAACGCGTGCAGGTGATTTAAGCGCCCCTTTACGTGCAAGATTTGGAATTGTTGAAAAGCTCAATTTCTATACCGAAGATGAAATTAGAGACATCGTTAGAAGAACCGCAAGAGTTCTCAATACAGAAATTGATGAAAAAGGACAATTAGAAATCGCTAAACGTAGTAGGGGAACTCCTCGTATCGCTAACCGATTATTTAGAAGAGTGAGAGACTTTGCTAATTATCAACATCGAGACACTGTTTCTTATGAAGATACGATTAAAGCGCTCGATGCTCTTAAAGTTGATTCAATCGGACTCGACGATGTCGATATCCGTTATTTGAAGACATTAATTCTCCGTTTTAAAGGCGGCCCAGTTGGACTTGAGAGTCTAGCTAATGCTATCGGAGAAGAAATTATGAACCTTGAGGATGTCTATGAACCATACTTACTGCAGATTGGCTTCATTGACCGCACTCCAAGAGGTAGAGTTGCTCGTGACAAAGCTTACAAGCACCTCAAAATCACATATCAAGGAACATTATTGTAGTGTATATCACTACATTCCTTATTATCACGCGTGCATAATTATGTTGAAATATGCACTCAATTAATGTATTTTTTTAATTAGGCGTTTTTCGCAATAGGTTTATTATAAACCTCGGAGGTATTAACACATGAGAAGATTATGGGCATACTTACTAATTGCATTCTCAGCATTAGTTATTTCGTTTGCTTCTTTACCAACTCTTATTAAAGGATTTTCATCCAATGGTGATCATAGACTTCGTCGTCAATTCACTTTCCAATTAACTGAAAGAGAGAAAGAAGATGATGAAGATGAAGTTAAAAAATTAACTGCAGATTCCGCTAAAGAGATGGCGAAGATTATGGAGGAGAGATTAATCTCCTATGATGTCGAATCCTATGACATCCAAACATCTGGTAACGACATCGTCACAGTTAGCTTTGGCGCTGAAAACGTTGAAAAATATCAACAAATCGTTACTTACTTAACATTCAGTGGTTCATTCGCATTGATGAATAACCAATCTGATGTTGTTGAAGCTTCTCAATTTAGAAATGGCAATGCTTATCTTAAGAGCGTTACTGTTAACGAATACCCAGAAATCATTCTCCCAATTAAGACCGACTACACTGAATGGGATACATTAATTCAAAATGCCCAAGATAATCCGGTGACTGTCGAAGGACAAGAAGACGGCGATAGTAGAGAAGTCGCTCGTTTATTCTTAATTTATAATTACCAAAAAGGTGAAAACTACCAAATCCTCAGCGAAAACAATACCTTAGAAAATAAAACCTTATTAACATTTGATTTTGCACCAGATAGCACAGATGAATTATTCTACGATTCCAACAAGAATTCTTTATCTCAAATCTGTGGTTATCAAGATAAAAATGGAAATGGCTATGCCGATCCAATCGAAGTTCAATCAGCGTTTAACCAAGCAGACTTCTTGTTACATTTATTCAACGCTTCAAGTTTAGACTATGAAGTTAAATGTATTAAAGGTATCACAAGTGGTACAGAAGTTTGGTTAGATCCAAAAGTTGAAGCTGTTATTACCGAAGACAAAGTTGTTTGGAATAATACATTAACTGCTACTGTAGCTGCCGTTGTTGTTGTTTCTTTATTACTCGTTGTCTTCTATCGTTTAGGCGCTATTAGCGCCGTTACAACAACTGTCTTAAGTGTTTTAAGCGGTTTCATGTTCATGATTTTAGCTGGCCTAGAATATAACATGCTCGCTGTTGCTGCCTTAGTAGCAGTCGCTGTTATCTCCTTGGTTAGTTCCATTGTTTATTTAAACAAGCTCAAAGAAGATGCATATCGTGGACATACATTAAAGAAAGCAAATACTGAAGCAAGCAAAAAGAGCCTTCTTCCAATTATCGATATTCACTTTGTCGGTATCGTTGTTGGCTTAATGGTTTACTTACTTGGTGGTAGTGCTTTACATTCATTTGGTTCCATCCTTACCTTTGGTACAATCATCTCTTTAATTGTTAACACCTTAGGATTAAAAGGACTCATGTGGTTAGTCACAAACACCACAGGCTTAATTGGCAAATATGAATATTTCGGAATCGATTCTGCTAATGTTCCAAATCACATGGCCGAAGAAAAACAAAGATTCTATGGCCCATACGCTGAAAAAGATTTCACAGTCAAACGTAAACCAGTTAGCTTTGTTGCTTTAGGCGCATTCGTCTTATCTTTAGTTGGTGTTATCGTTGCTGGTAGCCTTAATGGTGGTACTTTAATCAAGGCCAAGGCTGCAAGTGCAATCCGCGGAGAAATCTATGTCCAAAACAAGATTAAAGTTATCGATGATGATTCCAAATCAAAATTAGACGAAAATACTTTAAAAGATCAAATCCTTTCATATATTGAAATCGAAGATAAAAACGATAATGGTGAAACAGTTTATAACTCCTTACTCACATATTCAAATTTAGATTTTGATACATTTGATGTTAAAGAAAGCAAGACTGTTGAATCCGTTACCACAAACTATTCAACAACATATTATGTTGTTCAATTAAAGAAAATCATTTCCTTAGACACAAACGCAAAACTTTCTAGTGAACCTGTTAGTGATGCTCGTGCATTAAGTGAAGTTCTTGAAGATGTTATGACTGACCCAACTATCTTCTCTGGTTCAGAAGAAACAATCGTCTCTGTTAAGACTGTTACAGAAGTTGTTCCAGTTGCTTCACCAGATTGGTCAAAGATTACTCTGGCCACATTTATCGCTATCTTAATCGTGACTTTATACTTAACACTTAGATATCGTTTAAGCCGTGGCTTAGCTACATTAATCTTCCCAATCGTTAGTGGTGCAATCGCCTTAGGAATTACCGTTTTATTTGGTGTTATTGGAATGACTGTTACCGCTAGTGCAGCAGTTGCTGTTCCACTTGTGACACTCGTTTCCTACTTCTTTATGATTTTATTCATGAATAGAGAACGTGAAATGATTCTTGATGACAAGAATAGAGATAATTCTTATGAACATCGTGTCGAAGTTTCTAAGAAGGCTCTTGGTATGGCCGCTACTCCAATCTTTGCAGCAGCAGTTATCGGAGTTTATGTCTTCATTAACTTCTTCGGCTTTGGAATCATTAATTCCTCTTACTTATACTTAGTATCAATCTTAGCTTCTTTAGCAGCATTAGGATTAGTAATTGTCTTATTTGTTCCTGTTTCTAACTTCTTATACAAGTTATTCTCTAAGATCACAATTAACACAAAACCAAGAGAACACAAGAACAAGAAAGTTGTTACAAAGAAATCTGCAGAACCTGAAGAAGCAATCTTCATTGGTATCAACGATTAATCAAACAAACAGCTACACTAATGTGTAGCTTTTTCAAATATGAACAAATCATTATTAGAACGTTTACTTGACTATTATTCAATTGACTACAATAAATATCTTTCGCTTAACAAAGATGTTAATTTAGCCAATTTTAAAGATGGCCATGAATTCGATGATATTGATAAAGCTGTAAAGCTTGTTAAAGATGTTATCGCTAATAAAGGTAAAATCATCATCTATGGTGACTATGATTGCGACGGAGTAATGGGAACCAGCATCTTAGTAAAGATGTTCTCTTATTTAGATGTGGTGGTTGATTATTATCTACCTAACCGTTATTTAGACGGCTATGGATTAAACGCTAAACACGCTCAAGAATACATCGATCAAAAATATGATTTAGTTATTACTGTTGATAATGGAATAACTGCTTTTGAAGGCATAGAGATGCTTCATAACGCTGGCATTAAGGTTTTGATTTTAGATCATCACCAAGCCTCCGACACTCTTCCTTTAGCGGATGCGATTTGTCACCCAATAGTGTCTAACTTTGGAGAAACATCTTCTAGTGGTGCTTTTACCGCCTTTATTTACTCGATTTCCTTATTAGGAAGAGTCGATAAATATTTAGCTCTTTTAGCAACTATTTCTGTGATAAGTGACATGATGCCTTTGCTTGACTATAACCGTAACTTACTTAGAGCAATGTTTGAAGCTTACACTCCAGGAGAATTCTTAGCAGTTGATTTATTAGCGGATCATGAACCATTAGATGAAAATATCATCGGAATGAAAATCGCTCCACGTATCAATTCTATAGGAAGACTAATCGAAGACACCTCAATTAACCAAATTGTTAATTATTTTGTCTCTGATGACAAAGATTATATTTTAAACTACTATTCTTTCATTGTTGATATGAATGAAGAGAGAAAAAATATCTCCAAAATCGACCTTAGTTACCTTAACTTATCATTAAACGATAAAGCAGTAATTATTAAGGGTGACTATAAAGAAGGAATCATCGGATTAATCGCTAATTCGATTATGGTTAAATATCAAATTCCAGTTATTGTTTTTACTAAAGCATTAGATGGCTCTTTAAAAGGAAGCGCTAGAGCACCTGAAGGATATGATATTGTTGAGGCATTCTCTGAACTTGGCCAATATTTATTAACTAGTGGTGGCCACGCTAGTGCAGCGGGATGCTCTATTAAAGATGAAGACTTTGATGAGTTCAAAAAGAAATTTACTGAAGTTATTTCAAAGAAAGAAGTCAAAAAAGTCGAATATAAATATATTGATATCGGGATGAGCGAACTCTCCTTAGAGAATTATCAATTAATTAAATCTTTCTCACCATTTGGAGAAAGTTGGCCTGCTCCATTATTTAGACTCAGGCACATTAAAGTTGATACCTTAATGTATTCTAGAGATCACAAGCACATTGTTACCACTCTTGGCAATAAATTAAAACTCGTTTATTTCAATTATCCAGAGAAAGAACTCGCTAATAAAAAGTTCGTTGATATCATTGGAACAATCTCTATAAAATCATATAAAGGATTTGATTATTTAGAGTTCAGTGGTAAAGAATTTCTCGACAACGATAATTAAACTACTTATCTGAATTATTTAGCTTAGAAATTAGATTCCAATCAAAGGAATCTTTTTTTATAAGTATCTAGAAACTTTGTTTTCTATTTTCTATAAGGATATGGACTATTTTTCTTTATTACTTTAATAAAGCAATAAAAAGGACTACAATAAAGTCAATATGAAAGAGAATGAGAAATTATTAGTTAATGGCGGATATCCACTTCATACATTCGAACAATTAAAAGAAGTGTACCAAAGTTATATTACTAATGAAAAAGACCGTAAAAGCATTGAAGATGCTTACGCTTTTATTTTGAAAAAGCATGATGGCCAACTCAGAAGAAGTGGCGAACCATATTATCACCATCTTATCGAAGTCGCCTACATTTTAGCGAGCCTTCAAGCTGGACCAGCAACCATTGTTGCCGGTTTATTACACGATGTCGTTGAAGACACTGATGTCACAATTGAAGAAGTCGAAAAGAAATGGGGTAGTGATGTCGCTAAGCTCGTTGATTCTCTAACCAAAATTCAAAGATTAAAACTCTCCAAAATTGAAAGTGAAGATTTTGAAGCAGAAGACCATCGTAAAATCTTTATCGGAATGGCTAAAGACATTCGTGTCATTATTATCAAATTAGCCGACCGTTTGCATAACATGAGAACACTT
The DNA here is from genome assembly GCA_002373085.1 of Caryophanales bacterium UBA3668. Next base: position 3,689 of record DFJP01000043.1, on the reverse strand, counting down.
AGTTCTTTAAAACCTGAAAGACAAATTGCTCTTTCTAAAGAAACAAAAGAAGTATTTGTCCCAATTGCTCATCGATTAGGTTTAGATACCATTAAATGTGAACTCGCTGACTTATGTCTTAAATATCTTGAACCAGCAAAATACGATGAAATCGTAAAGTTACTCGAGAAGAAAGAAAAGACCTTAGCGAAGTCATTAAGTGTCTTTCAAAAGAAGCTCGCTGATATTTTATTTGCGCAAAACATTCCTTTTGAGATTTTCTCAAGAGTTAAATCCATCTCTTCAATTTATGAAAAGATGTATGTAAAAGGTCACACATTTGATGAAATCTATGATATCTTAGCACTCCGTATCATTACTGATACAGAAATGAGATGCTATGAAATTCTCGGTTTAATCCATCAAAGCTATAAACCAGTACCAATGCGATTCAAAGATTATATCGCTATGCCAAAACCAAACATGTATCAATCACTCCATACAACAGTTGTTTCGGGTGATGGAAATGTCTATGAAGTTCAAATCAGAACTAAATACATGGATGAAATCGCTGAAAGCGGAGTTGCGGCTCACTGGGCCTATAAAGAAAAGAAGGGTTATGACCCTAAAGAAGAGCAAAAAGAAATTGAAGATAAATTACACTGGTTCAGAGACTTTGTCTCTATGAGTAACGAAAGTTCAGATAATAGTGCTTCTGAATACATGGAAAATCTTACTCATGATATTTTTGAAGCCAATGTTTATGTCTTTACACCTAACGGTAAAGTTATTGAGTTAACTCAAGGTTCAACTCCAATCGACTTTGCATATCGTATCCACACCAAGGTAGGCGATAGCGCTGTAGGCGCACTCGTCAATGGCACCATGGTACCACTTAACACTGTTTTAAAAACTGGTGATATGGTGGAAATCAAAACTAGTAAAACGTCTCCTGGCCCAAGTGAAGGATGGCTTGACTTTGTCAAAACTAACCTTGCTAAGAGCCAAATTAAGAAATTCATCGCTAAGAAAAACGCTGAATTATTAAGAGGAGAAAAGATTGCTAAAGGTAAACAGTCCGCTCTTGATTCCTTTAAGGATAAGGGAATTGAAGAAGCAGAGATGGTGGAACTTCTTTCACAAGAAAAAGTCCTTAAGCAATTTGAATTCGAAGATCTTGAAGAATTATATATCGGTTTCTCTAACCGTAAACCAACTCCAGCGGCAGTTATTGAGTTCTTAGGTATTAAAAAACCGCTCATTCTTCCAACTGGCAAAGCCAAAGTTAGAAACGAAGGAGATTCTTCTTGCCCAGTTTACTGCAAAGGGGCAGATCGAATCGCCATCCAATTAGCGAGCTGCTGTACTCCAATCCCAGGAGATATGATTAAAGGTTATATCACTAGAGGAAAAGGAATTACAGTCCATCGACATAATTGTCCAAATATCGCTAATGAAGGGCAAAGAGTAATTGATGTCTATTGGAAAGAGAATATTGAATATTCAACTTATCCAGTCGATATCGCTATGGAAGCGAATGATAGACCTAACTTACTCATCGATATTATGAATACGATGAGCAGTGCGAAAGTCACAGTTAGTTCTATCCACGCTCAATTAATGAGTCATAATCGTACACTCACATTAGTGAGAATGACAATTTATGTCTCTGATTTAAAAAGATTAAATGATATATTTAATATCTTGCTTAACGTCAAAGGCGTTTACGATGTTAAACGTGTCATCCATTAAGGAGTATCAACATGGAAATAATTAAAAATGTCAAAGGAACTCACGATATCTTCGGAGAAGAAACTAACGCTTACGAGCGAGTTGAAGCAATGATGAAATCCATCGCTGAGTTATATGCATATAATGGAGTCAGGCCTCCAGTTCTTGAATATAATTCAGTGTTTGTGAGAGGTGTTGGAGAAAGTAGTGACATCGTTAGAAAGGAAATGTACACATTCCCAGATAAGGGTGATCGCTTATTAACTCTTAGACCAGAATTCACCGCTGGTATCATGAGATTAGTGGTTCAAAACAAACTCTATGCTACTAATGAACTTCCTTTAAAACTCTACTATGTAGGTCCAGTCTTTAGATATGAAAGACCACAACTTGGTAGATATCGTCAATTCAACCAATTCGGTGTTGAATCTATCGGCCACAATTCACCAATGAACGATGTTGAAGTAATCGTTTTAGCGTATACCATTCTTTGTTCATTAGGTTTAGAAGGTGTCACAATTAAAATCAACACTCTCGGAGATGAAGAAAGTAGAAACAATTATCGTACTGCTTTAAAAGAGTACTTCAAAAATCACATCGACAATATGTGCGAAGACTGCAAGAGCAGATATGAACTCAATCCACTTAGAATCTTAGACTGTAAAGTCCCTGAGGATCGTCCAATTATCGATGGCGCTCCTCAAATCGGAGATTATTTGTCAGACGCTAGCAAAGCTAGATTTGAACAAGTTCAAGATGCATTAGCGACTTTACAAATCCCATACGAGATTGACGAAGGACTAGTGAGAGGACTTGATTACTACTCAGAAACAGTATTTGAATTCCATTATGTTTCTAAGACTGGCGCTAATTATGGTGCTATCGGAGCTGGAGGACATTATGGCAAACTAATGCAAGAATTAGGTGGTCCAGAACTTCCAGGTGTTGGATTCTCATTCGGAATTGAAAGAATTGTTTCCGTCTTAAAAGACGACAACTTATTAGAAGACACCAAAAATGAATTAGATGCTTATGTCATGCCACTTGGCGAAGAAGCTCTACTCGTCAGCGAAGAAATCGCTGTTTACTTACGCAATAGCGGTGGCTTCAAAGTCGACTTATGTTTTGATAAGACTAAGCTCGGCAACATGTTCAAGCGCGCAAGTGCAAAGAACGCAAAATTCGCAGTGATTATCGGAGAAGAAGAAATGAACAACGACTCCGTTATCGTTAAAAATTTATCATCACAAGAACAAATTACAGTGAAAGTTGATGAACTCATCGACAAATTCGATGAATTACTCACTAAAGAGGAGACTCAAGAATAATTATGGAAAGAACCTGTTTTAATACTGAATTATCAGAAAAAAACGTTGGCCAAGAAGTAACACTTATTGGCTGGGTTAGCAAAAAAAGAAATTTAGGCGCGATTGTCTTTATTGATTTAAGAGATCGTAGCGGAATTATCCAAATCACCGTCGGTGAAGGAGTTCAAATTCCAGATATTCGTAATGAATACGTTGTCTCGGTTAAAGGTAAAGTTGCTCTAAAAGAGAAAGCTAATCCAAATTTAAAAACTGGCGCAATCGAAATCATCGCAAGTGAAGTTAAGGTTATTAATACCGCAAAAACCACTCCACTTATCATCGCTGATGAAACCGATGCTCTAGAAGATACTAGACTTAAATACCGTTATCTCGACTTACGTCGTCCAGTGATGCAATCTTATTTAGATATTCGTCACCAAATCAAGATGGCGGTTCACGAATATTTATCTAAAGAACACTTCATAGAAGTGGAAACCCCAATCTTAACTCTTTCTACACCTGAAGGAGCGCGCGATTATTTAGTGCCTAGCCGTGTCCATCACGGAAAGTTCTACGCTTTACCACAATCACCACAAATCTTTAAGCAGCTCTTAATGATTGGTGGAGTGGAAAGATATTATCAAATTGCTCGTTGCTTTAGAGATGAAGACT
>DFJP01000087.1 GCA_002373085.1 Caryophanales bacterium UBA3668 | reverse complement strand
ATTGATGATGCTTTCTTTAAAGATGTGGAATTTGGTACCGCTGGTATGAGAGGCATCTTAGGACCAGGCACTAATAGACTTAACGAATTCACAGTTGGAAAAGCAAGTGTTGGCTTTGCCAAATACTTATTAGAAAAATATCCAGATGCGAAAGAAAAAGGAGTGGTTATCTCTCATGATAATAGACATATGTCTAGAGAGTTTACTCTTCAAAGTGCAAAGATTCTTTCTGAGCATGGTATTAAGACATATATCTTTGATTCTCTTAGACCAACGCCAGAACTTTCCTTTGCAGTTAGATATATGCACGCTGTTGGTGGAATCATGATTACTGCGTCTCATAATCCAAAAGAACATAACGGATATAAAGTTTATGATGAAACAGGCTGTCAATTAATTCCAAGCAAGATTGCTCGACTTGTTGAAATTATTGGAGAGCTTCCAAATGAATTAGAAGTTAGTTACTCTCCAGTTGCAAATTCTGCTCCTATTATCACTCTAGATAAAGAAGTTGATGATGAATATGTTAAATTATGTGAATCTATCGTTTTAAGAAACGATTTAGATAAAAAAGGATTTAAGATTGTCTTTACTCCAAATCACGGAACAAGTTACGTGAATGCGATGAGAGTGTATAAAGACTTAGGATATGAAGTATATCCGGTCTTAAAACAATGTGATCCAGACCCAGATTTCTCTGGAACATTATCTCCAAACCCAGAAGAGGCAAAGAGTTATATTGAGCCAATTAAACTCGCTAAAGAGATTAACGCTCAACTCGTTGTCATGACTGATCCAGATGGAGATAGATGTGGATTAGCGTTCTTAGATAAGAATGGAGAATATCAAACCTTAACAGGTAATCAAAGCGCCGCTATGCTCATGGATTACATCTTCATGACCAGAAAAGAAAAAGGCTTATTAAGTAGTAATGGTGTTATGTATAACACAATTGTTACTTCTGCCTTAGGCGAAAAGATTGCTAAATCTTATGGGATTAAAACCGAACAATTCTTAACCGGTTTCAAATTCATCGGAAGTAGAATTGATTATTATGAAAAATTAGGCAATGGTCCTCACTTTGAATTTGGATATGAAGAAAGCTATGGCTGTCTAATTGCTCCATTTGCTAGAGACAAAGATGGTATCCAAGCAATCTTAATGTATTCTGAAATGGCGTTATATCATTATCGCCACGGCAAGACACTTGATATGGTTTGGGAAGAACTAGGACAAAGATTTGGCTATCACGAAGATAAATGCTTCTCAATTGCATTTGAAGGAAGTAGTGGCGACGCGACTATGAAAGCGTTAATGGGAGGATTAAGAAATAATCCATTTGTCCATTTAGGTAATAAGAAAGTTATTAAAGTTAGTGACTACCTTAAATCGGTAACTGTGGAAAATGAAAAAGAAACTCCAATTGACTTGCCAAAGAGTGATGTTATCAAACTCTATTACGATGATGGCACCACAATTGCGGTTAGACCGAGCGGTACAGAAGCAAAAGTTAAATTCTATATTGGAGTAGTAGGAACTTCTTTAAAAGAAGCACAAGCAAAACCTGCTGTTCTCTATGAAGAATTTAAAAAAGCAGTTAATATTTAATAATAAAACCAGCGATTGCTGGTTTTAATTTATTCTATAAATTAAGTAATCCAATTCTTTCTTTAACTCGTTTTAGAGTAACATTAGCAACTTTTCTTGCTGCTTCAGCCCCATCTTTAAGAACTTGTTCGTAGGCTTTACTTTCGTAGATTTCTCTATATTTAGCTTGGAAAGCACCAAGTTCTTCACAAACGACATCTGCAACAGCTTTTTTGAAGTCACCATAACGGTAGCCTTCAAATGTTTTTTCTGCTTCTTCAATTGAGATATCTTTTAAAGCTGCATAGATTGTTAATAAATTAGAGATGCCTGGTTTATTTTCAACATCGTATTTGACTTCGCTTCCTGAATCGGTAACCGCTGACATGATTTTCTTACGAATAACAGCAAGGTCATCTTTAAGGAAGATGTCTCCTTTTGGATCACTCTTGCTCATCTTTACTGTTGGATCAGATAAAGACATAATTCTCGCTCCAACTTTTCTCATTTCATATTTAGGAAGAGTGAGAGTATCACCATATCTATTGTTAATTCTATTAACAAGGTCTCTAGTTAATTCAACGTGTTGAACTTGATCTTCACCCACAGGAATGATGTTTGCGTCATATAAGACAATATCGCACGCCATTAAGACTGGATAAGCAAATAAGCCTAATCCGATAGCGGATTCTTTCATCTTGCTGGCCTTATCTTTAAATTGAGTCATTCTACTTAACTCGCCCATGTATAAATAATTTTGCATGATAGCGTTAAGTTCTGCGTGAGCGGAAACGCTGCTTTGGAGGAAAAGATGGGCTTTAGAAGTATCAATACCTGCTGCTAAATAGAAGCACGCTAAGTCGATAGAATTTTGTCTTAAGACATCTGGTTCGATAGGAAGAGTTAAAGCATGAAGATCCGCAATAAAATAGAAGCATTCTCCTCTTTCTGTTTCTTTATGTAAGTTTTTAAGAACGCCAATGTAGTTTCCTAAAGTTAGTTGTCCTGTTGGCTTGATGCCAGTTAAAATTCTATTTGCCATATCTATCTCGTATTATCTAATCATCCCC
>DFJP01000091.1 GCA_002373085.1 Caryophanales bacterium UBA3668 | reverse complement strand
GCTTTGAGTTTTTCTCTTAAGAAATACTCTTTTTGAGATTTCTCAGCAGATTCTCTAATGGTGTCAGAGATATTCTTTTCGATTTCATCTTTAGTGTTTTCTCCACTGATAAAACCAGTGACTGTTTCAGCTAAATAGATAAAGTCATTTGTTTCAAGTAATTTTTGTTTTGTGTCAATCGATGCTTCAAAATGACCTGCCATTGCATAGCATAGTTCTAATGCTGCGCGATTGTCAGAGCATAATTGGATAATGTTTTTTGGAAGACGAGAAATAATCGTTGGATATTTTTCTAATTCATGGTTGATTGCGGAGACAACTGCTTCAGAGCTTTTTTCATCTACTTCAATTGGGTTGAGTAGAGTTCCGTTAGCAACAAAGCACTTATCTTCTTCATCAAGTTTGATATCAGATAATTCCACTCTATCGATTACTTCAACGCGTGTTCTAATTCTTTTATCTCTCTCAGAGATAGACATTACTCTTGCAAGAACACCAATCTTGAACACGTCTTGTTCAGTTGGGTTTTCTACATCACTATCGATTTGAGAAGTAATTAAGATTAAGTTATCGGCTTTATCTTTACTAACTCTAATCGCGTTAATGGAAAAATCTCTTCCTGCATCAATCAATCTTTGATTTTTAGGAAAGAGGATTAATCCTTTAGTAATAAGAAGTGGCAAGGTTAAGGATGATGGATTTGACGCCATAAGCTTACCTCCTTATAAATAAATTATTTATTTAAGTTTAATAAATGTTCTTCGACTCTTGTCATACGAAGATTGTGTTTGAATTGATCAAGTTGAGCAGATAATGCTTTCTTAACATCTTCAACTTTCATCTTGTATTGTTCTGCGAGTTTAGCATATTCAGCTTCGATATCGGCATCAGTTAATTCGAGTTTTTCGATTTCGCCAACTTTTTCTAAGATGAAGTAGTTGGTGATATCTTTCTTTGCATCTTCTTTGAGCTTGTTATCGAATTGTTCCATTGTTTGACCAACGAATTGTAAATATTGTTCGAGAGTTAAACCGGATTGTTGCATTCTATTTTCCATGTCTTTCTTCATGGATTGAGCTTGATCATCAATCATTTCTTGTGGGATGAGGATTTTGCTGCTCTTAGCGATTTCAGCATAGAGTTTTTCTAAGTATTCTCTTTTTGCGGAGACTTCTTTATTTGCTAAGATTTCTTTCTTTTTGCTTTCCTTTAAGGCTTCAAGAGTCTCAATACCTTCTAAGGCTAAATCTTTAACGAATTCATCGTTTAATTCTGGTAATTTTCTTGTTTTCACTTCGTGAACATCACAAGCAAAGACTGCTTTTTTGCCTGCTAATTCTTTTGTGTATTGTTCTGGGAAGGTGACGTTAATGTCACGGTGTTCTTCAGCTTTGATTCCGATTAATTGATCTTCAAATCCTGGAATGAAAGAACCACTTCCGAGTTCGAGTTCATAGTTTTGGGCTGTGCCACCTTCAAATGCGACACCATCAACACTACCAACGAAATCTAAGACAACTGTATCACCTTTTTCAGCAGCGCCATCTTTTAAGATTAAGGAAGCGTTTTGTTTTCTTAAATCTTCAAGAGCGTCTGTAACTTCTTTAACGGTGACTTTGGCTTCTTTTTTACCAAGTTCTAAGCCTTTGTATTGTCCGAGTTCCACTTTTGGTGCGGTAACAATAACAAATTTGACTTCGAGGTTTGTGTCACTAATCTTTGTGATTTCAACTTTTGGTTGAGAGAATGGTTCAAGTTTACCTTGCTTTAATGCTTCTTTATAAGCATCTGGTAATAATGAATTAACAGCATCTTCAAGTAATCTGCCTTGGTCAATGTGCTTTCTAACTAATGCTTCTGGAGCATTGCCTTTTCTAAAGCCATCAACTTGGACGTTTTTAGCAAGTTTTTTGAATGTTGCTTCTTGAGCAGATTTCCAGCTAGCTTCGTCAAAGACGACAGTAGCTTCTGTATGACATGCTTCTAATTCTTTAAATGTAATTTTCATGAGATATCTCCTTCTATAATGTATACATGCGAGAAAAATTATAAATTAAATTATAATTTAAGGCAAATGAAATACTCTATTCAGTTAAAATAATTGATTTATAAATAAAAAAATAGTGACATAGTCACTATTTTGATTAAACGTCTTTAAGAATTTTCTCTATTTTATCAATTAAAGCATTTATCTCATTTTCATTTAGTTCCATCGCATCATAATATTCTTTAATGTTAGGAAGAGGTGAGTTTGCATATTTTCGAGAAATGATATAGAAAGCTGCACATAAATTCTTAGGTGCATCTTTTAGACTTCTAGGATATAGATACATCTCATATTCAGAAAATAATTGAGTAGCGTTTTGTGATAATGAAGGATCTTTAAATTCAGAACCGATTAATCGAATCGTTTCATTGAAGACTACACTTGTAAATGGAGGATTTAAGTGTTTTGGATTAACTTCAATTATCTCATTAACACTTTTCATTTTTAGTTCACGGTCGACTTCTTTTTGAACAAGAAGCATTAAAGTATAAGAACGAATCATTTGACGAGGATGATTCACTAGTAAATTTTGTAATAAAGGTAAGAAGCTAAGAACATCTCGATTTTTCACTGTGTCTAAACCAATTAAAACATCTTCAAGTTTGTCACTTTTTAAATAGTTCTCAATTTGTTCATCATCGTAGAATCTTAAAGTTGTTTGTTTCTTTTCTTCAAGTTCGATAACTTCAGGCATTTTTCTGAGAGTTTCTTCTACTACTTGGTTTTGATAAGGTAGGTTAGCATAATAATCTAATGTTGCTCTAGCTTGATCAAATCTTCCTAAAACACAAAGTAGATTGATGTGAGCGTTAATTAAACTCACTAAATTGCTCTCTAAAGCTTTTTGATTATCTTGAATGACATATAAAGCTTCTTCATATTTTCCTAGATATATAAAAGCTGAAATACGATAAAAAAGATCATTAGTTGAAGTGCTAGATTCTGTAAGTTTAAGCACTAAGTCGTATTTCTTTTGATCAAGTAAAGTTTTTAAACTATCCATATTATTTCTTTTTTATCTTATCCCAATATTCTTTATTTGCTTGTTCTAATTTATTAGAACCATAGACATAATATTTTCTATCTTTAACATCATCTGGAAGATATTGTTGCTCAACATAATGATTTTTAAAGTCGTGAGGATATTTATAATTTTGACCTTTTTCTAAGTCATCTTTTCCATCAAAATGAGTGTTTTGTAAATGACGTGGAATAGATATTCCCTTTCCTAAAGCAATATCTTCACTTGCTCTAGCGTATGCCATATAGGCTGAATTACTTTTTGGCGCTGTTGCAATTAAAATAACTGCATTACTTAATGGTAATTTTGCTTCTGGCATTCCAAGTTGAAGCGCGCTATCAACGCAAGACTTAACTATTGGAATGAGGTTAGGATATGCAAGTCCAACATCCTCGTTTACTGAGCATAATAAACGACGGCAAACTGCGATAATATCTCCTGCTTCTAACATCTTAGCAAGATAGAATATTGCTGCGTCTGGATCACTACCTCTAAGTGATTTCATTAAGGCACTTAAATGATCGAAGTGACGGTCTTCACTACGATCGTAATTCATATGTGCTTTATCAACAACTTCGTTAACATTGGCTAAAGTTATTTTCTTATCGCCAACCGCGTTGTAAGCGAATTCTAAATTGTTGATTGCTTTTCTCATATCTCCATTAGAAGAGACGGCAAGCATATCTAAAGCTTTATCTTCAATTTTAATCTCTTTGAGATTAGTGATTCTTTTTAACCCCTTTTTAATATCATCACTACTAATTGATTTGAATTCAAAAACTGAACATCTACTAATTAAAGCAGGATAGATATAAAAATATGGGTTTTCGGTTGTTGAAGCGATTAAAGTAATTAATCCTTTTTCAACAAACTCTAATAATGATTGTTGTTGCTTCTTATTGAAATATTGAATTTCATCCAAATATAAGAGAACTCCTTTAGAAGCAAAAACGCTTTTAGAGTCTTCTATTACTTTCTTAATATCATCTAAAGATGCAGTTGTGCCATTTAATTTACAAAGTAGCATCTCGGTGTTTTTAGCGATGATATTAGCAACTGTTGTTTTTCCAACTCCTGGAGGACCATAAAAGATCATATTTGGGATAAGGTTTCTTGAGATTGTTTTTTGAAACATAGAGCCCTTTTTAAAGAGGTGCTCTTGCCCCACCATATCTTCAATACGTTCTGGTCTTAATAATTCTGCTAATGGAGTTGCCATATATAGTTATTATATTAAAAAAGGCTGTTAAATAACAGCCAATTTCAATACCACCTGATAAATTCTTGATTAGAAGAATGTACCACGAGCAGCAGCTTTGATTTCACTACTTGTGATGAATGGAACACGAGTTGTGTAACCCATCTTAGCAGCAACAATTCTCTTTGTTGGCCACTCTTGGATTTCTCTATTCCATTGAGCAACTGTGTCGTTGTATTGTTCTCTAGCAGCGGTAATTTCTTTTTGTAAGTAGGAGTTTTGTTGCATTGCGTCAGCAATTTCACCATGTGCTTTTAAAT
>DFJP01000031.1 GCA_002373085.1 Caryophanales bacterium UBA3668 | reverse complement strand
TTATCTCTATCGATAACACGACATTCTGTATAAAATCCATGGACTAGCTTAGCTAAGTCATGAATATAATTGGTAATTTTATATGGTGCTCTTTCTTTAGAAGCAGTTTTGACAACATCTTCGAAAGAAGCAAGCTTCTTTGAGAGTTCTAATTCGCTATATTCTTTAAGTAAAGCACCACTCTCGTCGATTTTGATATCACTTGCTGCGGCAAGGATAGAACTTAAACGTGCATGTGCATATTGAGCGTAATACACTGGGTTATCACTGCTTTGTTTAACTGCTAAGTCTAAATCGAAGTCTAAGTGACCACTAGCGGCTCTCATCACAAAGAAATATCGAGCAGCATCGACACCAACGTCTTCGCAAAGTTCTCTTAATGTATATCCATTACCAGTTCTCTTAGAAAGTTTAAATTCTTCACCATCTTTCATCATTCTCACCATTTGGATGAGTTCGATGTTAAGAATGTCCTTATCATATCCATGCATCATAAGCGCGCTCTTCATACGGTTAATATATCCGTGATGGTCAGCACCTAAAACATCGATAAGTTCATCAAAGCCACGTGAAAGCTTATTAACGTGATAAACGATATCTGGCATGAAATATGTATATTCACCATTGCTCTTAACGATGACTCTATCTTTGTCATCTAAGTAATCGGTAGTTCTTAAAACTTTAGCGCCATCTTGTTCATAGATATGGTCTTTTAAGAATTCGATTTCTTTCTCTACTGCTCCGTTAGCGCGGATAGCCTTTTCAGAGGAATAAATATCAAAGACAATGCCATATGTTTTGAGGTCTTTTCTAATCTCTTCAAGTTCAAATTCTTGACCTTTTAGCTTAAAGAACTCAAGTGGATTGTCTTTTTCAAGGAGTTTATCGCCATAAGTGTCGTAGATCTTTTTAGCGACAACTTTGACGTCTTCTCCATGATATCCATCTTCAGGTAATTCAAATGGTAAACCGAGAATTTCTTTGTATCTTTCGATTAAAGATTCACCTAAGTGATCAATTTGGTTACCAGCGTCATTAATGTAATATTCACGAGTAACATCATATCCATCAAAATCTAAGATACGGCTAATGGAATCTCCAATAGCTGCTCCTCTAGCGTGACCAACGTGGAGCAATCCAGTTGGATTAGCAGAGACGAATTCGACATTAATCTTTTTGTTTTTCTTTAAAGAACGACCAAAATCTTTGCCTAATTTAATAATCTTATTAACAACACCTGTGATGCTGTTATTTTTCATATAGAAATTGATAAATCCAGGACCAGCGATTTCAATGTGGTCAATTTCATCTTTGTTTAATTTTTCAACGATGAGATTAGCGACATCTCGAGGAGCTTTAGAGAAGTTTCTAGCCATCTTTAAAGCAACATTAGTTGCGTAATCTCCATGAGTTGGATCTTTGGAGTTTTCAATAACGATTTCGTTAATATCTAAATCCACTCCTAATTCCTTAAGAGCGGCTTGTAAGTTTTGTTTTAATAAATCTCTAATTTCCATTTTGAACATTTCATTATACTTATTACTAATTAATTAGCAATAAATATTATTTCTTTCTTAATAAAATCATTGAAGTTGCTTCGATTGCTTCACCTTTGCCAACTTCACCGCATTTTTCATTTGTGCCAGCTTTAATTGAAACTTGGTCAATATTGACTTGAAGTAAGTTAGCAACGTTATTTCTCATCGACTCAATATAATCTTTGAGTTTTGGTCTTTCTAAAGACACAAAGATATCAACATTATTGACTTCATATCCCTTTTCAAACATCATCTTCACAACTTTAGAAACGATAACACTACTATCCATATCTAAAGTTTCATCTGATGTATCAGGGAAATGCTTTCCTAAATCACCTAAGGCTAAAGCGCCTAAGATAGATTCCGCTAAAGCGTGATATAAAACATCACCATCACTATGAGCGAGTTCTCCTTTTTCAAAAGGAACAACTACTCCTCCGATGATTAGTTTTCTATTTTCCGCTAAGCGGTGGATGTCTTTACTAAAGCCAATACGATAATCCATTATTTCTTACCTGAGACATTGAATTTGAAGAACATGATATCTCCATCTTTAGGGAAATATCCTCTTCCTTCAGTTTTTAATTTACCAGCTTCTTTAACTGCTGCTTCACTTCCTAACTCATGAATTGAATCATAAGTGTATACTTCAGCGCAGATAAATCCTTTTTCAAAGTCGGTATGAATAACTCCAGCACAGTTAGGAGCGCTCATTCCATTTTTAAATGTCCATGCACGACATTCATCAGGACCGACAGTGAAGAATGTTGATAAATTTAATAATTTATATGTCGCTTTGATTAAGCGAGATAAGCCACTATCAGAGATTCCTAAATCCTTTAAGAATTCTGCTCTTTCTTCCTTTGGAAGTTCAGAGAGTTGTGATTCGATTTCACAGCTAACAGGAATAACTTCGTTTCCTTCTTTAGTCGCGTAATCTTTAACAATGTTATAAAGTTCACAGTTATCAATATCCACTAAATCATCTTCTCCGACGTTAGCGACATAGATAATTGATTTCTTTGTTAACAAATGGTAGTTCTTCACTACTTCTTCTTGTTCGCTAGTTAAATGAACTGTTCTAGCGGCAAGGCCTTGTTCTAAGGCTTCTTTAAGTGGAGATAATGCTGACATCTCCATAACTGATTCTTTATCCTTCAAGATACGAGCTTTGTTCTCAATCTTTTCAATACGTTTAGTAACGGTATCTAAATCCGCCATAACGAGTTCAAGATTAATAACTTCAATATCTCTAATTGGATCAACATCACCTTCAACGTGGATAATATCCGCGTTTTTAAAGCAACGTACTACTTCCACAATCGCATCACATTCACGAATATGCGATAAGAACTGATTGCCAAGGCCTTCTCCTTTGGAGGCACCTCTGACTAAACCAGCAATGTCGTAAAATTCAATCGTTGCAGGAATTGTTCTCTCAGGTTTGAAGACATCGACTAAGAAATCAAGTCTCTCATCTGGGACAGCGACAATTCTTGTATTTGGATTGATTGTTGCGAATGGATAGTTAGCAGCTTCAACGTGCGAATTAGTAATCGCATTAAAGAGTGTTGATTTTCCAACATTTGGTAATCCTACTATTCCTGCTTTTAAACCCATCTTTTAATATTCCTTTTGATTATTATCAAAGTATATTATATGCAAACGTTCCTCTTTTACAAAGAGAAAATTATTGGAGACATTCAATTGGATTTAATTTTGATATCTTTGTGCTAATCATTAATGAACTAAGCAAAGATATAGAAAGCGCTACAAGTAACATATAAATGAACGACATTGGGTTAAGGATAAAGATTGACTCTATATATAAAGTTTTCGCAAATGTTTTAGACAAAATAAGTGAAGCAGCAATTAACTCCAAACTAGAGAATAAAAACGATAATCCAGTCATCGTTAGAGAATGAAAATAAACAAATTTTCTACTCTCTTTTTCTTTAGCGCCTAGACACCTCACTAATCCAACATCTTTTTTGATTTCTACAAAATGTAGATAGTTGCAAATAAACAAAATGAGACTGGCAATCAAGACACTTGTGATTGATACCGCTAGCATGATTATCTCAATGTAGTTACATATCTTATCAACACTACCTTTAACTTCTTTTAAAGGAGCGTTCACTGATAGATGAGGGAATGCTCTATTAATTTTATTAATTATTTGTTCTTCGTTCCCTTCACTAATTCGTAACGCTAAATTACTTATTCTCAATTCAAAAGTCGATATTCCAAGCATTACTTGAAAGAAAAGAATTGACCATGCTTCTTTATGAGAGATAGTTACTTTAGCGCTATCAGTTACTCCAACTATTTTTAAGGAAGCAACTTCAAACTCTCTAGAAACATAACCATTTGATAATAGAGTCTCTTTTACCGGGAAAGATAGGTAGATGAATTTATTAATCGGATTTTCAATTTTTAATCGATTTCTTAGGCCTTCACTAATAAGGATTTCCTGGAAATTAGCGGGTTCCCTACCTGTTATTACTCGATAATGGGGGTCAAAGGAGAAGCCGTTAATACTGCTTTTGGAAAAGTGTCCTTCGATGATTTCTGCTGGTAAAGAAGCATTATAAGAATCTTCATATTTGATATAGGACATGTTGTCATTAACATCCTCAATTAAGACTTCATCCACGGATAAATAAGTTGATCGAGAAAAACCCATCATTAAGCTTTGACCAAATATTGAGTATCCAGAACTTGTTCCATATGTTACTTCATACACTCCCAAGGTACTTTTTTTACAGTAGTCAGCAACATAAGATGGGATATCATCTTTGTTTGTTCTATGAACAATCATTACTTTTGAGCAGTTATAAGTTTGACTGCCTTCATATAGAAGTGGGCAATATTTCTTATCTAATATCTCATAATCTAGTGATTCGTTTTCAATTGAAAACCTTTTGGAAATTAGAAAGTCATCTCTACCACTATTGAAGTCTACATAATAAGACTTGATTAACGCCCATGGATATTCACTATTCGTGTTAATCTTATCGGTGGAAGGTAAATGGCACTCTCCCTCTAAAATATATTCATTCCATAATGGGTTAGAGTGATATATCAAAGTCCTACTAGATAGAATAAAGCCTTTCAGTTTTATAGGTATTTGAGCTTCATATCCCCAACTTTCATTTGCAAAGCAAAACTTCATATTTACTTCATGATATTGGAGATAATTAGAAAGCGACTTTGTTGTTCTAGTAATTCCTAATTGGTAGCAAAGCTCATTTACCACTAGCATAGGCATTGCTAAAACAATCTCATTTTCATCAAGCGAATCTATTTGATTTGGATATATTTCGTTAGTGCTATTCTCCAGTAATTCAAACTCATTTATATAACTTGATGAGTATGGCCCAATAGGTTTAGTGACATCGTTATCTAAAGATAAATAGTTTTCGGTTGGAAATAAATAATCAGCATTCCAATAGTAGACCCCGATTCTTTTTACTGCTTTATCCCCATCTATTGAATCATATACTTCTTCTAATGACGCTGAAGAAATAATGTCTTTACTGATGTTAGGTGTCTTTGTGGAGATCACTAATTTGTCACTATCGAGAATTGATGAATAACTTCGATATACATTTGTAGAAATTATTTCTCTAAGTGTGCTAGCTAGTCCCACTCCAATAAGGCCTAAAGAAGTAGAAACACTAATAAACATCGTTCTCCATTTTCTTCTTTTTATGGAGTTAGTCGTATGGTGAAGCAAAAACTTAAATGGCAAGTCTCTTTTCTTATCATCATATTTAAGTTTTAAGACCGGAAGATATTCCTTGTGCTTGTTTCTATTCTGATATTTATCTGAAATAACCCTTCCGTCTTTCATCCTTATGATTCTATCCGCATACTTACTAGTTAATTCTTCATCGTGAGAGACCATTACCACTAAAGAAGAGGCGCTAATCTTTTTTAATAATTCCATAACCATTTCACTATTAGTTTCATCAAGGTTTCCGGTAGGTTCATCTGCTAATAATAGAGGTGGCGAATTAGCGATTGCTCTACATATTGCGACTCTTTGTTTTTCTCCTCCAGATAACGAAGAAATTGGCTCATTAATTTTCTCAAACAAACCCACTAATTTAAGTAGGTCCTCCACTCTTTTTGCTTTTTTCTTCTCTTTATCGCTACTACTCATATCGATTGAAAGAAGGATGTTTGAACGCACTGTTTCAAATTCAAAAAGCTTATAATCTTGGAAGACAAAACCAATCCTTTTATTGCGCATCGATTCCTTCTCACTAGAGGACATATCTTTATATTTTCTTCCATCAAAAGAGATATCTCCATCAAAGTCCAATAAGGAAGATAAGACATTTAATAAAGTAGATTTTCCACATCCAGAAGGACCGTTAATAATCACAAGTCCATATCTAGGGAGTTTTAATTTGATATTATTCAGGACTTTTCGTCCGTTATATTCTTTAGACACATTAAGAAAATCGATCATAAACTTTGTAACTCTCCTTTAATACTTTTTCTTTTAGAAAAATAAATAGGGATAATGGTAGAAAACATCATAACAATCAAAGTTATAAGGAAAACGGTAATTGGAAATAAAAACTTCATCCCTAAAAACTCAAAAAGAGGAATCGAAATTAAAGATTCAATATCAATAAATAGATGAACAATATGATTTATCAGTTTAGATACACCTATTGATATTGGGATTGATAATAGAAAAGATAAGAAGCCATTTATAAAAGACTCTTCTAAATAGATTTCTTCAATTTGTTCTTGAGACGCTCCAATTGAAGTAAGGATTGCGCTACTCCTGTGATCTTCTGAAAAATTGGTAAATGACATGATACTTAAAATCAAAACCGTACCAATAAAAGCGATAATCAAAAATAGAAGAACTCCATACTCCGCAACTGATAGGAAATTAAAGAGCGAATTAGTTAATAAAATAGAGGAAGAAGAATACACCAAACCATCAGTAAAAACATCTTCCAAAAATGGGTATTCTCTATCTCTATAATCCTTTAAAAATAGCGAGTATGAATACGAAGATAATGGTGAATAATCTTCAGCTTGAGCCACTCTATCATACCATGTAGTTTTTGAATTGTTGTAGGTTGATAGATTTTCAAGAACATATTCTTTACTAAATTCTTCAAATGCACTATAAGAATAATAGATTTTGGGAGACGGAAGATAGTTGATTTCTTTGACCACTCCAACTATCTGAATTTCTTTATACAAATAGAATGTATCACTTATGTATTCTTCGTATTCATTTATATAGTTAGTCTCAATAGAATGATTTAAATACAAATACTCATTAATAGCGTCTTTCTTTATCGAGGAAGATATAACTCGAGCAGCGGTTTCGTTAATCACGATCTCACCAAAACTATCGGTGTTTGGGAGTCTACCTTCTACTAGTAAATCTTTATCAATATGAGTGTCGTCAAAAGAGTAAATTGGAGTAAAAACCAAATCTTCAATTACTTCATTATCATATAAAATTCGAATATTTTGTGGTAGAATTGCCGAGTAATTTAAGCAAATCTCATATTTTTCTGAAATTTTCAAATTTGAAGTTAATGAGTCTAAAGATGGTCTAGTTGACTTAGTTAAAGATAATGTTCCACTGCTCATTGTCTTCTCTTCTAAAGACACAGTTCCAGCACCAAAATCAAATTGTCGATAACATGCATTTCTAATTGAGCTGTCTTTGTTTGTCATGAATCCAACAACTAAATATAGCATAGATAAAGAGATGGTTAACGCAACTGAACTAAGGATATTTCGCAATGCTCTTTTTTTATAGTTACTAGACGCAAATTTATCGATCCAAGAATTTGAAGAATTGTGTTTTTTAGTTTCCGTTGTCCCTACTTCTTGGCACTTATTTTTTGTAGTATCTTTTACAATCTGGCCATCCGCAATTTCAATAATTCTATCCGCGTATTCATTAACTATTTGTAGGTTGTGTGATACCATGATAACTAATTGCTCTTTGCTTAGCTTTTTTATAATATCCATAACTTGTTTAGAGTTCTTAGAATCAAGCGCTCCTGTAGGTTCGTCACACAATATAATTTTTGGAGAATTTATTATTGCTCTAGCAATAGCGACACGTTGCTTTTCTCCTCCTGAAAGTAGACTTGCTTTTTGCTCGAATTGGTTCCTATTTATTCCAACTTTTTCTAATATATTTGTCGCCTTTTCTTTTGCTTTTTTCTTATTTATTCCGCCGATTAAAGAAGGCAATTCAACATTAAATATAACTGACTTATCTTCAAATAGATGATAACTTTGAAACACTATTCCAATATCTTTGTTATAGAACTCCTCTATCCGCTTTTTCTTAAATGTCTTATACGATTTTCCATTCAAAAAGATATCTCCATCTGAAGGAGTATCAATCCTAGCAATTAGATTAAGCAACGTGGATTTTCCGCTTCCTGATTTGCCCACTATTGCTACTAACCCAGTTGAATCAAAGGAAATATTTGTAGCTTTTAAAGCAGTGAAATACTTATCTTTTTTGATTAGATATCTCTTAGTTAAATTTTGTAATAATAAAGTTTTCATAAAAAATCCCTCTCATATTAATAAAGAGGGAGATTTTGTGATTTTTTTAAAAATTTTCTTAAACTTTTTTATTTTGCTTCCATTTTAACTGCTGCTGGAACCTTTGGAAGTCCTGGCATAGTCATAACAGCACCAGTAAGAGGAACGATAAATCCTGCTCCTGCAGATAATCTAACTTCTCTAACTGTGATTGTAAATCCAGTAGGAGCACCAAGCACTTTAGCATCATCAGTAATGGAGTTTGGTGTTTTAGCCATACAAACCGCTAATCCCTTATAGCCCATTTTCTCATATTGAGCAATTTGTTCATTAGCAAGATCGGTATAAACAACATTACCTGCTCCATAAATATCTTTAGAAATCTTTTCGATCTTATCTTTGATTGAATAATTATCATCATTAATAGGATATAAAGGCTTATAGTTAGATTTTTCGTTGTCTAAAATATCTTTTACTGCAGTCGCGAGTTCCACTGCTCCTTCGGAGCCTTTAATTGCACCTTCATTAAGTGCAAATCTATATCCGTTAGAAACACACCACGCTTTTAATTCTTTTAATTCAGCATCTGTATCGCTTGGGAATCTATTAGCAGAAATAATAACTGGGATACCATATCCTTTCATATTTTCCGCATGTTTCTTTAGATTACAAATACCTGCTTTCATCGCTTCGATATTTTCTTTATCTAAATCATCGAATTTAACTCCACCATGAAGTTTAAGAGCTCTTACAGTAGCAACAACCACTACTGCATCTGGTTTTAAGCCAGCTCTTTGGCATTTAATGTCTAAGAATTTTTCTGCACCTAGGTCAGCACCGAAGCCAGCCTCAGTAACAACTACATCAGCGAGTTTTAATCCGAGTTTAGTGGCAGCAACTGAATTACATCCATGAGCAATATTCGCAAATGGTCCACCATGGACTAATACTGGATTTGCTTCAAGAGTTTGAACAAGGTTAGGGTTCATCGCTGCGTGCATTAATTTATAAATAGCACCACGGATATGTAAATCTCTAACAGTGATTGGCTTCTCATCATATGTATAGGCAACAATGATATCTTCAGTTCTATTTAAGAACTCTTCTTCATCGTTAGCGATACAGAAGATAGCCATAAGTTCACTAGCAACTGTAATAACAAATTCTGATTTATGAGTAATTGAATGCTTAGAATCAGAACTTGTGACTGTAATTTCACGAAGTGAACGGTCATTCATATCAAGGGCTCTAGTCCAAACAATACGATCTGGATTGATATTAAGTAAATTACCTTGAAAAACACTATTTTCAATAATTGCGGAGATTAAATTAATTGTGGAAGTTAATGCGTGGAAATCTCCTGTAAAGTGAAGATTGATATCATCACTAGGAACAATTGTAGATTTTAAAGCACCAACCGCACCACCTTTAACACCAAACACAGGTCCTAAAGAAGGCTCACGTAAAACTGCTAAGGATTTAACTCCAATTCTTCTTAATCCATCATGCAGACCAATTGTAGTTGTTGTTTTGCCTTCTCCAGCTTTAGTAGGTGTAATAGCAGTAACTAAAACGAGTTTAGCGTCTTTCTTATCTTTGAGTTCATCTTTGATTTTTAAATCAATTTTGGCCTTATCTAATCCATAAGGTATGACATATTCTTTTTTGATACCTGCTTTTTCAGCAATTTGATAAATGTCTAACATTATCTATTCCCCCTTGATCGATTTTAGTAACTCTTCTTTTGTTTCAAATAATTCGTATTCAAACTGATTCTTGAAGAAGGTTACTTGACGTTTAGCGTAGTTCCTTGTTCTCTTTTGAATAAGCACAATTGCATCATCTAAAGAACAATTCCCATGTAGGAAGTCGATTATTTCTTTATATCCGATTCCTTGTCTAGCGGTGATGGATAGGTCATATTTTTCTAAAAGTGATTTCACTTCATCGACCAATCCATTATTTACCATGTCGATAACTCTTGAATTAATTTTTTCATATAGGATATCACGATTTGGAGATAAAAATAGAAGTTTTATTTCCGGATAGATTATTTCGTGCTTTTGAGAATTGATTCTTTCTGATTTAGTTAGTTCACTACTTCTAATCATTGATACCGCTCTAAGTAGACGCTTGCGATTATTCTCGTGAATCTTTAAACTAGCTTCATAATCGAGTTTTTGAAGCATTTCATACAAAGTATGATTATCTAACTTTTCTAAATCAGAATCATCTCTAGCTTCTTCTACTTCAAATTCATAATCGTATATAGTCGCTCTAAGATATAAACCTGTTCCACCCACTAGTACGACATTTTTGTTTTTACTAAGTGCCTTAGATATTTCTTCTCTAGCAAGTTTTTGAAATTGCATAACCGAGAATGATTCACTTGGCGGAACAATATCTAGGAGATGATATTTTGTGTAATGTGGATCACTTTGTTCTAATTTTGAAGTTCCAACATTCATATCTTTATAGATTTGGAATGCATCAAAATTAATCGCTTCACAACCAAGTTTATCCATGATTGCGTTAGCAACT
The DNA here is from genome assembly GCA_002373085.1 of Caryophanales bacterium UBA3668. The sequence goes on along the minus strand of DFJP01000031.1, from coordinate 6,670 downwards.
TCGGTTTTACCGCTACAAGTTGGTCCCATTACTACATAAATCATGGAAACACTATATAACAAAAAGAAGTGAAATTCATCACTTCTTATTAATAATTTCGCAGATTTCTAATAGATATTCGCTAACTTCTTTTTCTAAAGCGTCATAATTGACCATTAATGGATGACTTTTATATTCCTTTAGAAGACTATCTTTTTTGCTTTTGTCGCTAGTTCTAGCAATCTCTTCTTTCATCTCTTTGAGTTCGCTAGAAGTATCTACTAGATGTTTGATTCTTTTATATTCTTGGAATAATGGAAGAGAATTTAATTCTTCTTTTAATTCGTAAGTAAGTTCGATTACTTTATCCATTCACTATTTCTCCAAGTAATGAATAGGTATGACTTTCATTAATTTTTACATTAATGATTTTTCCGATTAAATCTGGAGCACCTTTAAAGTGAACTAACTTATTACTTTCGGTATATCCAGAAAGCATGTTTTCATCCGTCTTACTAACTCCATCTACAAGGACCTTATATGTGTTACCAACATATGATAAAGCGTCCTTTTCAATATTAACCTCTAAATGCTTCACTAATTCCTTAAATCTTCTACTCTTATCACTATAGGAAACATTGTCCACCATCTTAGCAGCTGGTGTGCCTCTTCTAGGAGAATATATGAAAGTGAATGCGCTCTCATATTTAACAGTGTCTACTAAGGATAAAGTATCTTGGAATTGTTCCTCAGTTTCATTAGGGAAACCAACAATAATATCAGTGGATAAAGATAGACCTGGAATCTTGCTTCTCATCTCATTAACTAAATTAAGATAATGTTCACGTGTATATCGTCTACCCATGAGGCGTAAAACTTCATCACTTCCAGATTGAACTGGGAGGTGGATACACTTCATGATATTATCGTATTTCGCAATAATTTCTATCATTTTGCTGGAGAAATCCCACGGATGTGATGTTGTAAACCTAATTCTTGGGATACCCATTTTTGCGGCTTCTTCAAGCACATCGGCGAAGTCATGACCTTCATCTAAATCCTTGCCATAAGCATTAACGTTTTGGCCTAAGAAAGTAATCTCTTGATAGTTAGCTTTTTTGAGTTCTCTAACTTCATTCATGATATCGCTAAATTTGCGGGATCTTTCTTTTCCTCTTGTGTAAGGAACAATGCAATAAGTACAGAACTTATCACAGCCATAAATAATATTAACGTAAGCTTTAAATTCGTTGTTTCTAGTAACAGCATTATTCTCGATAACTTCACCTTGTTTTGACTTGATAGAAATTAACCTAATATCTGATGAATATACTTCGTAAATTAAATCTAATAATTGGTCGATTTCATGGGTACCAAAATAGAGGTTTACTTCAGGGAATTTATCTTGAAGAATTTGTAAGATTTCTGGTTGTTCCACCATGCATCCGCAAATACCTAAAACGAGTTTTTTATTTGCTTTACGATATTTCTTTAAATTACCAATTTCACCGTAAACTTTGTCTTCAGCGTTTTCTCTAACTGCACAAGTATTGATGATAATAACATCGGCTTTTGAAGGATCTTCTACTCTTTGATAATTAACGCTTTCAAGCATTCCTCTCATCGTCTCTTCATCTCTTACATTAGCTTGACAACCATATGTATGGATATAGTAGAACTTACCTTTTCCAATTTCTTCCATCTCTTTCAAATAATGAGTAGAAGCGGATAAGAAAACAGTCTCGCTCTTTTGGCGATTACGAGCCGCTAATAAGTCTGGATAATTAACAATTTTTGTTTTCATATTTTTATTTTTCTACTTGATAAATTGGGAAGATTTCGATGCACTTGCCACTTATCTCATCAACATCAAGGACAACTGCAGAGAGTACACCTTTTCCTTCATTAGGAATATCAAACTTCACTTGATTTCCATACATAAGTTTAGAAACAACAGTGTTCTTATCAAATCCAAGAGCACCATCATATAAGCCAGTCATACCAACATCTGAGATAAATGCAGTTCCACCTTCAAGGATTCTATAATCGCGTGTCTGTACATGCGTGTGTGTTCCAAGAACTGCACTAGCTTTTCCATCTAATGCATATCCAAAGCAAACTTTTTCTCCAGTTGCTTCCGCATGGAAATCAATGATGTGGATAGTTGATTGGTCTTCTACTGCATCAAGATATTCCATTAAAGCATAATATGGATTGTTGACTTCTTCTTTCATGAAAGCAGAGCCAAGCAAGTTAGTAACTCTAACGCTTACCCCATTAACATCAAAGACAGCGCTTCCTTCTCCTGGATATTCATTAACGAGATTAAGAGGACGAATCAATCGATCAACTCGATCAATATATCCTCTTAAATCTTTTTTACTATCGTAATGATTGCCTAAAGTTATTACATCAATTCCACTATCGATTAATTCTAAATAGTGATGGCGTAATAAACCTTTTCCATGACTAGCATTTTCTCCGTTGGCTATAACGAAATCAATATTATATTTCTCGATTAAACCAGGGAGATAATCTTTGATCATACGTCGACCAATACGGCCGACAATATCACCGATAAATAATATTTTCAAAATAACTCTTTCTAGAAGTAATAAATTACTTCGCTGTTTCTACAGCGCGGTATTCTCTAATAACAGAGACTTTAATTTGACCTGGATAGGTCATTTCGTTTTCAATACGTTCTTTGATATCTTTAGCAAGTTTAAATGCTCCAATATCATCAATCTTTTCAGGAATTACCATAACGCGTAATTCTCTACCGGATTGCATTGCGTAGCTTTGATAAACTCCATCATAGGACTTACAAATCTCTTCGAGTTTTTCAATTCTTTGAATGTAGTTTTCAAGCATTTCACTTCTTGCACCTGGTCTAGCAGCGCTTAAAGTATCAGCGGCTTGGACTAAGTGAGAAATGATGTATTTAGCAGGAACATCACCGTGGTGAGATTCAATCGCGTTAACAACGACATCTCCTTCACCATATTTCTTAGCTAAACGTGCACCGATTTCAACGTGGCTTCCATCAACTTCGAAGTCTGCAGCCTTGCCAATATCGTGTAAGAGACCTGCTCTTTTTGCTAAATTTTGGTCTAAACCAAGTTCAGCAGCCATAACTCCAGCAAGGTAAGAAACTTCGATAGAGTGCTCTAAAGCGTTTTGTCCATAAGATGTACGGTATCTTAATCTACCAACATAATCTAAGAGTTCGCGATTAATTCTTGGTAAGCCAAGTTTAAAGGCAACATCTTGTCCAGTCTTATGAATTGTCTCATCGACTTCTTGTTTACATTTTTCAACAATCTCTTCAATTCTTCCTGGTTGAATTCTGCCATCTTTAATTAAAGCCTCTAACGCCATTCTTGCGATTTCTCTTCTAATTGGGTTAAAGCAAGAGACAGTAATAACTTCAGGAGTGTCATCGATAATTAAATCGACACCAAGAAGAGTTTCAAGTGTACGAATGTTACGTCCTTCACGACCAATAATTCTTCCTTTCATTTCATCGTTAGGAAGAGCAACAACCGCGACTGTCTTATCAATAGTTGTTTCTTGAGCGTATTTAGACATTGCTAAAGCAAGCATTTCTTGTGCTTTAGTAGAAACCTGCTCTTTAGCTTCATCTTCTTTGTTTTTGATGTATTGAGCAATTTCTCTAGAAGTTTTAGATTCTACTCTAGCAAAGAGTTCATCTTTAGCTTCTTGGGTTGACATTTGAGCAACCTTTTCAAGTTCGACAATAATGGAATCAATCTTTTCTTGTAAGACCGCTTCTTTCTTATCGACATCTTTTAATCGACGATTAAGTGTTTCGTTCTTTTCATCAAGAGTGTTCTCTTTTTGAATAAGAGCGGTATCACGTCGATCGATACTTTGTTCTCTTTGAAGAAGTTTGTTTTCTTGAGCAGATATTTCAAGCTTCCTCTCCTTGATTTCCTTATCTGCTTCGTTTTTCATTTCGTTGATCGTTTGTTTTCCATCAAGTTGAGCATTCTTAATAATGTGCTCCGCTTTGATTTCTGCTTCTCTAATAATTTTGTTCGCTTTGTTTTGATCTCTTTGTTTCTTAAAAAATGGAACAAAGAAAATAAGTGCTGCGCCTAGAAGTAAGCCAACAAACGCCAAAAGAATTCCTAACCAAATTGGCATCATAAATGTTGTTTTTTCCTTTCTAGTTAAACTATAGTCAAAAGACTATTTACCTAAAAACCTACCTAAAACATGATTAAGTATGATCTCTATGAATAACAGGCATAACCTGATAAATCAATTTCTCTATTGAGAATTTATAGATAAGTATCTCTACGAAAGATACAAAAATATTATAAGTGCTTTTTTATTGTTATAAAAGTAAGAATTGCTCTGCCTCTTTAAATAAAAGAAAAATGTGGCGACTGACTCACCACATTAATCTCTAATTAATCTTGTGTTTCCTTTGCTTCTTTAATTTGAGCAAGAAGTTTTTCTTTTACATCCTCATTAGATTTGATGTATTCCTTAGCGGAATCACGTCCTTGAGCAATCTTATTGCCTTCGTATTCAAACCAAGAACCGCTCTTTTTGATGATTCCAAGTTCGACTGCGCGATCGAGAATTTCGCTTTCCTTAGAAATACCTTGTCCATAGATGATGTCGATTTCACATTGTTTGAATGGTGGAGAAACTTTGTTCTTCACTACTTTGATACGACATGTGTTACCGGTAACATCACTACCAGTTTTAATCGCTTCTGTTCTACGGATATCTAATCTGATAGATGCATAGAATTTAAGCGCTCTTCCTCCAGAAGTGGTTTCTGGGTTGCCATACATTACACCGACTTTTTCTCTTAGTTGGTTAATGAAGATAATTGCGCATTCTTTCTTGTTGAGAATACCAGCAAGTTTACGCATTGCTTTAGACATAAGTCTAGCTTGCATACCTACTGAGTTATCACTCATTTCACCATCGAGTTCAGCTTGTGGGACTAAGGCTGCAACAGAGTCAACGATTAATAAATCGATTGCTCCACTGTTAGCTAACATCTCTGCGATTTCAAGAGCTTGCTCACCACTATCTGGTTGAGAAAGAATTAAATCGTCGATGTTAACGCCTAAGTTCTTCGCGTATACAGGATCGATCGCGTGTTCAGCATCAATAAACGCTGCGCGTCCTCCTTGTTTTTGACATTCCGCAATCGCGTGAAGTGCCAAGGTGGTCTTACCACTACTTTCTGGACCAAAGATTTCGATGATTCTTCCTTTTGGATAACCACCAACACCTAAAGCCTCATCAAGTAAAAGTGAGCCTGAAGGGATAACAGCAACATCAACCGCTGGTCTTTCACCAAGCTTCATGACTGCTCCCTTACCAAATGTTTTTTGGATTTGTTTTAGAACTTCGTCGAGTTCTTTTTCATTTAGTTCGTTTTTGTTTGCCATAAATGTGCCCTCACTATTAATAAGAGGAAGAAAATGCGATTTTTTTAATTATTTTCTTCAATTATTTTTTCTAAAATTTCGTAAGCAATTTTAATTGCTTCTTTTTGTATTTCCTCTCGGGTTCCATCAAGCTGATAAGAGAAAACTTGGACTCGATCATAAAAGGCAACACCAATATAGATCTCTCCAACCTTCTTTCCTTCCATTGCGGTAGGACCTGCATTTCCAGTGAACGAAACACAGTAATCAACATTGAGTAAAGCCTTACCATGGCCTGCCATTTGGCCGGCTATTTCTTGGGAGACAACACCATATTGGTCAATATCAGTGTACGGAATACCAAGGATACGGGCTTTTTCTTCTGTCGCATAAGTTACAAGCGCACCTTTAAAGAAATGAGACGCTCCACTAACTGAAGTGATGTCTTTAGCAAAACCTCCTCCAGTAAATGATTCAACCGAGCCTAAAGTTCTACCTTTTTCTCTAAATAGACGATTGATGTCTGCACTTGTCATAATTTATTTTTCTTCCTTCTTTTCAGGAATAAAAACCTTTTTGTTTTGAACGACGTAAATCACTCCACTAATAAGAGAAACTGCAGTTGCTAAATAGACAAGAATAGCAGTTACTGAGAGATATGGATTTACGAAATTTGGATATAAATAATGGAATGGGAAATCGTTTAATAAAACGGCACCGATTGCCACCATTTGTAGGACAGTTTTTAATTTACCAAAAATGTTAGCAGCAATAACAACTCCCTTTTGAGCTCCGATAAATCTAAGAGCATCAACAACAGTGTCTCTAGCGACCATAATGATAACGCACCAAACTGGGAATAACGCTACTTGTTCATGTGCATATGGAGCAAAAACTGCGGGAACTGTAAGGAAAATCGTCATTGTGTTGACTAACAATTTGTCAGCAACAGGATCTAAAAATTTTCCTAAATCTGTAACCTGATTGTTTTTTCTCGCTAATTTGCCATCTAAGTGATCGGTATAACTCGCGACGACAAAGAAAACAAATAATACTAAGAAAATTAGGTTAATTCTTGAATTACCTAATAATGGTGTTTGAATATTTGGAATAATAGACAAAACAAATAATGTAACAATTAAGATAACTGTTGCAATAATTCTTGAGAATGTGATTTTTGTTGGAAGATTCATTTGCTTCTCTCTTTTCTATTTAAGTGAGTCTTCGATCCTGTAAGCCATGTTTTGTCTAGGATGATAATTTATCTAAGA
>DFJP01000062.1 GCA_002373085.1 Caryophanales bacterium UBA3668 | reverse complement strand
AAGTTCCTGGAGCAACTTCACTAAAGAATGCATATGGGTCAATTTTGTCTACATATACTCCTTTCGCATTTCTAAAGTGATATTTGTAGGATTGATAATTTTGAAGTCCTGGGATGAAAATCTCATAAACACCACAATCATCAATCTTGTTCATTTTGTGGGCATAGACACTCCAATCATTGAAATCTCCAATAACTGAAACATCACTCGCCATTGGTGCATATAATCTAAAAACTACACCTTCAACACCATCTCTTTTTTCAAAGTGAGCGCCAAAGTATGTATATGCATCAATGCTTTGTCCCATTAAATAGTCGTAAAGTAATCCGAATGCCATACAAGGTCATTATACAATAATGAATAAATCTCTGTTAAGTGGTAACTAGAAAAATAATAAAACAAAAACGGATATTTATTCATATCCGTTAATAGTCTAATTATCTATTCAAACCACTTAAAGTCTGGATATTTAACTTCGTTAACAAACGAGAAATCCGCTAATTTCCATGTCCAGTTAGGATCTCCAACTGTTCCTGGATAATTCATTCTCGCACTATTGTCATATTTAAGCACATCTTGAAGCTGGAAGATAGTCATAAGTGAAGGAATTGTATAAATGTATTTAACAATCTCATCATATAACTTCTCATCAAATGGAACATTTAATCTTTTGGCAATGAACTCTTTTTGTTCATCATTTAGATTAAGGAACCAACCGTAAAGTGTCTCATTATCATGTGTTCCAGGATAGACTAATTGTCTATTAGTGCTTTCGTTATTTAAATCAAAGATGGTGAATTCACAAATGAACATTCCTGGAAGATTATAGTGGTCTCTAAGTTCTAATACTTCTGGTCTAAGATCACCTAAATCTTCAGCGATTAAATTGATGTTTGGATATTTCTTTAGTAAGGCATCAAAGAATTCTTCTCTTGGTCCAATCTTCCATACACCATTTCTAGCAGTTTCTTCTCCTGCAGGAATGACGTAATAGGTATCAAAAGCTCTAAAATGGTCAATGCGTAAATAATCACATAATGAGGCAAGATAACCAATTCTATTCACTAAAAGTGAATAATTGTCTTGTTTCATCCTATCGAAGTTATAGATAGGAGTACCCCATAATTGACCAACATCAGAGAAGGCATCCGGACCAACTCCACCAACCTCAAATAGCTTGTTATCAGGACCGATTTGGAATTGATCTCTATTAAGCCAGCATTCTACTCCATCAAAACCAACGTAGAATGGCATATCACAGATAATCTTAACGTTTTTCTTTCTCGCGTATCTAAGAACGCGTTTCCATTGTTTAAGCGCTAAATATTGGAGGAAGACAACAAAGTTAATTTCTGTTTTATATCTTCTTGGTGGTTTGTTATGAGTTTTAAAATAATCTAAATATTCTATGTCCCATTCATTCCATGTTTTGTGATCATTCATTTCTTTAAATACTTCAAATGTTGCGTAGTCACTAACCCATGGATTTAGGGTTTTAAATTTGTGAAGTGTTTCACTATGGTTCTTGATGAATTTACGGTAGGCAAGATATAATTCTCTTCTTTTGAATTCTCCAACATCATAGAAGTCAACTTTAGTGCAACCACTATTATGGTGTGGTACCTTTGGTAAAAGTCCCATCTTAGTCACTAAATCTAGTGAGATATATCTAAACTCTAAAGCGTTAGAACATGTAGACATATATGGAGAATATCCTGGGCCAAGAGGGTTTAATGGAAGTACTTGCCAATATTCATAATGGTTGTCACTTAACCAATCAATAAACTTATAGCAAGATTCACCAAAATCGCCGATTCCGTGATTACCAGGAAGTGAAGAAACGGCAAGTAAAATACCTAAGTGTTTATTCATAAAATATGTAATCCTTTTTGTTAGACACTCAAATAATAAAACATAGATTTTTTATTTTCAATAACAACTATTCCTATATGGGAAATTTCCCATAAGAAAAGAGGATTTTTCAATCCCCTTAATTCTTTATTTAACGAGCCTTTCTTTTTAATAAGAAGAAGCCACCAACAGCAACAACGCTAATCAATGTTGTAACAACTATTGTAATTGTTGCTTGAGTATTATTTGTCTCCGTTGGGATTCCAAATGGTGAACTTACCGCTCTAGAAACGTTGCTACTATTTTTAATAAATCTATCTAGTGTTGGGTGAGAAACGAGCGCGTGGTCATATCTAGCAACTGCTTTTTCAATATATGAACCATCTTGTTTTGCTGTAGCGCCATAAATTAAATCTTTTGATGCACCTGTTAATTTTCCATATTCAGTAGCACAATTAGACCATCCTGTTGGAAGTTTAACGCCTGTTGAATCACATCCAACGTGGCTTAAGAAATATTGTGCCCATTCATCAGCGGCTGCATAAACAGGATCTGTGATGTATGTTGAGCAACCTTCGTAATCAAAATAGAATTCATATGTTCCTGCTTTGATGTTGTGAATGTTACTAGATCCGCCACCATTAAAGTTCGATTTAATTGAATCATGTGCGCTATAAGCACCACACCAAGTAGAATTAGCTTTCAATGTTTTAAAATATGTGTTGGCTTCTAATGTAACTGTACCATAAGCTTCAAGTACGCCATCTTCATTAACTTTGATGTTGGATAATCTTGTATTAACAGTTGGTGTTGTCCAATCTTGAGACGCTCCGCCTTTAACAACTGCATCAACCGTATAAGTACCATAGTTTCCATCGCTCGAAGCATCACCATTCATCCAAATTACAGATAAATCATCTAGTGTAATGTCACCAGTTCTACAATATGGGTTTTTCCATGGGTCCGAATATTTGCTCCAGTTATCAGCAACTCTTAAAATAATAATCCCAGTTGGATTAAAAGCTAATCCTTCCCAAGAATAAACTTGATATAAAGTGTCAGTATTTTGAACAGCAGTACCCCACGTTCCAGTGTTTCCTGCAAATAACCATGCTGTAAGTTTACAACCAGTCCATCTCATATTGTTGTCGTTTTTCTTGATGATGACACTACCAGAATAGGAAGCAGCTTCAGCCTTCTCGACCGGTGCATTCTCACTAACGGATGAAACACCAGCAAAAACACCGACACCTAAGAGCATCGTAGATAGTATAGTAATAAACAATCCTTTTCGTTTCATAAAATAAGAGTCTCCTCTCTCTGATAGTATAAAATGATGGAAATTAGATTCATTCTATTATAAATAGATATGGTAGGCAATACATTTTTGCTTTTAATGAAATTAAAATAGCCGGGGTTGACGCCCCGACTATTTATCATTTGTTGGTTAAAAAAGACCAAGAATTTGAAATCCTCGGTCTTTGTTTAAATAACTAATTAGTTATGTTTCTTTTTAAAGGCGAAGTATAAGCCTGTTGCAATTACAGCAGCGGTTGCTCCAATAACAACGATAATAATTGTGCTGTCATTATTAGGATTAAACACATTATCTAATTGAGAAGCTGGATTATATGATTGTCCCCAAATAAAGTCTTCAAAGTTTTGTGTGCCGTATTTAGTAACAATATATTTATATTTAGCGATAACTTGTTCCACTCTTGTGCCATCTTCTTTACCATCATTAATGGTCTTAGATGTGAAGTTTTCTTTTTCGCTATCTCCAAGAGATAAGTATGCAGCTTTTTGTTCAGTCCATACTGTCTTTAAGTTTTCAATAGTCTTAGTGCCACCAAGAATAGAAGTACATGTATCACTAACTTCACTTAAGAATTTGGTTAAGAATGCTTCTAATCCTTCATTAAGCCAGACTTTAATATGTCCTTCTCCATCTGGATAATTGACATAAACTGCAAATGTTCCACCTTTGGTGAATACGAAGTTACTATCATTATCTAATGAGACATAACTATAATTTGTGCCTAATTCATATGTGATAGCGCCCCACTTGCCATTATCTAAATACTCAAGTGCTTTAACAGAGACTGGATGCTCTTCACTTGCAGAATTAGGAATTGTTACTGAACCTTCAAGCATATTGTTTGGATCTGCGCATGAGCTAGATAACATTGTTGCTCCATCAACTTTCCAAGCAGTATCAGCACTACCGGTATAAGTAGCGTCACCCGCGACATAGTAGCCAACTTTTGTATATTTAGCTTGTAGTGGACCTTCTGAACCATCAAGTACAGTGTTCATATCAAATTCAGTTGTACAGGCTACGTTAGTATAGAATCCTCTAAAGACATAACCAGTTTTATTGACAACAGCGGCATCAAGTTTGCTACCAACAGCGCCAAGTTGATTCTTGCCATTTTCAAAACTGACCATGGCCTTTCCTTCAAAGAATCTATCAACAACACCGATATTAAATAAATCACCAGTATGTTTAGAAACATAGAACTTAAGCTCGCTATTCACTTCTTTAACATAAATATCAACTGGCCATGCTGCCGAGAAAACAAAGTTTCCATCTCCATCAGCTTCACCAACTCCATCGATAGCGGTTCCACCATAGAATGACCATCTATCAGAACTATGTTCTACATCGTAATAATGGATTTTAATCTTTTCTCCACCAACAGCAGAGTAGTTTTCTAAGATTGTAATATTACCTTGAGCATCGCCAGCATATGCTGGTAATTTTGGAGCGTTTTCAAACTTAAAGTTTGTTTTAGTGCCAACAAGGTAATAACCAGTTTCGTTAGCAACATCTGGAACATCAGAAACATATAAATGTTCATCGTTTGCTAAATAGACATTAACTTTTTTAGCACCATCAGCGACATAATTATCAGATCCGTTAACTCCATACCATCTGGAGATATGTGTAGTTGCGTTATATCCTCTAATCTTGAATTCTTCATTAGCGGCTGTTTGATAATTTAATAACATAGCAATATTATCATCATCACCAGCACCTAATTTAGTAGCGCCTGTAAATCCCCAACTGGATTTAGTGCCAACAATGTAATAGCCTTCTCCATCATCAGTTGGATCTGAAGTGTGATAAGTTAATTTACTCCATTCTCCACCATCCCAACCAGTAATGTTATAGATATTACCATCTGCTTCACTAACAGTAAGATTTCCGGTTTGGTTCCATTTGTTGTCCCATTTGTTTTCTAAAGCAGCGCCATTCATTCTACAGAAGATGATTGTATCCGCTTCAGTTGGAACTGTTGCAGTGTAATAACTTGTTCCTTGAACAACACTCATATCAAACCAGTTTGAATATGAAGTGGTGTCATTAAATGCATACATGGCAAATCTAGCGCTATCAGATTTCCAATCATTATTAGGTAACAAATAAACTGCTTTATCAGCTTCAATAGCGTGAGCTCTATAGGAATTATGAGATGCACCAGCGGCTACCCCAACTCCTAGAAACATTGCTAAAGTCGAAGCGATAAGTAAAGATTTTTTCATAGAAAAACCTCCTTTTACTTTTAAAAATATTTGTTCTTATTATTTATTTTACATCTATTTATAGATGCATGCAAATATATTGATTACTCCGCGTTTTTATTTGACTTATTGTATGGGAAAGTTGGGTAAATCAAAAACGCTGATAAAAGGAAAGAAATAACGCATGCCGCATTCATAATGTCATGCCAAACGATCTTTCCTAATTCGTTTGCTAAAGGTAAATTCATAGTGATAGTTTGCCATAAAGAATAAACAAAGATTGTTAGTGAAATAGCAAAAAATACACCAACGGTAATCCATTTACCTTTAGAAGGACATCCATTTTCATCAAACATCACGTTTTTGATAAAGAAAGAGCCAAACTTCATTGCTCTAAAAGATAAATAGAAGATAATCGCGCATAAGATAAGGTGAAGGAATAAGTAAGAAATCTCTAAAACATGACTTCCTAATTCAATTCCTTCTCCTTCAAAAGCAAAGCATTGAATAAGGGAATATCCGCATAATAAAAATGCAACAGTAGAAGCGATGCATAAATAGAGAAATAAATTCTTTTCTTTCACGTTCATAATTCCTTAATAGTGAACTTACTCGGCAATTGAATTA
>DFJP01000099.1 GCA_002373085.1 Caryophanales bacterium UBA3668 | reverse complement strand
TGGTCACTTCCTTGCTGCTGGTGTCACGCTTAATGACATGAGTAAGGAAACAGTAAACATGATTATTAAAGATTTAAATAAAGCTATTTCCGATTATCAAAAGGAGAACAAATAATTATGTGGGAAAAAGAATTACAAGCCGCGATTGATGCAGGCAATAAAGCCCGTGTCAAAATCATGGAGATTTATGAAAAAGGATTTGATGTTGAAATCAAAGAAGATAATTCTCCAGTTACTATTGCGGATAAGACCGCGGATAAAATCATCCGTGAATACCTCCATAAAGAATTTCCTGAACATGCCTTTTTAACAGAAGAATCTGAAGATAATGAAGAAAGATTATCCAATGATTATGTTTGGATTGTTGATCCAGTTGATGGCACGAAAGATTTCGTGGCTAGAGATGGTGGATTTACCACAAACATCGCACTCGCTTATAAGCACGAATTAGTCGTTGGCGTTGTCGTTGTTCCGGTGACTGGCGAAATCTATTTCGCTAGTAAAGGTAATGGTGCTTATCACCGTGTTAATGGCAAAGATGCCAAGATTCATGTTAATGACAAATTAGAAGACTTAAGCGGCTTAATGAGCGTCTTCCACACAAATGAAACAGAATTAAAACTTATCGAAAAACATAGTGATAAAATTAAACACGTGATGAAGTATGGTTCTTCCTTAAAACCATGCCGTATTGCGGAAGGCCTCGCGGAAATCACATATCGTATGTCCGCAGGTACAAAAGAATGGGATACAGGTGCATGCCAAATCATCGTTGAAGAAGCCGGTGGCTTATTCGTCGAACCAGATGGAGGCAAAATCACCTATAACCGCAAAGATGTATATAACCGTAAGGGATACATCGTTGTTAATAGAAAAGAAAATATCCTTCTATAAAATAGAAAAGTCAGCCGATTGAGCTGACTTTTTAAATACTTTGATGGCTGGGGTGACTGGGATCGAACCAGTGAATGGTGAATTCAGAGTCCACTGCCTTACCGCTTGGCTACACCCCAGTATCTTAATCCGCTAAACGGACTTCAACTACACCAGGTACTTCTTCTTGAAGAATAACTTCCACTAAATCTTTGATATCGTTATATGCAAAAGAGCAGCCCTGGCAAGCACCCTGCATTCTAACGTAGACAATTCCATCGTTAAAGGAGATAAATTCGCAATCTCCTCCGTCTTTTCTCAAGAAATGACGAACTTTATCTAAAGTGGAGATGATGAGTTTAACTGTATCATCTTCGACTTCTTGGTCTTTGATTTCTAAATGATATCCATCGTATGCATCTTTAGCGTTGGTTAAGAAGTGGTTAGCAACATCTAAGAAATTAAATCCGTGCTTTTCTCCTTCTCCGCGATAGTGCTTTGTAATAGCGACGTTATACCATTGTAGAGAAATATAGATTCTCCATAAGTAGAATCTTCTAATCTCGTTATCACTTGGATTGTTATCGTAATATTTTTCAAGTAATTTTCTTCCTTCGGACACTGTTCCGTTACCAAAGGCGGCGATATCATAAATCTCATCGTTATTACCAACAAACTCAAAATCAATGAAATAATATTCATCATTAGGAGTTTTAACGATATTGCTTCTTTGAGCGTCATTATGAGATAAGACAAGTGGTTGAGATTCTAAGAAGTTTCTCTTTGAGAAAAGGAAATCTCTTAATTCTTTATAAATTTGAGATGGTTCTTCATATTGAAGAGCCTCTTTTTCATATTCATTGATAAATCTCGTAAATGGAGCGTAGTCCACTCGTGAGAGCATGACAGAATTATGAAGTTTATGAAACATAGTGGCGATCTTGTCATAATCAAAACCAGCGATTTTATCTAATGAATCACCTTCAATAAATTCGTTGATTTTAATACCAGTTTTTTCATCAAAATAGACGTTTTTACTAGTAAGACCAAGCTCGTAGATAATTCTTTGATGTTCTTTTTCTAAAGGACGATTAACCATTTCATTAGCTTGTTCGGTTGGAATATAGATAATATATTTCTTATCATTTTTGTCTTTGACTAGATAAGAAATATTCATCATTCCGCCTAACATTTCGTGAACGATTTCTGCTCCTTCACCAAGGACTTTCACTAATAATTCTTCAATTTTTTCTTTCGTCATAGTGATTATTATAGCACTTAGATATAATTTTCATATAAAATTATTTCTATCCATGAAAAAGACAACGATTGCATTCTATATATTCTTAGTTCTCTCTATTGCCGTTAATGTTTTTATTATTGTTGAAGGTGGAATTGGAGGAGAAGGAAGTGCGAATCAAAGTTTTAGTGTTACCAAAATCTTTATCGATTTCGTGAAAAACATTAATCCTAATTCTCCAATTGTGACTGATCCAGAAACTACACATTACGTTATTAGAAAGTTGGTTGGCCATTTTGGTTTATTCGGTGTTAGTGGAATTCTTACTACCATTACATATTGCTTAATTAATGAAGGATTAGATAAAAGAAAAGTAGAGATTATTATCTCTTCTATCTTTACTGGCTTATTAGTGGCGTTCATAAGTGAATTAATGCAATTATTCGCTCCTGGTAGAGTATTCGCGATTGCAGATGTTGGAATAGATTTTTCAGGCTATTTCCTCTTTGGAGGAATTACCTTCTTAATTTTCTATTTAGTTCATAACAAAAAGGGGAAGAATAAATAGTATGTTTCTTCTTTGGGGCAAATACGTTAGAAAATACTATCCAAGATTTGTTATCTTCTTTTTGATTGGACTTGCTGCTTTAGTAACGGTTGATATTTTTCAACTCCGTATACCAGAAGTTATTGGTGGCTTAGTTGATAAATTATCTAAAGATGGGACGATTGATGTTCAAAGCCAATATTTCATTAGCACAATTATCGAAGTAGTGGTTGTGGCTTTTGTTTTATTTATCGGAAGAATTCTCTGGAGACTTTCTTTATTTTATGCTTCTAAAAGAATTGAAGAGAATTTAAGAAAAGAGATGTTTCTAAAAGCTGAGCAACTTGATGTTACTTATTATCACAATAATAAAGTTGGAAATATTATGTCTTGGGCCACGGATGACTTAGAGACTCTTCAAGAGTTTTTAGGCTGGGGTTCTTTAATGGTAATTGATGGAACTTTCTTAACAGTTTTAGCTTTAACCAAAATGTTTATCTTAAATACTTCTTTAGCGACAATTGCTTTAATCCCAATTTTATTAATCGCCTTAGCGGGTGCATTATGCGAAAGACATATGTCATATAGATGGAGAATGCGTCAAGAAAGTAATGACAGTCTATATGATTTTTCTCAAGAGAGTTTCACCGGTATTAGAGTTATTAAAGCTTTCGTTAAAGAAAAACAACAAATCCATAACTTTAGAAAATTAGCGGAGAAAAACCGTGATGCGAATGTGAAATTCACATTCATCTCTGTTTTCTTTGATGTTTTAATCGAAATTATTATCGCTTTAGTCGCCGCAATTATCTTAGGTTTTGGAGGATGGTTTGTTTATGGCACAATTACGGGATCTCCAATCAATATCTTTGGAGTAGATATTATTTTAGAAGCTGGTCCACTTGTGACTTTCCAAGGGTATTTTTATTCTCTAGTGTGGCCAATGATTGCCTTAGGACAAGTTATTACAATGTTCTCTAAAGCAAGAACTTCATATCGAAGAGTGGCGAATTTCTTAGACTTACCACTTGAGTTAAAAGATAGTGAAGACGTAATTGATAAAAAGATTGAAGGAAACATTTCCTTTAGACATTTCTCTTTTAAATATAAAGGGGCTCTTAAAAATGCTTTAACCGATATTACTTTAGATATCAAAAAAGGAGAAATGATTGGAGTGGTAGGCACTGTTGGAAGTGGTAAATCCACTTTAGTTAATACCTTAGCAAGACTATATAATGTCGATAAAGGAACAATCTATTTAGATGATGAAGATGCGATGAATATCTCTTTATCATCTCTTAGAGATGCTTTTGCTATCTCTCCTCAAGATAACTTCCTTTTTAGTGGATCTATTAAAGAGAATATTACATTTAGTGAAGAAGAATATGATGAAGAGAAATTCTTTGCTGCTTTAGTTAATAGTGATGTTAAAAAAGATATTGATAACTTTGAAAATAAAGAAGATACATTCTTAGCGGAAAATGGAGCGACTATTTCTGGAGGACAAAAGCAAAGAATATCTTTAGCAAGAGCCTTCTATAAAGACTCTCCAATTTTAATCTTAGATGATGTTGTCAGTGCGGTTGATTTAAAAACCGAAAAGAACATCTTAAAGAACTTAAAAAAGGCTAGAGAAGGTAAAACCACAATTATTGTGGCCTCTAGAGTTTCTACAGTTATGGGAATGGATAAAGTTATCGTTTTAAATAAAGGTAACTTAGAAGCTTTTGATTCTCCAAAGAATCTCCTTAAAACAAGTGATACATTCTCAAGAATGGTCCTTTTACAAAAATTAAGTAGTGGAAAGGAGGAAACAGTAAATGGCTGATCTTTTAGTTCAGAAAAAAATCTCTAATAAAGAGATGCTAAAAAGAACATGGAAATACATTTCAAAAGAGAAAAAGTCCTTTATTATTTCAATCCTTTTGATTCTTTTAAATGTTGGTTTAGGAGTTATAACTCCTAGAGTGAATGGTTTCTTTGCTGATTACATCATCGGAGATAATGTTGTACTTGGTAATATTATCCTTATTGCTTTAACAGCGTTAGGAATTGCTTTATTTGCTCAAACTTTTGTCTTCTTAGAAAGTATGATTCTTACTAAGGCTGGTCAAAGAATTGTCTATTCTTTAAGAATGGAAGTTTTCGAACATGTTGAAAACATGTCCCAAAACCAATTCAATGATATGGCGGTTGGCTCTTTAGTCACTAGAGTCTGTTCATATACTTCTCAATTAAGCGAATTCTTTACAGGAACAGTAGTGAAGATTGCTAAAGACTTATTAACAGTTTTAGCAACATATATTTGGATGATGGCCCTTTCTCCAACATTAGGGTTAATCATGTCTGGAGTAGTAGTTATTATCTTTGTTATTTCTTTATTATTCTGGAAACAAGTTCATAAGATCTTTACTCGAGAAAGAGCACAGCTCTCAGACTTAAATAAGTTCTTAAATGAATCTCTTTCTGGCATGAAGATTATTCAACTCTTCAAAGAAGAAGAGAAATATAACAAGATCTTTAATAAAAAGAATCATGAATTCTTTAAAACTAAATATGCGATTACAATTGCTTTCTCGATTTATCGACCATTAGTGTCACTAATCTATATTCTATCTGTCGCTTTAATTATCTATTTCGGTGTTACTTTAGGATTAAGCGCTGGTATTATTGTGAGTTTCTATTTATTCCTTAATTATTTCTTTGAACCTGTTCAATCTTTAGCGGATTCACTTAATCACATCACGCGTGCCACAAGCGCGATAGAAAGACTATATAACTTATTTGATATCAAACCTGAAGTGGTTGACCATGAGAACGCGATTGAAGTTAATGAATTTAAAGGGAAGATTGAATTTAAACATGTCTATTTCTCTTATGATAAAGAAAACTGGATTTTAAAAGATGTTTCCTTTGTCATCAATCCAAAAGAAACAGTCGCCTTTGTCGGTGCTACTGGAGCAGGTAAAACCACAATCCTTAACTTAATTGTCCGTAACTTTGATATTCAAGGTGGACAAATCTTAATTGATGATATTGATATCAATGATATAAAACTTTCTTCGTTAAGAAGAGGAGTGGGACAAATGCTCCAAGATGTCTTCTTATTTACTGGCACAGTAAAAGAGAACATCACTCTATTTGATGATTCTTATTCTGAAGAAGAAATTAATGATGCGATTAAATATGTTAACGCAGATTCATTTATTGAACATTTAGATAATGGATTAGAAGAGAAGATTGTTGAAAGAGGAGAAAACTTCTCCACAGGTCAAAGACAACTCCTCTCATTTGCGAGAACTATCATCCATAAGCCTCAAATAATGATATTAGATGAAGCAACTGCGAATATTGACACTGAAACAGAATTAGTCATCCAAGAATCTCTATCTAATATTAAAAATATTGGAACGATGTTAATAGTTGCTCATCGATTATCAACAATTCAAAACGCCGATAAGATTATTGTATTGTCTCATGGTGAAATAATTGAAAGCGGTAATCACCGAGAATTATTAAAGAAACAAGGCTATTATTACAATCTTTATAAATTGCAATTTGAACAAAATTAAAAGGACTCAAATGAGTCCTTTTTTTCACAAACTGGTGCCCGGGACCGGAATCGAAC
>DFJP01000115.1 GCA_002373085.1 Caryophanales bacterium UBA3668 | reverse complement strand
GCACAAGTATCTTCCATATCACCGAAGGAGATAATTTCTCCAGCGTAATAGGTATTCTTTGTGCCTTGTAAAGCTTCAAGTCTATCGTACCATCCGTTTTGGTAGTCTTCACTACTGACGTGTGGGCAATAATATACTTCTTGAGCGTAATGTTTTTCTTTGATTGGGAATCCGACTTTCTTCATATCTTCATCCATCGTCTTCATAACGACATCAAAGTCAACATCAGGTGTTCCAGTGTGATTTGCTAAAGCGTAGACTGTTGCAGGGCAATCATTACCTAAGCATTGCCATCTATTATAGTAAACCATCGCGTGTCCAAGTCTTTCTGGGACCATGTTCTCCACCATATAGCCAGAGATGACTGGGGATTTGCCTTCGTCAAATGTGGCAATATAGTCACAATATCTTTCGTGGATAATCTTAGAGAATAATTCTTTTTCTTCTTTAGTGGCATCCGCGTAGTTAATGAAGTAATCAAGTGGAGTTGTAACGATGAGTTTATCAAACTCTTCAGTCTTTTCTTTGCCATCTTTTCCACGAGTGGTCACTAAGACTTTACCTTCAGGACGTTCAACCTTCACTACTTCTGTTTCTAAAATAGCAGGATGTTTAAGTTTTTCATTAACGTGGACATAAATTTGTTGAGTGCCATCTTGCCATGTCCAGAGTTTCATATTAACGAACTCTAGAGCGGTTGTGACATCAAGATATTTCATGACGAGCGCTGCTGGGATTTCATCAAAGAATCCATAACCGAAGGATGTAAATGGAGCGATCCAAATTCTTTGGACTTCTTCTACTCCATTGATCTTACAGAATTCAGAAAATGGTAAGGCTAAATCTTTGAGGTTTGGGTTAGTTCCCTTAACATAGTTAGGGAATGAGTTCTCTTTAGTGGCACCACAATATCCATCAACGCCTTTAGAAATACCAAAGTATTCTCCTTTAGCGACACCGATATGACCATAGCAATCATATCCGTAATATTTTGTTTGCATTAAGTGGTTGAGTTTCTTCATTTGTTTCTTAAGCTTTAGTAAGCCAAAGGTCTTCTTTAATGAGAAATTCACTTTTGGTTCAAATGGATGGTCGATTGTTCCGTCGAGTTTACGGAATTCTCTTCTCATGTTTGGTTCGCCTTCTTTGAAGTCTGGACCTTTATGATAGTAACCTCCAAATTCTTCCATCTCACTTACCGCGTGGTAAGTAATTGCACCCATAATCGCGCCTGTTTCAA
This sequence comes from Caryophanales bacterium UBA3668, assembly GCA_002373085.1. Next base: position 23,886 of record DFJP01000115.1, on the reverse strand, counting down.
AAGATCTCTCTTCTTCAACGCCATTATGTTTGACTTTCATTTTTGGTGACCAGCATTTGCCACCAACCTTGTTTAACTTTTCGTAGATTTTGTAGTCTGTATATCCCTTTTTCTCAAGGTACATGGCACAAGAAAGACCAGCAGGTCCTGCGCCAATAATACAAACCTTCTCTTTGTTATTTGGCATAATTATCTCCTATAAAAATATGCTTTATATATAACTATTCTAACACTCAAAAAATTAGTTGTTAAAAAACGAATTAATTTAAAATAGAAAAATCTCATTACATCAAAATAAATAAAAAGCACAGATTTTTCTGTGCCATAAATATTGTATTTATCAGTTATTTTTTGGAAGAGGAATAGGTACTTCTACATTAATTGTAGTAAATGATTTAACTTCCAAGGTTTTATTTGTGGTTAATAGATCTTGTATATCAGTTTCAACTTTGTAATATAGAGCAAAACCTAATTCTTTATCTATATAAGCAGTTCTATTCATCTTTCCTTGTTCCGGAATATTTGCGTTGTAATAACATTTAGTAGTGTTTCTATTAAGTATTACTTTATTTCCGGCTTCTTTATGTTGATAGGATCCACCGTCATAGAAAAGCATAAATATAGAATAAATCACATAAAATAAAACACCCACTGGGTGCTTATTCTACGGCAAGGAGAGTTTGTTTTTCTCTATGTCGATTAATGAAATACATCGATAAATCTAAAGAGACAAAGGTGAAGTTAATCGCATAAATCATAAAGACCCACCAGTCCGTGGACCAATTAAATGATGTGGAAACAAATTTTGAACACATTCCAAAGATATATCCTGTATCAATAAGAATTAGGAATAATAAACTCTTCCCTTTTGTACTTTTACTTTTAATTGACTTCAGTAAATTAATTGGCCAACTAATACCAAAAAGCGCTAACATCACTACTTCAAAGATTTTTGCTAATAACATATCACTTACCTCTTCTATTTAAATTCTTCTTAAATATAACGAGTAGCAAGTTTCTCTTCAACTAGTCTTTTGTTTATGGAATTGCTATTTTGTAAACAATTGCCACCACTAGTAAAAACACATATCATAGAGTTATAAATAAAGTAGGTAAGCATTATGGCAAGTATAAAAAGATATTGTGGTAGTTATATTTTAGAAATTAACGGAAATATGATTAAAGAGTATTGTGGGGGATATCAATATGAAATCTCTGGCAATATGGTTAAAAGATACTGTGGTCCATATGTTTATGAAATTCAAGGTGACCGCATTAAAGAATATTGTGGGGGCTACCTATTAGAGTTTGACGGAAGAATGATTAAACGTTATTGTGGGGGATATATCGCTGAATACGATGGAAGAATGATTAAACAATATTGTGGAGGTTATCTCTATGAGATTAATGGCTTCCTCGACCACAAACAGTTAATGGCGTTATTCGCAATCCTATTCGCATAATTAGACTCGTTATTGAGTCTTTTTTCTTGATTTGTTGAAGATAATTTTATCGTGATGTATACTTAAAAATATGAAAAAACTTAAGTATATTTTACCTTCTTTGTTTGTTGTTACTATGTTAACTGGTTGTTGGGTTGACAAGAACGACTATGTTACTACAAAAGATGTTTCTGCATCGGTTGTTTCAACAGTTAAAATGGGTAACAAATATAAGAACACTATCGAGTTCACCAATAACGGTGAAATGTACGTTCTTAAAAGAAGATTTAGTTTTAATACAGAGGACAATAACAATTATCAATCCAAAGAAACATATGCTGATTGTGAACGCCTTTTTGACAGTGAATTATTAATACCTCACGGAAAGGTTAGAACCAAAACACCTTATATTACTAACGAAGAAATTAGTGACATAGATTTTACTGCTTACTGTATATATGGAGAGATTGATACATCAATCGAGTTCTCTAATATCACTATCGAGAAGAATCCTAACTGTGATAATGGATATTTGTATGAATCATTTTCAACTGCTACACGTTATTTTATAGAAGTTGTCCACGTAACATATAAAGGGATAGATTATTATTTCTCTCCAACTGAAGACAGCCATAATTTTAAAACCACAGAAGAATTAGATTTAAACGAATTAACGGTCAAAGAAGTATTTGGAATTGTTCCAACTTATAATCGCAAAAGTAACGAAAAGACTATAGACACGGCAATATCAGTAGCCGCCATAACTACCACTATTTGGATTGTTGGAGGGCTACTATTAGCTGCGTTACTAGCAGCCGGCATTGTCCTCATAATCGTCTATGTAAATAAAAAATCTAACAAAATTAAGAACAAATAATTAAGCTAAAGAAAAACGTCCGCAAGATTACCTATGGACGTCTTTTTTTATTTAAATAATATAATATTATCTAAGAGCTTCTTCTTTTGTTTTATAGATTTCATTACTGTCACGATAGACAAATTTGAATGGCATAATCATTAATCTGGATTTGCCTTCTTTTTTGCCAAAAGCGAATGGTAAAGATCTAATTGCTTTATCGCCTTCTTTAATCCATTTATTGAAGAGGAAGAATCCTAAACAGTAGCAGACTCCACACAAGATAATTAAACCACCAATAACAATTAAGGCAATTGCCCAACCTGGTAAGCCACTTTGAGGAGCTGTAAACGGAACCACAAAGGCAACTTCGCTTAATCTATCCGTTTCAAAAGACAAGACATTACCAGTGATTTTGTAGTTTTCAATAAAAGAAATATCGTTTTCACTATGAATGTGAAGAACTTTTAGCTCTTCAACATTTAAGCCATCAGGAAGAGTAATCTCAACGATAATAATCATTCCTTGCTTGATATCGGATGGTTGAATCACTGTTTCAACTCCACCAACAGTTCTCACGAGTTTGATGTCATAAACACTCGCGATCTTTTGATCATTTCCTAGGGCTTCTTGAATGTTTCTATATTCAGTCGTGCCTTCTTGAGCTTGCACAGAAGTTTTGACTTCCACTTTGACAGTGACATTAACAGGGATTAATTCACCATCTTTGCCTTCAACTTTCACACCGTTATCTTCAACAGTTGGTTGGTGGGCAAGAAGATCATATTGTTCAATATCTTCAAATAAAACATCCTTGTTAGTAACTAATTCTTTTTGAGCATCAGTTAATTTATCGTACGCTGCTCTAGCCTCATCAATCTTACCTTTGCATTCTGGAGTGTACTCCACTTTTCCGATTTCATTAATAAGAGCTTTAACTTTATCTGCCTCTATTTGATCCTTAATCTGTTGCAACGCTTCTTCTGAATCTTCGAGAACATTATAGTTTGTAACATCTGGTTTAACTTTATCACTTAATGAATCATAAGCTGTTCTAGCAGCAGTTATCAATTCTTCTTTTTCAAGAGTAACTTCGCCGATAGAATTTATCTTTTCAATTATTTCATTCACTTTAAGAATAGTATTCTCAGTATCTGTGACCGCATTATCTAAGGCAGTTACAGCATCAGCGATTTCTTGAACTGTTTTGTTGTCATCATCTCTCACTGCTTCCGCCTCTTTAATTGCATCATCTAGAACACTTGCCACTCCAGGATATTGATTTTTGATTGAATCATAATAATCCTTCTTTTCTAAAATCTTATCAACTAAAGCTGATTTATCATTTGGAGAAATAGTCACTTGGAAAGAGGCTGGGTCAGTACTTTCATAACCAGCATCACCCACAACTTTATAGGATACTGTATAAGTACCTGTAGAAATAGCTGATGCTACATCGGTGCTCCAGTCTCCATCATCAACCTTATAATGCATGGTCCCGTTAGTTGCAGATCCAGCATTCACTAATGCTTGGGTTTCACCTGTATAATGTAAATCAGTTTTTGCTGTTGGAGCGGTGTAATCAACAGGCAAGGCATTGATTGTCACTTTGCTTGAGCCTCTATGAGTATTAAGCCCCATAGTGACTTGGTAATAGACGGTATAATCACCAGGAAGAGTGAATTCTGGATTTGTATCCAAATCATATGTTCCTTCGGTAAGGCCATATTTTATTGTATGGTCAATAGTATCATCTTGAAGCGCAAGAGAAATGGAATGTGGCTGACCATCATAATCACCACTATATCCTGTTGGAGTAACGTTATTATAAACAACGTTGTTTCCATCTCTTCTAACAAGCTTATTGCTATTGGAGACGAATACTTCATTTGGAATGCCGTTATTATATGAGAAATAATTATAAATAGTCGATCTACGAATATCGTCAAGTCCAAACTTAGCGTTTTGACTAAGTTCACCTGTGATATTAAATGTATCTGTTTGGCCACTATGATTGATAGAAATATCGGATGGACTTCCATCTTTTAATCTATTTTCATAAATGTATGTATCACCTTGAACGTTTAGTTGCGCCTGTTCACATAAACCCGCTGGTCTAGATGCTGCAACATTTTTATAGATCTTGGTATTAACTAAAGTTAATGATCTGTTATTGGCGTGGTGGAAAATACCGCCAGAATTACCATCAGCAACATTGCCTGTAATTACTGTATCACGAATATCCATTTCACTATTCATGTTCTTTTTATAGGTGTAATTTATCGCAGCACCATTTCCAGTTGTCTTATTACCAATAATAGTTCCGCCATACATGTATAATCTCGTTGTATTGCCTTTGCTAGAACCACCAGGGAGATAGATAGCTCCTCCAGTGCTTACACCTTTAGCACCAGTAATATAACCACCTGAAAAAATTTCATAATCACTTTCATATGCATCATTAACAGTTGCTAGTCCTGTTTCATCAATTTTATATTTATGAGTTGTGGTTTTATTACAATCATAGATATATAAACTTCCAGCGGCGGGAACTTGAATAGCGTTTCCCGTGCCCGTCATTATAATACCGTGACCATTTAAACATAGCTTTGTGCCATTTGACGGTTGCCAAGTGGAAGAAATAGTTACATCGTTAGTTAAATAATAGCTTCCACTACTTGGTAAGGAGTTATTGCTAGTCCATTCGCTAAAAGTTGTCCCGTTATGAGAATGATCATCAGCGTGAACTTCTAAATATTTTCCTTCTTTTGAAGCGTTAGTCCCTACCATAGCCGCTCCACCTATACTAAACAAACATGCAACTCCTAATGCTAATATACTATAAAACTTGTTTTTCATACTGTCCTCCCAACGTATATAGTTAGATGCGATATTAATTTACAACCACATGTGCAACAAAAGTGCCACACAAACAAAAAAGCTCCATTATTATTAATGGAGTCTATTTCTTTATTAAGCTTGATGTTTCTTAGTGATATTTAGGAAGGGAATTGGTTAATTCTATTTTCCTTTAATCCTTAATAAATATTTTAAATAAAAAAGGCAGTTTTGTAACTGCCATATTTTGCTGTTTATCTTTTGCCTACACGACCAATGTATGGCTGATCATTATAAAGATCAATTTTTTATTGTTTTTCTAGCCATTCACCGATATCAATGATTCTGATGCCTTCATATTGACTCTCTGGATGTTTGATTCTAGTAATAACCATTTTTGGATAAGCAAACCGATTGGGCGAAATTTTGGGGGAAATTTCACTCTTCTTCTCTAGTGTAGGCGATAAATGTGTATCAATTTTAATTGCATATTTTTGCGCATAAGTATGCAGTTAGATTTTATAATATTTAGTGTATTTGCCTTTTTGAATCATTTGAATACGCTTTGAACCAACAAGTTCACCTAGTGATTTCTCAATCGTAGTCCTTGATAGATTAACAAGTATTTCTTCAATACCACCTTTGGTAATTGGGGTTTTACAATCATTTATAACTCTCAACACTTTTTCATTTGCAACACTGTCCATAGAATTTACTTCAAGGATATACGCTAGTTTTGAATAACCTTCTTTAAGGCATTCAAGCATAAAATGAACAAAGAAACCATAGTCATTTTTTTCTTCGTGCCACCCAATTGAGGATTTTTCTAAAGACTCATAATATTTATCGATGTTATTCAATATAACATAACTAAAAGAATAATATTGGTCTAACTCATAGCCATATTTCAAAAGTAAAAATGTTGTTAATAAGCGGGATACACGACCATTACCATCGTAGAAAGGATGGATGCACAAAAAATCTAGAATGAAAGCAAAAATAGTTAGCAATTTATTGCATTCTATATCTTTCATACATTCGTTAAATTGATAAACTAAATTGCTCATTAAACCATCGACATCTTCAGGTTTTGATGGAATAAAAACTGTCCTGACTAAATTATTGTTCTTATCAAATTCACGTATGTAATTTTGTTCTGTTTTATATTTCCCACCAAAATCAGGAGTTAAGGATTCGTAAAGGTAATAATGTAAATCTTTAATATAAGATTCAGACAAAGATTGATATTTATAAACTTGGAAAACATTCTCTAAAGCTTTGTTATACCCAAACAGAAGATATTCTTCCTTTGTTTCAGGATCCATATGCTTAAGTAAGATGTCCTCTTCTCGAATTTTGTCAATTTTAATTCCTTCAATCTCGTTACTAGAAGTAACACTTCTTCTTTTGTTTAAATCATGAAGTCTATTTAACTTTACTTTTGTTGGTAAATTAAAAGTTCGTCCCCTATTCATTTCTACAGCTTGAAGCATAGAAATAATAAAAGGGTCATTTAAGTTTAGGACAGTTTCTTTTAAATTAATTAATTTCATGACTATATTATAATATAGCGATAAATGTGTGTCAATTTTAATTGCATATTTTTTCGTAAAAGTATGCAGTTAGATTTGAACAAGAACAATAAAAAAGCTCCTTTTATTTCAGGAGCATTTTCAAACAGAATGGGGCGAACGATGAGAATCGAACTCACGAGTGTCTGGTTCACAGCCAGATGTGTTAACCACTTCACCACGTTCGCCAAATCGCAAGAGATAGTTTATATAAATATCTCCTGTTTGTAAAGAGAAATATAATAACAATTATATCCTATTTATGATTCATCATTTCTTTAGCAATCTTTAAGATTGGTAACTCCCTATCGATTACTAGCGAACTGATTTTTGTTCTTTTCGTGCCTTCGTAATTTTTAATCGCTTCATCTATGCTCATCCACTTGAGTTGAATATTTAATTCAATCTCTTTATCAGTTAAGTGCTTTTCATGAAGTGAAGTTACATGACACATATAGTAATGGTTATTGTTTCTACGATAGATAAGATTATAGAAATCCACTACTCGACCGATTTCTACAATTTGATCGATTTCCGCTCCAACTTCTTCTTTTAGTTCTCTTTTAAGAGCCTCGATAAGAGTTTCTCCTTTTTCTACTCCTCCTCCAGGAGTTTCAAAATAATCACGATGACCAAACTTGTCATCGCTAAGAACGTAGTTAAGAGCAATCTCGTTATTATCGTTATAAACAATAGCCCTGACAATGGACCTTGTGTGGTTATAACCATTGTCAGGGAATTGATTATCCTTTAAGGAATAAAGTAATTTCATCGAATTATTTGCTTGTTAAGAAAGCAACATATCCTTTATATGCTTCAAATAAATCGGCTTTAGAAACAATTTCCATTGGAGCATGCATATTGAAGACTGGTAAACCAGCGTCAATAACATTCATATTGTAATTACCTAAGATATAGGCAATTGTTCCTCCGCCACCTTGGTCAACTTTACCAAGTTCAGCGTTTTGCCAGTTAACATTAGCGTCATCCATAACTTTTCTAATCCAAGCATAATATTCTGGGTTAGCATCGTTAGAACCACTCTTACCTCTGCTACCAGTGTATTTATTAAATACAAGACCATAAGCGAAGTAAGCAGCGTTATTTGGATCAGAAACACTTGGGAAAAGTGGATCAAACCCCGCAGAGACATCACTAGAAAGCATTTTAGAATTTTCCATGGTGAGTCTAGCTTTCCATAGAGCATCACTTTCTCCAGAGAGTTCGATTAATTTAGCAATCGCGTTTTCAAAGAAACGTGATTGAGCACCGGTGGCGCCAACTGAACCGATTTCTTCTTTATCAACTAAGATGCAGCAAGAAGTATATTCTGGTTTATTGACATCAAGAAGGGCCATAAGTGAAGTATAGGCACACACTCTATCATCGTGTCCATAGCCTGCTACCATTGAACGGTCTAGACCATAGTCTCTAGCTTTTCCAGCTGGAACAACTTCAATTTCAGCAGAGACAAAATCTTCTTCTTCAACACCATATTTGTCTTTAAGAAGTTTTAAGACGTATGCCTTAGTGGCGTTCTTTTCTTCTCCTTCAAGTGGTCTATTACCAATTGTGACATCAAGGTTTTCACCTTCAATGACTTTCGCTGCTGGTTTAGTTAATTGATCAGCGGATAAGTGAATAAGTAAATCAGAAATACCAACAACTGGATCATTCTCATCTTCACCAACATGAAGTTCAACTGTCTTACCATTTTTAAGACAAATTACTCCATGTAAGGCTAATGGGATAGTAACCCATTGATATTTCTTAATTCCACCATAATAATGAGTGTCCGCTAAAGCGAATTCATTTTTCTCGTAGAATGGGTGTTCTTTTAAATCCATTCTTGGGGAATCGATATGTGCTCCTAAGATTCTTAAGCCTTCAGCGATTTTCTTTTCACCGATAACAAAGGCACAGACATTCTTGTTTCTGTTGATAAAGTAAACTTTATCTCCTGGAGCAACTTTCTTTAAGGTATCAATATTTTTGAAACCTTTTGCCTCGAGTCTTTTGACTGCTTCTTTAACAGCGAGTCTTTCTGTTTTGCTTGCTGAAAGGAATTCTTTATATCCTTCCGCAAAATTCATCACTTCTTTTTCAAGAGTGGCATCGTATTTTTTCCAAGCATTTTTACGATACATATATTAATCCTCCTATTTTTCACCACTGATAATTTCCGCTAAACCGCCAAGAGACGTTTCTTTATATTTAGCGTTCATATCTAGACCAGTCTTATACATGGTCTTTACTGAATCATCATAGCTGACATGAATGTCATCATCAGGAATGATGACTGCTAATTTTACAGCGTTTATCGCTTTAATTGCAAATAAAGCGCATCTTTCTATACAAGGAATTTGTACATAACCTTTAACTGGGTCGCAAGTTAAGCCTAAAGAATGCTCTAAAGCAATCTCTGCGGATTGAACAATATCCACGGTTGATTTATCAAAGCAATAGGCAATTAAAGCTGCTCCCATAGAGCACGCTACTCCAATTTCAGCTTGGCAGCCTGCTTCAGCTCCACTAACGGAAGCATTCATCTTGCAAACTATACCAAATAAACCAGCAACCATAAGTCCTTCGATGATTTTTTCATCTGATAGATTAGCGCTTCTAAGATATTCGATACATCCTGGAATAACTCCAGCACTGCCACATGTAGGAGCGGTACAAATAATACCTCCACTAGCGTTTTCTTCAGCAACTGCGTAGGCTGCTACTGCTGCTTTCATGGCATTACCTTTAATACCTTCAGATCCGTTATTCATTGCTTCATACATTTCTTTAGCTTTTCTTCTAACTTTTAAAGAACCTGGAAGATATCCTTCTGCTTTTAATCCTCTCTCTTTAGCGGCCTCCATGACTTTTAATACTTTTTTAAAGTATTCTTTGATATCTTTGTCTTCGTGCATTGAGACATAATCATATAAAGAGATTTTGTGTTCTAAGCAGTAATTCATGATATCTGTCATATATTGATGAGGATATATTTCTCCTACTGCTTTACTATCGATATTATCGGCGTGGAGAATAGAACCTCCTCCAATAGAGATAACATTTTCAATGTATCTTGATTTTTTAGTGGTCACATCAAACTTCATGGTGTTTGGATGTCTAGTATGTGTTTTTTCATCAAAAATGATTTCGTGATCAATCCCTTTTAAGGTCATATCGATAATGTAATCGGTTAAGTGACCTTTTCCAGTTAACGCTAAAGAGCCATATAAAGTGACAACCACTTTAGTGATATCTTGGTATTTTTTAAGAATATATTCACACGCAAAATGTGGTCCCATCGTATGTGAAGAAGAAGGACCATGTCCGATAATAAATATTTCTTTGATTGATCTTAATCCCATGAATTTATTCTCCATAAAATGCGACTCTTTTTAGAATCGCATCTTTTTTAATTAATAAATTTATTTATTAGGTCTTGAGAGTACACGACTTTTGTACCCTTGACTACTGAGTTAACAATAAAGACGTTAGAGCCAATAACTGAATTCTCTTCAATTACTGTTTCTCCTCCTAAAATAGAGGCTCCTGAATATATCACAACATTATCTTTGATAGTTGGATGTCTTTTAACGTTTTGTAAATCTCTTCCCTCTTTTAAAGATAAAGCACCTAAAGTTACTCCATGATACATCTTAACGTAGTTACCAATCTCACTAGTTTGTCCAATTACTATTCCAGTTCCATGGTCAATAAAGAATGGAACACCAATTTTACAACCTGGATGAATATCAATACCAGTTTCACTATGAGCGAGTTCAGTAATTAATCTAGGAACATATGGAACCGCTAAATCATAAATGATATGAGCGATACGGTAATAAGTAATTGCTAAAAAGCCGGGATAAGTAATAACTATTTCATCTTTAGATTCACTAGCAGGGTCACTTTCGTAGAAAAAGTCTAAATCTTGAAGAAGTTTTCCCTTAAGAGTGTCTAATTCTTTAATAAACTCATCAGATGTATATCTGCAAACATATCTTTTATACATTTTTTTGATTAGTTTGATTTTCTTGGAAAGATATTCTTCTTCACTGACAGTCATTTTTTCAAAATAACCTGGAAAAAGAAAAGTTCTCACAAGGTCAACAAACTTTGCAATTTCTTTCCTTCTTGGGAAGGTGTCAAAACAAGTTTCTAGTCTTTTTTCCATAAATGTGTAGCCGTATGCATATATTATATGTGAGCAAAAAGAAACCGCAAACAAAACGATAAAAAGAAGTTATAATATTTACGAGGAATATATGTTATGAATAAACAAGACACCACACTTTTAAGTGCGAATGGCTATTCGCTTTCGTTATCCGTTTTTCCAGCTCAAAAAGCAAAAGCAAATATAATGTTTGTCCATGGAATGGAAGAATATAAAGAAAGATATATTGCATTTGCCTCTTTCTTACAAGAGCACGGATATAACGTTATTACTAGTGATTTAAGAGGGCATGGAAAAGATGCACCACAATTATCACACATTGCTGATAAAGATGGAGATAAACTTATCATCCAAGATCAACAAGCAATAACAAAATATATTGAGACTACTTTCCCAGATTTACCACTTTATATTTTTGCCCACTCTATGGGAACCATTATCACTAGAGTCTTACTTCAAAATGATTCTAAGAAATATCAAAAAGTAGCGTTAAGTGGATATGTTAATCCTAATCCTGCAAGTGGAGTTGGTTTAGGTTTAACTAGATTAATTAAAGCCTTTAAAAAACCAACAGGTCACTCTAAATTAATTAACGATTTAGCGGTTGGTCAATTTGGTAAAGCAATTAAAGACAGAAAGACAGAATTAGATTGGCTTTCATATAATGAAGATAATGTTAATAAATATATTGAAGATCCTCTATGTGGAGTTGAATTTACTCTAGCGAGTTTTGAAGCATTATTCTCATTATTAAATCAAATGGGAAAAGTTAAATCATATAAAGACGTTAATAAAGAAATGCCAATTCTTCTTATTGCAGGTGACGCTGACCCATGTACTGGACTCGAAAAAGGAAGAAAAGCATCATTGGATAATCTTCATAAAGCAGGATTTAACGATGTCTCTGTTATCACTTTAGAACATATGAGACATGAAATCCTTAACGAAGATAATAAACAAAAAGTATACGAAGATATCCTAGAATTCTTCGATAAATAATTAACCTTCTATTAGTAAACTGCCGAGAGAATTTCTCGGCTTTTTATTTTTTATTTATTGCTTTTAATTATTAAAAGCACTATAGTATCCTCTTATGGAAAACGAAAAGAAACAACTTACTAAAGAAGAAAAGAGAAGAGAAATCTTTAGAGCGGTTAAATATACATTATTCGCTGCAAGCGCTGGAATTATTGAATTTGGATCATTTACTTTATTAACTTTAATTCCTGATCTTAATCCAGAACTTAACCATTCTATCTACTGGATTCCAGCATTAATATCATTAGTGTTATCTGTTATTTGGAATTTCACATTCAATCGTCGATATACATTCCAAAGCGCAAATAATATTCCAGTAGCGATGCTTAAAGTCTTAGCGTATTACGTAGTCTTTGCACCACTATCAATCTGGTTAGCGCAGATGTATCTCATTGATACCTTGGAGTGGAACGAATTCTTAGTTAAAGCTATCGTCATGTTAGTGAACTTCATCACTGAATTCCTCTATCAAAGATTCTTCGTGTTTAGAGATAGCTTAGACACAAGAGTAAAGAAAACAAAACTAAAAAGCAAAGAAGAACTTTAGTTCTTCTTTTTTTATTGCTTTTTGCGGCTTCTTTTTATACCTCTTACTATAAAAAATGTAGGTATAGCTATAATTGGTATAGCAATGCCGGCAGCAGCCATAATTCCCAAAATCAACAAAGTCATTCCCAATCCACTATATAAGTCAAATTCTTTAGTTGTTGAATCTCCAACTGCATATAGCGAGGCGTTACTGATCGTAATTTTATCAGTATCGATCTCTTCCTTATAAACAAGTTTTGCAGTTATTATTTTGTTTGGCTTATTATAATGTTCACAAACCACACAATAGTCTACGCCATCATAATTAAGAAATAATCTAAGGCTATAATAGATTATGTGCTGTAATCCGTTTTCAGACCATTTGTTTACCAAATCATTATTGAATTGTAGGTCGTAGTAACACCAATATTCAGACTCTGCAACATTGTGAGAAATAGAGTGGGCCTTATATTCTATATCTTTTTCAAGCATCATCTGTTCATTGATTGTTCCGCCGAAGAAAACTGGTTCAAAATCTGCGATGTCCTGTTGAATGTTTCGCTCTGCTTGATATTTCATTACGAAATACTCTCCAGGCATAACTAAAGAACCAACAAAAATATTATCATCTTCCAAAGGCGAATAGCTTTTAAAATTGTCAACTGTAACAAGGCTTAAAGAACGCATATAATTATCGGTACTATTAATGCCTTCTACTTCGCAATCATACTTACCTGTTTCAGAGTTATATGTACAGTCAAAAGAAGTAATATCAACTTCTTCCGATGCCGCTATCGCTTACAGCATCTGTGTAAAAATGCTCTTTTTCAATTCGCAAATTATTTGCGGTTAGGTTTAAATTGTTAACACTATTGATTAAGGCTAGTGCTGCCGATATTGCTGTAATAATTGCCATATTTTAATTTCTCCACTAAAATCTTAAAAAAAATATCAGATTCAGGCAAGTTATTTTTAGATATTCAGGCAAAATAAAAAACTCGTTGCAATTAGCGAACGAGTTTTCTATGAATTAATGCATTTTGATTACATTTCTTCGTAATTTTCAAATGCTACTTCGATGATTGAATAATATGTTGTATCACCTTCGAATTTGTAAATATAACTTGTAAATTCGATTGCGACTGTGAAGTTTTCTTGGTCTTCTTCGTTATATTCAATCCACATGGAGTGACCATAATCATTTGTTCCATCTTCATTGATATCCATTAATTCAATAACACCTTCTGTGACATATGCAAGATCAAAACTGAAAATAGGGTCTTTTTCTGCAAACATTGAATTAACAGCATCATAAACTGTGTTATTTAAAATAATATCACGAATTGGGTTACCATCTTCACCAACGCCAGCTAATTGTTCATCTGTAATTCCAGAATAATATGGAGTGACAAAAGCGAATGAATCCTCTTTTTCAGGCATCAAATAATACTTATCTGTATCTAAAGTGGTTGATGTGAGGTTGAAGAAGAAAGCATTTTCGAAAATATCGTCTGTGGTTTCTCCTCTAGATGCTTTCATTTCATATGGATCACCTTTTGGGTCTTCAAAGTTATCGAGATAAAATTTCTCCATATAGACAGCGATAGCGGTTTCTGTTTTGCTCTTTGCTGCTGGTTTATTACAGGCAACTAATCCTACCAACGAAGCAAGCGCTACAGTAATTAAACTACTCTTTTTCATGTTAAATTCTCCTTTCTGAAAATTTGTATGTTTGCATTGAGTTTAGATATTTTTATAAAAAAATGCAACACTTTTTTGATAGCGTTGCAATTCTTTGTATTATAAATCTTTCTTATTGATACCCGCGTGCTCGAGAATTTTGTATAGGCTTGGTGCGAGAATTACTGTGGAGATAACTTCCAATATGAAGTTGATTCCAATCATTCCCACAAATAAGGCAGCGGCGATATTAGGCATTGTCTCACTAATCATTGATTGAAGTAGAGGCATGAAGAAGATAAGCGCGAATATTGAGAATAAAGCAGTGTTAATAACCGGAACTAAGATAGAGGCCAAAATTACACCATATATCTTCTTTTCACCTTTGAATAGTTTTACTACTAATCCAGCAGCAACTCCTGCTACTGTAGTTTTTAATATACAGGCTAAGATTGTTCCAACTGGTGAAGCAGAGAAGAAGATTTGCATTGTACTAGGAGAGATAATAACCATCACTCCACAGACAAGTCCGAGGAACCCTCCTACTACTGGGCCATAAAGTACTGCACCAATAACAATTGGGATTAAACTTAAGTTAATATTTGCGAATCCAGGGTTTATATAATTTCCAATAATTTGAAGCAAGATTTCAATTCCAACAAGGATTCCTGTTGTTGCAATCATCTTGGTATTAAAGTAATGTTTCTTTTCCATAGCGATATTAATTATATATATCTTTTAAAAAAGATAAAGCATATTTGTTAGAAAAAAATTTCTTTTTTGATAAAGTAATATGTGAGGAGGAGATTATGATGGTTAAAATTGCATTCTTCGATACTAAACAATATGACATACCAGCGTTTGAAGAATACGGAAAGGAAAGAGGGATAGAATTTAAATTCTTAGAACCTCACCTTAATAGCGATACTGCTCATCTTGCTAAAGGATATGATGGAGTATGCGTATTCGTAAACGATATTGTTAATAAAGAAGTAATAGATATCTTATATTCTTATAATATTAAATTTATTGTTTTAAGGTGCGCTGGATTTAATAACGTTGATGTTAAGGCAGCCTTTGGAAAGATCCATATTTATCGTGTTCCAGCTTATTCGCCTTATGCGATTGCAGAACATGCGATGGCCTTACTTCAAACTTCTAATAGAAGAATCCATAAAGCGTACATTAGAACTAGAGACTATAATTTCTCGTTAAATGAACTCGCAGGAGTGGATTTACACAATAAGACTATTGGAGTTGTTGGAACTGGTAAAATCGGTAAAGTATTTATCAATATCTGTAAAGGATATGGAATGAATGTTATTGCTTATGATAAATATCCAGATCCAAATCTTGATGTCAAATATGTTTCTTTAGATGAATTATTTAAGGAAAGTGATTTCATATCACTCCACTGCCCACTTACTGATGAAAACTTCCATATGATTAATAAAGACTCTATTGACCATATGAAGAAGGGTGTAGGAATCATAAACACATCAAGAGGTGGCCTAATTGATGGAAAAGCTCTATTAGAGGGAATCAAAGAAAGAAAAGTTGGATTTGCCTGCTTAGATGTCTACGAAGAAGAAGGAGATATCTTCTATGAAGACAAATCAGGACATATTCTCGATGATGATACTTTAAGAAGTTTGATTTCCATGCCAAATGTTATTATTACTTCTCACCAAGCATTCTTAACTAAAGAAGCACTTAATAACATCGCAGACACCACCACTCAAAATATCGTTAACTTCTACGATAAGAAAGTTAGTGAGAACGAAGTCTGTTATCACTGCTCTAATATTGAGAACTGCAAAAAGAAAAGAAACCTCAAATGTTTCTAAAGGTCTAGGCAACTAGACTTTTTTCTTTACATTCAAAATTAAGTTGCATACAATTTAATTAAAGGAGAAGATTTTTATGTCAGTTTACGAATTTAGTGTCAAAGACCAAAGAGGTAACCAAGTACCTCTAGAAAACTATCGAGGAAAAGTTTTATTAATTGTTAATACCGCGACAGGATGCGGCTTTACTCCTCAATATAAAGGTTTAGAAGAATTATATGAAAAATATAGGGAACAAGGATTAGAGATTCTTGATTTTCCATGCAACCAATTCTTCCGTCAAGCCCCAGGTAGCGATGAAGAAATTAATCAATTCTGTTCATTAAGATATAACACCCAATTCCCAAGATTTAAAAAGGTTGAAGTTATCGGAGATAAAGCAGAACCATTATTCATTTATTTATCATCTCAAAACAAAGAACATAAATATAAGAAAGTAAAATGGAACTTCACCAAATTCTTAGTGGATCGTGAAGGCAATGTTATCGCTAGATTTGAACCAAAAGACAAACCAGAAAAATTTGAACAAGCAATTGTTGACGCTCTTAAATAAAAATGGATAAATACGGAGACGAAGTCTTAAAACTCTCTAATCAGATTTGTTTTCCTTTATATGCTTCTGGAAAAGAAATTGTTAGGAAATATCAACCATACTTAGAGAAATTAGACTTAACATATACTCAATATATTGTCTTAATGGTTTTGTGGGAAAGAGATCATTTAAGCGTGAAAGAGATAGGCGCTAAGTTATATCTTGATAGCGGTACTCTTACTCCTCTTATAAATAAGCTCATCACAAAAGGATTTGTTCAAAAAGAAAAATCTCCGGATGATGAAAGAGAGCTTATAATATCTTTAACTAGCGATGGAATTAAGCTAAAAGAAAAAGCAAAAGAAATCCCACCACTAATTGCAAAAAAAGTAAAACTAACTCAAAAAGAAGCAAAAACCTTATATACGCTTCTATATAAACTTTTGGATGGTTTTGAAAATGAATAGAGAAAAGAAAATTATTCAGACTAGTGTTGTTGGAATTATCGGAAATGTCCTTTTAGTAACTGCTAAAGCTATTATCGGATTAATTGCTGGATCTATTTCCATCATTTTAGATGCGATTAATAACTTAACTGATACATTAAGTAGTATCGTTACTATTATCGGCACTAAGTTATCCACTAAAAAGCCAGATAAGAAACATCCATATGGACATGGAAGAATTGAATATCTCACCTCTTTAGCGGTTTCTATCATTATTCTTGTTGCGGGTGGAAGCGCGATTTATCAATCTATTAATTCCTTAATTAAAGGAGATACTGCTGAATATTCAGATATTTCCTTTATCATCATCTCTTTAGCAATCTTAGTAAAAGTCGGATTAGGACTTTATTTTAGAAAAGTTGCGAAAAAAGTTAATAGTGACGCGCTTAAAGGAAGCGGCACTGACGCTTTATTTGATTCACTACTATCACTAGCAACTTTAATTGGTGCTTTAGTCGCTAGATTTACTGGAGTATTCATCGAAGGATACTTAGGTATCCTTATCGGTTTATTCATTATTAAAACAGGTATAGAGATATTAAGAGATGCAGTTAGTTCAATTATTGGAGAAAGAGCGAGCAATGAATTCGCCATTGCTATTAAGCAAACTGTTAATTCTTTCCCAGAAGTAATCGGTTCTTATGATTTAATTCTTAATAACTATGGACATAACCGTTCTATCGGATCAATTCATATTGAAGTAGATGATTCTTTAACCGCAAAAGAGATTCATCCTCTTACTAGAAAAATCGCTCAAGAAGTCTATCTTAAATTTGGAGTTATTCTCACCGTGGGAATATATGCTTCTAACACTAGCAATCCTGAGATTAGAGAAATTAGAAAAGATGTATATGAATTATTAAAGATATATCCAAACATTAAACAAATACATGGCTTCTATGTTGATGAACAGTTAAAAACAATTAGCTTTGATATTCTTATCAGCTTTGATGAAGAAAAGCCTGATGAATTAAGAAAGCAAATTATTAGTGATATCAAAACCAAACATCCTAATTATGAATATTATGTCGTTATAGATAACGACTTCTCAGAATAACAAAAAAGAGAACACCATCGCGTGTTCTCTTATTTTTTTATTTCTCAGTATTATTTGACTTCAGTTGCTTCAGCATCGACAACATTGTTGTCTTTTGCTAAACGGGCTGCTCTTCTTTGAGCTTTCTCATAATCTCTATCGCTAGATTTCGCGTTGATTAATAAGATAACAACACTAACGACAACTGCGACTGCGATAATGATAAAACCTTGATATAAGAATCCTAATGAACCAAGTGATTCATTGGCCTTATATAAAGCATCTTTGAATGTTAAGAATTCGACGACAACTCCAAGGACAACATATGTTAATCCCCATAAACCTAATAAGGTCAAAATGGAATATGCGACGATTTCAAAAATAGAAAGGGGTAATTTTTTCTTCATAATAATACCTACTGTTTTAATTTAATAAATTAAGCTTGTGGGCCGCCTTGTTGTTTACGAATATCCGCAAGCATTTCTTGAAGTGCTTTATTGAATAATTCTTGCCATTGTGGTCCACTCTTTTGGACTAAAGCGTTAACTCCATCAAGTGCTTCTTTGAATAAATCAGGGAAGTTCTTGTTGTCACGACGATCTCTTCTACCTTCAGACATTTCAACAACTTGTAAGCATTTATCTAATGCATCAAGTGTTTCATTGTCTGTGCAGTGATTATGTTGTCTAACCAGTCTAAGTAATTCAGAGTATTTTGCTAATTCGTTTTGAACGATGAAGTTTGATTGTGGAGTTGGTTTACCACCAGCTTCACCCATAACTTTTTGGAATTCAAAGAATGATTTTTGGAAATCTTGCATAACAAGAAGGAATACGAATAAACGATAGTGACGATCATCAACCGCCATTAAGTTTTCGATAACTGCTTCGTTTTCGTTTTGTTTTCTTGCTAAGTTAACGTGGAAATAGATGATGTCTCTAAGTGGTTCCATTAATCTAAGAACATAGTCATAGATTTTTAAGTGTTGGGAATGATCCACTCTAATTTTTCCATCGCTAGTTTTCACTAAGATTGTGGAATTATCGCCATATAATTCGCTGAGCATTTCGTTGTATCTTGTTAAAAATTCTTCGAATTTGTCTTTGTTAGCGTCTAAGAATTTGCCAAGTGGTGTTTCAACTTCAAGTCCTTTGGTGAGAACTGTTTTTCTTTGCTCATAAATTTTGGCATCGTGTTCACGTGGTAAAACATACTCAAGAGTGTCTCTTAAGTGAGTAGCAACGTGGATAATGTCGAAATTGTATTGATTAATATTTTTCATGATAATAAGCCCTCCTTCAATACATTTAGGGAAGAATAACTTCACACTCGGATAGCTTTTTCCAAAAATGACGGGCTTTTTCTATTATACACAAGTAATTCCTTTTGTCATAAAAATATTTTATGAATAAAAGAAAAGGCACCTAGACTTTTCTAGATGCCTTGAAGATAAATAATCCTAATTATTTAATTGGATTCTCCGCTTGGATGACTCCATATCCACCATCATTACGAACATAGACAGTAGAAATTCTATCGTCTTCTTCATCTAAATACATGAAGAATGCATGTCCGAGAGCTTCCATTCTAGTGATAGCTTCTTCGATAGACATTGGTTCCAAATAATATGATTTCGCTCTAACAACGACATCATCCTCTTCTTCTCTTTCTTCGGCCTCAATTTGATCAAAGTCAATAGCCTTTCCTAATGAGAGTCGGTTGTTACTACGATCCATTCTTGTTTTGATTCTACGCATTTGATCTTCAAGTTTATCAACTGCGAGATCGATAGCGGCGTAAAGGTCTTCGTTCTCAACTTCTGCTCTTAATGGCATAGAAGGTAAGAATACTGTTACCTCAACCTTTTGGACGGTTTTGTGTGCGCTGACTACGCAACGACATTCAACATCTTCTTTGATAAGAAAATACTTGTCCATCCTTGCAAGCTTGTTTTGAAGAGCATTCGAAATGCCATCGGTCACTTCGATGTTCTTGCCAATGATTTGGTATTTCATGATATATAGTCTCCTTTCCAAATTCCTGAAATAGGATCACACTTTCATTATAAACTAATTTGGCATGCAAATTTAATAATAATTAGTAAATTTCTTATATGAAAAAAGCACTTTTGGAAGTGCCTTTATTCTTTAGTGAGAAGTAATCTAATTTCTTTTACTTTATCCGTCTTTTCCCAAGGTAGTTTAACATCAGGTCTACCGAAGTGACCATAGTTAGAAATGGCTTGGTATTTAAATGATGGCTTCTTTAATGAGAAGTTTTTAATAATCATTCCAGGACGGCAATCGAATACTTGATTAATAATCTCTAAAATTCTTTCATTAGGAATCTTATTAGTTCCAAATGTTTCAACCGCGATTGATAATGGATGATTTACTCCAATTGCATAGGCAAGTTGAACTTCACATCTATCTGCTACTCCGGCGGCCACTAAGTTTTTAGCGATATATCTTGCCATATATGCACCACTTCTATCGACTTTTGAAGGATCTTTTCCTGAAAAAGCTCCTCCTCCGTGATGAGCGCTTCCGCCATAAGTATCAACGATAATCTTTCTTCCTGTTAATCCTGTATCTCCAGCAGGTCCACCTAAAACAAATCTTCCTGTAGGGTTAATTAAATATTCAAAATCTTCATTAAACCCGAAGCTTCTTGCGACCTTCACCATGATTTCTTCATGAATGTATTTTTTAAATTCATCAAGGTTCACATCTGGGTCATGTTGCACTGACATTAAGATGTTATCAATTCTTAAGTGATTTGGATCAGTGTAATCAATAGTCACTTGAGATTTCATATCTGGTCTAGCACCTTTAAAAATACCTGCGTGTCTTTGTTCACTAGCTTCTCTAACTAACTTATGAGCGAAGACAATTGGAAGAGGCATAAGACCTTTGGTCTCATTAGTCGCATAGCCAAACATCATCCCTTGATCACCTGCACCTAAATCTTCTGGTCGAGTTTGACTAACTCCCATATTGATATCACTAGATTGTTGTTTGATTTTATCAACAATTTTAATCTTATGATAATCGCATCCATATTCCGCTTTGTCATAGCCAATGCCTTTAAGAACTTTCTTCACAGTTCTTTTAACATTGATTGGTTTAGAACATGTGATTTCTCCACCGACTAAAATGTAGTCGGTTGTTGCAAAGCATTCACACGCAACATGGGCGTTTTCATCCACTTTTAAACACGCATCTAAAACTGCGTCACTAATTTGGTCACAGACTTTGTCTGGATGGCCTTCACTAACTGATTCTGAAGTAAATAATATTTTCTCTTTCATGTCGTTTTTCTCCTATAAAAAACTTCCCCCAGAAATGGGAGAAGTTAAATAGTCTTCTCATCTTATCGTTCAGAGTTCTGGGGCTCTGCTAAGGAAGAGCACTTACTCATTACTGAGAGTTGCTACTGTGTTCTTTCATCCTTCCTACACAGTTCTTGATAAGCATTAATATCTTATATAAATATAATTAGCGATTCAAGTATTGTTTAATTGCTTTTGCTAATTGATCTGGACAGCTTGTTCCGTTACGGCATTGAATGCCTTCTAATCGATTCATTGCTTCTTCGAGTTTCATTCCTTTTAGAAGCGCTGCTAATCCTTGGGTATTTCCACGGCATCCACGAATAATTCTCACTTCTTGAATGATTCCATCTTCGTGGTCGATAAACATCTCAACCGAACAAGTACCTTGTGGATAATAATGAATTGTTTCCATTATTTAACGATTCTTCCGTAAACTGTTCCAGCGCATCCAGCAGCATTGCTTTCATCAGTGTCGATATGCATTGCTAATGCAAAGTCATCTCTAACTCTTACAACAACATCACCGAAGATTAAGCTTCTTTCTGGGCAATTAACTTCAACTTTAACGATTTCGCCATTCTTAACACCAAATTCCTCAGCATCTTTTGGTGTCATATGGATATGTCTTTTAGCAACAATACATCCTTCAGAGAGTTCGATTTCTCCAGCAGGACCAACTAATTTGATTGGTGCACTACCAGCGGTATCTCCACTTTCTCTAATGACAGCAGGAACTCCTAATGTTCTAGCGTCTGTTGCACTAACTTCAACTTGAGCACTCTTTCTAAAAGGTCCAAGGATTGAAACGTTATTGATAGTCTTTTTTGGTCCGACGATATCAAGTCTAGAGAAAGAGACGAATTGGCCTGGTTGGCTAAGAGGTGCTCTTACTTCTAATTTTGCATCTGCACCAAATAAGATTTTGAATTGTTCTTCATTGACATGGATATGTCTTGCGCTTGTTTCTACTAATATTTCTTTCATTTTTGTTTTACCTCTTCACGCGATTGATATTTTAACAAATATGTTAACAAAAATCATTATACTCTTGTGTTTTATTTAATTTTTTCATAGAATAATCAAGCGACTTGGAAATGCGCAGGTGGCGGAACTGGTAGACGCGTACGTTTGAGGGGCGTATATCGCAAGATGTGTGAGTTCGATTCTCATCCCGCGCACCAATCGACAATTACCATTGATTATTCAATGGTTTTTTTGTGGAAAAAGACAACAAAAAAAGAGCCTTAATAGGCTCTTAATTATAATCGTGTTGTTTATTTCTTAGAGACAAAGTCTACAACTGCTGGGCAAACAGCAACTGCACCGCTGACAATATAAAGAATTCCAGCGATAACATATCCACCGCTAAGAGCCCAACCATCATAAGAGTTGTAACCGTTATTACCCATGAAGCTTGGAACGGTAAAGAATAAAACGATACCTGCGGTGAGTAATAATAGAACTGCACATAAGTTAACTAAACCAGCAACTTTTGCAACCTTCTTAATTTTAAGAAGTGGTAAGACTAATCCAGCGACTAAAGCGATTAAGGCAACAAGTGAGAAAATCCAAGACACTAAAGCAGCGCCTGATGCTTTTCCTTCAAATGTTCCACTAAAGGCAATACCAATTGTAACTTTTGCAGGACCATTACCAAACAAAACTGCACCTGCACTGTACCAGTTACCGGATGGATCATCTTTTCCAACAATACCATGGCAAGCGATTAAAAGAATAAAACCTACTAACGCGATGGCAGCAGAAATAATCCCTGAAAATTTTAAGAATTTTTTCATATGAAATTCTCCTTTCGGTTAAATTATATAATAAAAAGGAAAACAGAAATAAAAATAAAAGAGGCAACTTTTATAAGCTGTCTCTCTTTTAATGTCAATTAAAACTTTGAAGTATCAAATTCTTTAAGAACCTTAAGAAGAGGCTTGATGTTCTTTTTAACATTACCATCTTCAAATGGGTTTCTTAAGTGAACTTTTTCAAGTAATCCAGTAAATGGAAGAGTTCCACCTAACTTACAGAGCTTAACGTATTTCTTCCATGCTTTTTCATGGTTCTTAAGATCTTCCGCTAAAAATTGGAAGGCCACCACTTGAGCAAGAGTGTAATCGATGTAATAGAATGGGGAACCGAAGACATGTGATTGTCTCATCCACCATGTACCTCTAGCAAGATTTGGACAAAAGTCATATTTCTTGTGTGGTAAGTTAGCTTGTTCAATCTCTAAATATTTAGCGCATCTTTCTGCATGTGTGGCATTTGGATGTTCATATACCCAGTGTTGGAATTCATCGATGGTAATACCATAAGGTAAGAATTCAATCGCATCCGCTAAATGGGCATATCTATATTTTTCAGCATCCTTACCAAAGAAGTTTTCCATATATGGCCAGGAGAAGAATTCCATACTCATAGAGTGGATTTCACAACTCTCTAGAGTTGGGTTTTGATACTCTGGGACTTTAATTGGACTACTTAAGTAAGCT
>DFJP01000075.1 GCA_002373085.1 Caryophanales bacterium UBA3668 | reverse complement strand
TCGTTCGCACGATGGCTCAGACAAATAAAAAGGCCAACGATATGGTCCTTTTACCCATTTTGCTATTTGTTAAGCACAAATCGCACAATAGCGAGTTTTCGCAAAATGATGATGTATATGACTAAAGGTAAATATGAATTGACCAGCCGCCATTAGATAGCCGATCATCATTCTCTGATTAAATTTTACTTCAAAATAATGGGATATACAACAATATTATCGTGATTGTGACTAAACTTTTTAGAGTAAAAGTTATGAAAAAAGCAATTATCAGATGTTTATTTTTCGCAACTACTCTGTAGTTATTATATTTTTGTTTACTGAAGTTTACATATTCTATGGTTTGTTTACTAAAACAAGGGATAAAATAAAGATGCTATGAAAAATAAATTAACACTACTTTTACTTTCACCTATGATTATTTCACTTGCCGGTTGTGGTCACAATAATCCAGCGCCACAACAAAAAGTTGATGTCGTCATTATCTCCGGACAATCTAATGGAGTTGGCTGCACTTGGTCAAATCAAATTCCTGGTTCTATGGGAATGGATAAATTTAACGAATATAGTGCTGGATATCCAACAATTAAGATGGCCCACGACTGCTGGACAAAGGATTGGCCTGCAGGTGGAGTTACTTATTATCCACAAAACACTTCTACTGGATTTGTTCCTGTCAAATTAGGCCAAGGAAATGGAAAACATTCCTTTGGACCAGAAATCGGTATTGCTGAACAATGCCACGAAAAATACGCTGACAAATTATTCCTCATCAAGTTCGCGTGTGGAGGTAGCAATCTCAAGGACGATTGGCTAGATAAAGAGAATTCTCCAATGTATCCAAAATTTGTCGCTTATGTTAGAGAACAAATCGACGCTCTTAAGAAGATGGGATTTGATCCAACAATCAAAGCGTTCTGCTGGATGCAAGGTGAAGGCGATTCTTATCAAGGTTATTACAAACAATACAAAGCTAACTTAAGAACTTTTGTTGGTAATGTCAGAGAAGACTTCAAAGAATACGAAGGCGAACATATTATTCCATTTATTGACGCTGGTATTAGCAGCTACCATGAATGGGTCTACTTCGCTCAAGTAAATAAAGCCAAAGAAGAATTCGCGGCTGAAAGTGAATATAACTTCTATATTGATTCTCTTAAAGAAGGCTTACATACTCACTTAGAGCCAATCGGAAATGTTGATGGAGCCCACTGGGATTCAGAATCCGAAATCAAATTAGGTCATCTCTTTGCAGATAAGTTTGAACAATTCTTAATGCAACCAGAAGGAACCACAAAATAAGCAAAATAAAAAATAAGCTATCTAGTTATGCGACCAGATAGCTTTTTTGTTACTTTCTATAGCGGTAAATAGAATAGCGACACCGCAATTAGGAATTGAGCCGCATAATACAAAATATGATTAGAAATAATAAATCCTGCGGAAGTAAATCCAGGAGCAAAATAAGTGTTGTTTAAAATCAAATCCGATAACATGAAGGAAATAAATCCTACCGCTAAAAGGATGAATTGAGTGTTGCATCCATTTTGAATCATCGCACTACCATATATTGAAACTGTAAAGAATAGACATAATCCATAAGCGATAACAAATGGCTTCATCTTTTGATATCTAATTTTGGTAAATACTTCCATTAATAAAGTGATTGCTAATAAAACTAAAGTGATAATAACAGGAATCACAATATATAAAGCACTACTAGTGAAACTAAAGAAATGGGTAAATAAACCAATCGTAAAGAAAATATGTCCAATTCCAAAAGCGCAGAACCCTAGGATTGTGTAAAACATCTCTTTTTGTAGAACGATATATTTAAGATCTAAGAATACATCTCCTAATAATCCAAAAAACATCGCAATTAGAACATAAATACCAAAAGTGCTTTGAGGATTATTTGATGTTTGCCATGCAACAATTGCGGTAGCCATAAACATCAAAGAAACAAATCCTTTAATAATAACTGCGGTTACTCTTTTTTCTTTCACTCTAAAAATAAGAAATACGGAGAGTAAAACAATTCCTAGAATAAGTGGGATTAGCCAATAAAACATAAATCTATATTTTTATTATAACGACTACGCTCTAATGGAACGGATAATTTTTTCCATTTCTTTCGCGTCAATAATTTTAGGAACTGGATATCCTGGGTTACCTTCTTTAAGCGCTCTAGAAACCAAAGTAGGAATATCTTCTTCTTTAATGAAGTCAAACTTCTCAGGGATATTCATCACTTTATTCATTCTTCTAATATCTTCAATGAATGCTTTTCCTTTTTCTTCCACTGTCATGCCTTCTTTAGTAATGCCAACGATATCAGCGAGTTTAGCAAGTTTAGGATAAGCAGCCTTACCATACCACTCTAAAACATATGGAAGAATAACAGCGTTAGCAAGTCCATGAGGAGTGTTATATAAACCACCTAAATTATGCGCAATTGCGTGAACATAACCGACAAATGCTCTTGTAAAGGCTGCTCCTGCTAAATAAGAGCCCTTTAGCATGTTTTTTCTTGCTTCCATGTCTTTTCCATCAAAGTAAGCTTTTTCGAGGTTCTCGTGTATGATTTTAGCAGCTTCTTCTGCATATCTAATTGTTGACTTAACATTGCTCTTACCAATATAAGACTCAATTGCATGGGTATAAGCATCCATACCAGTGGTAGAAGTAATGTGAGGTGGCAATCCAATAGTTAAGGCTGGATCAAGGACTGCGTATTTAGGACGAAGTGGCATATCAGCAATAACATTCTTTTCATGTGTCTCTGGATCACTAACAACCGCTGCTAAAGTAGTTTCCGAGCCTGTTCCTGCTGTAGTAGGTACGGCAAAGAAAGGTGGAAGTTTCTTTCCAACTTTAAGATATCCTCTCATTTTACGAACTGATTGTTTTGGTTTAACAACTCTAGCCCCAGCCGCTTTCGCGCAATCCATTGGTGAGCCACCACCAAAAGCGATTATTCCTTGACAGTTATTTTTAATATAGACATCTTTACATTCTTCGATGTTTGGAATAGTTGGGTTTGGTTGAACTCCATCATAGACAACATATTCCATTCCTTGTGCTTTTAATTCTTCAAACAAAGGATCAAGGATGTGAAGATTCATCAAGCCTTTGTCTGTAACGATAAGGACTTTATTAATTCCTTTATCTTTTATGAATTTTGGAAGTTTTAAAACTGCACCTTCCCCTTCTAATAGTTCAGGTTCTTTCCAGTTCATAAAACATAATCCAAGTTTAAGAACTTTTTGATTAATACGGTAATAACATTTCTTAAGTGTCCAAAGCATATTTATTTTCCTCCCAATTAATTAACTAAATATCTTAGTGTTCATATCAATGTTGATTTCTGTTCCATAATTCTTGTCATAGAACATATTCATGGTCTCCACTCTTTGGCCATTACTATTTAAGTAATAACATTTTTCAGTTTTTGAAACTAAGTCAGCTTCCACCACAAAACCAATTTGACTCTTTGCAGAATGAAGTACTGTGCTATCACTAAATGTGAAACCTGGTTTACTTACCATAAATGATGGGAAGTTAAAATCAGTGAGATATCCTTTATAAGTTCCACTCTTATAGTTTGGATTATATGTAAGAGTGGTATTAGGAGCAATTAATCCTGGTTCAAAAATCATAATTTGATGTTGATGTCCACAAAGGAACATATCAATATCCATTTGATTTAATAACGCAGTCATATCAGCTTTTACTTGCTCGTGATTATGGCGAGAATTAACAAATGTTACAGGGATATGGCAAACGCCTAAATGATAGGTATAAGAATCATATTCGTGTTTAGCAACTTCTTGTTGTAAGAATTCAATTTGTTTAGCGTGATATTCGGCGTAATGAGCGGTGTCATAATATTCCCACCACCCATCATCATGGTCTTCGCCTAAATCAAGAACAATGCCATAAACATCATTAAAGTAGAAGTTATAGAAGAAATCTTCTCCTTTAGCACCAACAAACTTATGGAGTTCTTCTCCATATCTTCCTTTAACATCATGATTGCCTCTAGCGTAGACAACAGGCATTTGTCCGTGAGTAATATCATACGCAACTTTATTATTAAAGTTAGCGTCATCAAATGTTTCAACATCAGAGATAATATCTCCTGCTAAGACTAAGAAATCATAGTTTTCAACATAACTTGCAGTTTTACTAGACTGCCAATCATTCATATGAATATCACTAAATGAGAGATATTTAAGTCCATCACTGGTGTCGACTGGTTTAAAGTCCACTTCTTGATAAATATCTCTACCCATAAATCCTCCAAAAGGGCCACAGTAGATTGATCTTTGAGTGTGGACTGTATATTTTTTAGCAGCATCTAAGGCAGTCATAGGAACTTCGATTTTATGAATCTTAGAATATTTCTTAGTGCTACCTGCATAAGTGTCATAATATTTCTCACTACCAATTTCTACCCAACCAGTAGCTTCCGCGTTAGTGGAAAACACGATTTGATATTTATCTTCAACCGCATAGACCACTGGTTTATAAGTAATCTTATTGATAGAGAAATGGATTAAGAAAGCAACTGCGAGAGTGCTTGCTAATCCTAATAAACCATATTTAACAAATTTATTATCTTTGATAGGGAGTTTTGGATAGATAAAGAGCAAGAACCAAAACATCATTAATACTGCAAGGACTGCAACACTAATAAAGAATTTAGGCCACACAAATCTCATGTAATCAATCGCGCCTAAAGCAATAATAATTATTATTGCTGCGGCAAATATAAAGTGAACTGATAAGAAGACAATATGAAGCCAGTTCTTGCTCGCAAAGATTTTCTTGAGAATTAGATCTGCAAGTAAAACGACAAAGAAGACGATACATAAAATAAGTGGGAGATTGTAGAGTCCTATATTCGCGCCACCTTTATAACCAAGTGTGGAACTAATTCCACTCCAACATGGTCTTAAAGCAAAGAACATCAAAGCATTAAAAAACGCTAGAACTGTGCCAACAATCCTAATCACCTTGAAAACTATGTTTTTCATAACTTACCTCTTTATAATTAAAAAAGCATATTTATTATAACATTACATCAAGAAAAAACGATTAATTATAAAAGATAATTTATAACGCTTTTAAAATCCATTTCTTGATAAATTCTTTTTCTTCGTTTGTGTGGAAATAATGCTCGGTGCCTTGTTTAACCGTTAATCTAGCATTGCTATGACTCACTAAAAAACTAGAGATATCGTTTATAGAAACAATATTATCTTTTTCTCCATATAGAATGTCTGTAGGAGTTTCCCAATTGTCTTTATGTTTCTCTAAGTATTTAAGATATTCATAGGAGATGGTTGTTTTATCGTCTATTTTGATTACTTTTTCATCTTTTAGTTTTTCTAAAGAAATATTATTCAAACTCATTATATTTAATATTAATTGGTGCATATTTGTAACAGGAGAAACAAAGAAAGCGCGCTTGATGTCATACTCACTTAAGTGCTCATATGCGTAAAATGCTCCTATAGAATTAGCAATAATAATAACTTCTTTATAGCCTTTAGTTATTTTATTAAATTCATTTCTGATTATGTCTTTTAATTCCCAGGGATTGTTGTCTTGATAATCAAGCCCGACAACATCATATTCGTTTTTTAAATATGAATAATCATCAGCTTCTTTATGAGATCCATATAAACCATGAATATACACTGCTACTTTTTTATCTTTTTTTCTTTTGGTTTCCAAATCACTTAATTGCTTATCAATCTTCTTAACTTCAAATAGTTCGTTAGCGTCTAACATATATGTTCTAAGAAGAAGCAAAATCTTTTCATAAGTCATATCAGCGTCACCTTTCTCAATATGAGAAATAACTGATTTTCCAGAATATCCCAAAGACTCCGCTAACTCATCCTGTGTTAGTTTCCTTTTCTTTCTAAATTGTTTGATTTTTGGTCCTATTGTTTCTTTAGACATAAGTATTCTCCCCTAAATATTTATGCTATAATATAGCCACAAAGGTGGAGCCTCACCGACACTTAGGTGGTACTAACTAGTAGGTAAGGGCTCTTTTTATTTTATCAGCAGAGCTAATAAAGCTAACATGAGACAAATCAAGATAGTCATCAGAAGTATCATGACTTCTTTTTGATTTCCTTTACCGATTTGCGAGGCCTCCATCCCGAGTTTTAACGACTTGTCTTTGTCGATATTGTATTGAGCAAATGGTTTTTATATAATGTAACCATAAGAACGGAGCCCCCTCAGATTTACTTAAATGGTTGTTAGATCGTGAGAGCTTCTTTTTTTATCTCATCAGCAAGCCAATTAGACATATTAGAAGACATATCAAGGCGATTTTTAAGATCCTTATTAGTTCTTTCAAATCATCTTTCAATGTGGGATACCTCCTTTCTATTTATGAATAGTCCAAGAGGCCTCCATTCCGAGTTTTAACGACTTGTCTTTGTCGATTGTTGTTTTGTGTGAATTATTTTTATATAATATAACCATAAGAACGGAGCCTCACAGACACTTAATGGTTGGTTAGTCGAGAGACTTCTTTTTTATTTAAAGAAACTAATCAATAAACAAAGGAGAAGACAGAGAAAGATGATGGTAACAATGTGTTTCAAATCTTTCAATGGGCATCACCTCACTTCCTGTGTCCAGATTTGTGAGATTATCCGTTCCGAGTTTTAACGACTTTTCTTTGTC
>DFJP01000106.1 GCA_002373085.1 Caryophanales bacterium UBA3668 | reverse complement strand
TAACTTTGAATGAACACCATAAACGCTCAGCAGGACGCGTTTCTCGCGTGTTAAAAGCCCCAAAAGAAGAAGTGACACCATTCCTAGATATCTTTAAACCAATTGAATTAGATGAAAGTGACCACCACTACAAGATGGTCTTAATTAAAAAATAGCCAGGTAAACCTGACTATTTTTCTTTATGGAAATATTCGTAATTTTCTTTAACTGTGTCTCTCATATGAGAGTTGATATCTTCTTTTCCCCAGAACACTGAGAGGATTTCTCCAGCGATGGAGATTGCAACTTCTTCAGGAGTGTCTCCTCCAGTTTGAAGTCCAATAGGCGAATAAAAGTTATGTAAATCAACATCTTTGCCGTATTTTTCAAACGCTCTATCAAGATAGTCTTTAACTTTCTTTTTAGAACAAAGCATTCCGAAATACTTAGGTTTGATATTTAATCTTAATATTGCGTCTAAGACATTGTAGTCATTTTGATGACTTGGAGTACAAACAACGATGTAACGGTTATCTGAAATACGATTTTCTTCAATATATTCCACAAATCCTTTATTGACTTTAACGTTTGCAGAATCATCTAAAGCATCAATCACTGATTTTCTTTCATCGATAATGGTGACATAGAAATTAAGTGGTCTTAATAGCTTTGCTAAAGCTGCGCCACAGTGACCTGCTCCAAAGATATACACGAATTGTTTTGGACCGACAAATTCATAGAATAAAGTGACATGTCCCCCACAAGCCATATTTAGTTTTACTTCATCACTTGCAACTTTGACTTCGCGATCAAATAAACAATATTTTTCACTAAAAGAGGTTCTGTTTTTAATTACTTCTTTGCATTTTTCTCTTGCGTAGAATTCAATTGCCCCTCCTCCAACTGTACCAAAAGCTTCATTAGATTCAGTAACCACCATTTTCTTACCGACATCAGCAGGACCCATTCCTTCTTTTTCGGTAACGGTAACAATCACTAAATCAATGCCTTGGTCTCTTAAAGAAGCAACTCTAGAATAAAAATCCATCATACCCATATATTGTATTTCAAATACAGGTAATTAAGATACATAAAAATTTCTTTTTTGTATGCGCGTCATTCAAGGTTAATGACTGTGCACGCGAGGTTCTTTTTTCTTCTTAACTCTGTTACTTTTTCGTGTTTAATTATATTTATTAGGAGAAACCTATGAAAAAATTACTAGTTTTATTACCACTTTTATTTTTAGTCGGCTGTGCACCTGAAGCTAAACCAGCTTTGCCAGAATTAGATGAGCATTATACCGCTACACTAACTGCTGATTTATCTACACTTACCGCAGATGATTCAACCGCGGTTATTAACGTAACAGTCCCTTCAAAAGAAGATTCTACTGTCACTTATGCATTTGAGATTGGATTCCCATGTTATATCAAAACCACTCCGGGTGGAAAGCATGAAATGATCTTGAAAGATAATGCATATATAAAATCCATCTCAGAATATAAAGTCGAAAGATTAGTTATTGATTTTTATAATGGTCAAGGAGAAAACCATGCGGTTCATGCACCGATGGACTCCACTACAAAAGTTGAACCTCACGAATCAACCATTACCCCGACTGAGCCAAACGATAATGGCGTAGTTCATGAATACGAGATTAATAAAACATCTTGGAAGGTAGATAGAGTAGATAGAAAACCTGGTCTATATTACATTTCCGTCTTATTCGTGAAATAAATATAGAACTAAAAACTTATTTATAATAAAATTTTTATAAGCAGGTATTGGTTATGGAAAAAAAGTATGAACCTTTAAAAATATTCTTTGGAGTACTTCTTTTTGGAGGACTTTGGGGAATTTTAGAAGCTACATTGGGGACATTTTTACATCTTCCATTTATTGAAGGAGCAGGAATGTATGCATGTAGCACAACTATTATGGTCCCATTAGCATATATGTGCATGGGTGCATGTTTTAAGAGAACTGGCGTTGCAAGAAGTTCAATATATATGGGAATTATGGCTGCTAGTATCAAAGCTATCGTTTGTGCTATTTTCCATCTATCATTTAATCCAGTTTATTACATTCTTATGGAAGCTATGTTTGGTGCATTAGCGTTATTAGTTATGAGGCCAAAACAAATTCTTTCATTTAAAGGCTTAGCAACTTTTATCATCGCTAATACATCTTATTTAGTTGCCTCAACATTCATAAGAGTTAATGTAGCAACCTCCACCTTAAGCGTTTTCATGGCCAACTTAGAAAAATATGCATTCATGTTTAACTGTGTTGCTATTCTCTATGTCTTTGCATTTGGTGCATTGCTTTATGGAGTTAAAAAATTAGCAGAAGCAAAAGAATGGAAATTTGAAGGACTTAAAAAGATTATTTATTCACCAATCACCGCTGCTTCAGTTGCAGCAGTTATGATGGTTGTAACATTTGTTCTTCGTTAATTAGAATTATAAAAAGATAAAAGGACGAATTGATCGTCCTTTTACTTTGCGATTTTATATGAGTTTCCATCAATTTCAATCTTAGATTGATAGAATTCTTTAAATGCTTTAATTGCGTATTTGATATCGACTGTTCCAGCAGTTTCATAACAAGAATGCATTGCAAGTTGAGCTAGTCCAATATCTACCGCCATCAAAGATACTTGAGATAAGAGTAAGTTGCCTAATGTAGATCCGCCTCTCATATCACTTCTATTAGTGAAGAATTGGAATGGAACTTCAGCATTTGAACAAATCTTTTGGAAGATGCTACTACTAATTGCATCACTGGTGTAACTATTAGTGGCATTAAACTTAATAGCAATTCCTTTATTCATGTATGCCTTATTATCTTTATCTGTTAATTCAGGTTTATTAGGATGCACTGCATGAGCGTTATCCGCACTAATAAGGAATGAATTAGCGACTGCTACTTCATATTGACCGTTTAAGTCTGAGCACACTCTTTTTAGAGTGCTTTTTAAGAAGTCACTATCAGCGCCTTGACGAGATAATGAACCAACTTCTTCGTTATCTGCGACATATAAAACATTGATAGAGTTATCGTTATCACTTTCCTTAAAGGCCATTAATGAAGTATAGACGCATTCAAGGTCATCTAATCTTGCAGACGAAACGAATTCACTATTTTCACCCCAAATAACACCGCTTTGTTTGTTATATAGATATAAATCAAAGTTTATAATCTCTTCTTTAGAAACATTTAAACGATCCGCTAAAAGAGATTTGAATGATTTGTCTTTGTTATCGCTTGCGATAAATGGAACCATATCCACTGCCATATTATATTCATATCCAGAATTGATATTGCGATTAAAGTGAATACAGACATTTGGAATAACCACTGTCATATCTTTAAGGTTAACTAATTTAGTTTCAACACCATTTTCTTTATTGATAACTACTCTACCAGCAATTGATAAAGGTCTATCTAACCAAGTAGGAGCGATAAGACCTCCATAAGGTGCAACATTGATTTTTGAATAAGAGTCAGTGACTCCATCACATTCTGGTTTGATCTTAAAACATGGTGAATCAGCGTGAGAGGCAATTATGTGAAAATTAACATTATTGTCATCGATATTTTTGCCGATATTAACCGCTAATAAAGTTGTGTCATTTCTTATCATGAACACTTTATCGCCTGCGTTAAACTTATATTTTTGATTTTCTTTTATTTCTTTATATCCATTTTCTTTAAGGATATTTCTTACATTATTAACTGCAAAGCACGCAACCGGACTTTCATTAATAAATGAAACAAGTCCGTTTCCGTACTTATTATTTTCAATTGAATTATCATCAGTTTTGCTATTAATTCTCTCTGGTTTTTTAGCTTCTTCTGGAATAAGCCATGTTTTACCAGATAAGACTGCTCCTGGGATTCTGCCTTGTGCGCAATAATTCCTAATACTTCTTGCCGATAATTCAAACTTTTTACTTGCTTCTTCTACTGTTATATACTTCATAAGTCGATTAAATCTCCTTTGTCGGTAATATATTAGTATCTATCGGCAAATAATACAAGAAATTTGATAATATAAATGATTAAAGTACATATACTAATAGTATATTAAAGGCGATTTGTAGTTAATTTTGCCTTGCATATGTGTATATAAAATATTTTTTTATTGCGAAAACGTATGTAGGGGGGTAGTATATTTTTAGGATTTTTTTATATGAAAAACAAAAAACTTC
>DFJP01000033.1 GCA_002373085.1 Caryophanales bacterium UBA3668 | reverse complement strand
CACATCCAGAAGGACCGACGAAAACGATGAATTCTTTATCGGCAATGTCAAGGTTGAAGTCATGAACCGCAGTGACATTTCCGGAATATATTTTCTTTACATTTGTTAATTTTACAGTAGCCATAAATTAGCCTCCTATCCTTTAACTGCGCCACCAGTAACACCTTCAACATAGTATTTTTGAAGGAACATGAACAAGACCATGACTGGAATTGCAACAATAACTCCACCGGCGCAGAAGTGTGTGAAGTTATCTGAGATCATAGAGGCGCTTAACCACGTATATAATCCAGCAGCAACGTTAAGACCTGTTTCAGATCCAATCGCGATAACTGATGCGAAGATGTAATCGCCCCAAGGACCCATGAAGGAAGTCAAAACGGTGTAAATAAGAATTGGTTTACAAAGTGGAAGAATTACTTTGTAGAAAATTTGGAATCGAGTAGCTCCATCAACTAGAGCCGCTTCATCAAGTGATTTAGGTAAAGTATCTAAGAAACCTTTTGATACATAGTAACCCATACCACTACTAGCAACTGAGACTAAGATTAAGCCTGGGACAGCGTTATCACCAGTTAGTCCAATTGATTTCAAGACTTGATAGAGAACAATCATCGTTAAGAAACCAGGGAACATGCCTAAAACAAGCATCACGTTCATTAATGGTTTACGAAGTTTGAATCTAAATCTTGATAAGGTGTAGCTCATCATGAACTGCATGATTGTTTGAAGCACGCAGACAAATAGAGCAATGATAAAGGTATTGAAATACCATTGTAAGAAGTTGTTCTCCGCGGAGAATAAGTAGATATAGTTATCAAACCCAAATTGTTTTGGGAAGACATAGTTAACAATACCAGTATTCTCAGTTCTAAATGATTGGAACACTAAGAAGATAAATGGAAGAATCCAGATGATTGAGATTAAGGCAAGAACAATATAGCTAACAGTGTTAACAAGAGTACGTTTCTTGCTTAAAGACATTGAATGTTTTTCGTTTGCCATTATTGGAATTCCTCCTCGTTCTTTGTAGATGGAATGAGGTTATAAACCACTAAGGAAACAACCGCAACAACGATAAAGACCATGATACCGATAACCGCTGCAAACTTATAATCACTATTGTTAACAGCTAAAGAATAAAGCCAAGTGATAAGTAAGTCAGTGCTACCAGCGTCACCATACATATCAGTGTTAATTGGTCCACCACCAGTTAATAAGTAAATAACATTGAAGTTATTCATATTTCCGGTGAAGCTTGTTAATAAATATGGACCAGTAACGAATAACATATATGGAAGAGTAATCTTCGAATATTGTTGCCATGCATTCGCACCATCAATATTTGCGGATTCATATAAGTCAGCTGGGATGTTCATTAAGATACCTGTAACAACAAGCATTAAGTAAGGAACACCAATCCAGATGTTAATGATAATAACAGTGATTCTTGCTAGAGTTGGATCTCCCCAGAAGTCGATTGGTTGATAATTGTCATTACCAAAGAATCTAGCAATGCCATCAAATAAGCCGTTAATTAAGCCATCTGTAGCAAACATCTGTGAGACATAAAGAATAGAAATAAATTGAGGAATAGCGATAGAGAAGACTAAGATTGTTCTCCATAACTTCTTTAATTTAATTCCTTTCTTATTAATAAGCATTGCAACAAGCATTCCTAAGAAATAGTTAGTGAATGTTGCAAAGAAGGCCCACACAAGAGTCCAGAGTAAGATTTGACCGAATGTCGCGGAGAATGATTTTCCGCCTGCGGTCCAAGTAAAGATTTGTTTAAAGTTATCTAAACCAACCCATCCAAATAATGTCGCGTGTTGCGCATCATAATCAGTAAAGGCAACAAGGACCATGAAGAAGATTGGTAAGATAGTAAAGATAACAATACCAATAGTTGGTAAGGCTAATAAGGTTTTGTGGAAGTTTTTATCCACCATCGCTCTAAGGTCATCTTTAGCACTATCAAGTTTCTTTTCATCTTTAATGATTTCTTCAGCGATTCTATTTTGCTTGATATTTAAATACCAAGTGTAAATAAAGGCGATAATGAAGAATAAAGTTAATACGCCATAAAGAAGAATATTGAAGGAGTTATCACCTTGAATGACTGTACCATCAGGATTAACGATCGTGTCTTTTGTACCCAAGATATAAAGTTGAGAGAAATAACCGCCACCAAAGCAAGCCATGTAGACGATAAAGACAACTTCAAAGATTAAGAAGAGTATTCCTCTTAGCCATTGTCCTCTTAGAATAGAACCAAAGCCCATTACAAAGTAAGAAACTTTAGTTTTCCAGTCTCCATGGACAAAAGTTAAACCGATATCTTTAAAGGTATTAACAATGCCCCAGAAGGCTTTTTTGAGGAAACCCCAGATATTTAATCCGAGTTTTTTGAATTTTTGTGGAATTGATTTAAAGAAGGAGACAAAGTTAATGCCAAATCTTTGGAGCTTTGTTTTCTTTAACATTTCCAATTGATTAGTATTTTCCATGTTCCCTCCTATTCATCAAGTAACATTGGAAGTCCAGCTTCGTAGTTGTTAAGCAAGTCTTGAATATCAGCTTCAGTACTTGTTGTAGTAATACTACCTGCTAAACCACCTAATGAGTTGAACCATGCGCCTGGGCATTGTTCTTGTTGGTGTGCATATTTATGTTGAGCAAATAAGGCTTTTAAAGCTGGGTGATTTTGAACATCAGGATTCTCAGTTGCGCCTTTATTTGTTGGACCCCAAGAAACAGCCTTAAATCTATTTAATTGATTTTCAGCGTTAGTGAGGTATTCAGCGAGTTTACGACATACACTAGCTTTCTTTTTATCAGCTTGAGGTTTAACACCCATGAGTTTATATCCATCAAAGGAAGACATATGGTGACTAACACCATTGACTTTAAAGCTAGGAAGTTCTGCACACACTAAATTGTCACCGAATTGTCCTTTAATATATTCATATTCCCAAACACCGGTGATGATTGCTCCAGCGGAGTTAGTCCATGTTGATTTAGTTGCAACAACAGAGTTATCTGCTAAAGAGCGATATGCTAAACCAGCTTCAATTCCGTGCTCACTATTGTAATTATCATCATAAGATAAGAAACTACCTGTTTTTGGATCAGTAGTCCAATGAGATTCACAACCAGTGGCTAAGAAATAACTAGCTGCATAGAAGCCATTCTTTCTATCAAAGTTAAGTTTCTTCTTTGCTGCTTTAAGTTTAGCAAGCATTGTATCCATGTCTTTGACATCTTCACTAGTTAGAATTGAACTATCGTAATAAAGGAAATATCCGTTATCACTAGTAGTTGGGAAAGCATACATCTTATCAGCGATACTTGCCGCTGCAACTGAATCTTCAGAATGTGTTTCCTTTAAATGTTTCTCTAATGAAGCATCAAATGAAGCTAATGCGTTAGCGGTTTTAAGTCTAGATAATTGGTCTTGCGCAAAGATGAAGATATCAGCACCGCTGCCAACGTCTTGAAGCATCTTTGTCGCTGCTTCACCTTCACTCATTGGTTGAACCTGTGCAGTAATGGTGTATTTACCACCACTAGCAGCGACAAAGTTATTAATTTGAGCTTCAGTTAAGCTTGTAATTTTAGTGTCGACCCACACTTTGATTTGATAACTGCCTGAGTCATCAAGAGTTTCATCACCACCCCAAGTGCCACTTTCAGTGAAGAAGCTAACACCATCAGGAAGATGATAGGCAAATTTGAAATTACAGCTCGCTAGTAAGAGAACTGGTAAGAAAGACAAATATTTAATATTCTTTTTCATAAATTCTCCTTTCTAGCTATTGCTCACCCAAATACCGTAGAGGTTTAGGATATTGCTTTGCTTGTAATCGTTTTCAAAATCCCATAAGAGGCTTTCATCAAGCGCGCTTGGGTATTCAGAATATCCAATGAAATGTGGATATAAGGCATCTGGAGCCATCGCATCAGTGAGGACAGCTTCTTCTGGACAGGTCTTTAGTGGAACTAAGCTATACCAGTCCATCGTATAAATTGGAGTATCGGAATTTGAGAAATTCAAATAGAAGTTAACAACCATATTGAATTCTTCAGGGAGGTCTCCGCCTCCTCCGCCTCCTCCGCCTCCACCTCCGCCAGGAACGTGTTCTGGAATACCAGGATAGTCAATGGATGGAGTGTATAAAGAGGAGTTACAACTTGCCATTAATAGAGGTAATGCAAGTAATGGTAATAAATATTTCTTTTTCATCATCATTACCTCCTAGCAGTTACCCTTGGAGTTGAAGATTACAATTGTATTCTTACTCCAGAAGTCGATCTTGCCGGTATCGGTGTTCATGGTGTATCCACCATAATCCCAAGCATATTCCCATAATCCGGAACTGATTCTTGAATCACCCCAGACAGATGTTTGGTCATTACCAGTACATAAGTAGACGAATGTTTCGTTGACTTGCATAGCGCATGAAGTGCTATCAAATGCACCCCATTCGCCACCGCCCCAAACGATGTTATCAACTTTATGGCCACCACTTGTTGAACCAACAAAGGCGTTATAGCCATTATTAACTCCACGTTTCTTTGCAAGTGTCTTATGCATTCTAATTAAAGAGGAGAAGCAACGAGTAAGGCTATATCCAGTAACATTTGTATCAATTGTTTGACCATCAATAGTAACTGATAGCTTGTTGCCCCATTTGAATGTATTGACACTAGCAGGAGCGTTATATGAGTTATGAGAGATGAAGTGTCCATGCATTTCAGCGTATGAATCTGCAGTGACAGCATCTAAATCTTTAACATTTAATTCTTTAGTTCTTAATAACTCTTCTCCACCAAGCATGAAGGCTGCTGAGTTACCCGCAAAGATTAAGGCATGTGCTTGAAGAACACCATGCACTAATTGATTTGGGCTAGCAGGAGCGCCATCAGTTAAGGTGTTATAGAGTTGATCTCTAACTGTCCAGTTATCGTGACAAGACGCATAGTTAATAGTTTGTTCTGGATAATATCCTGAGAGTTGACCGTCAGTAGAAACTCCACCATTAACTCCCCATAATCCAGCAGCAATTGTCCAAGCGTATGAACTTGCATTTCCAGTTTGGAGATATCCTTTGCCTGGATAACCATTAACATTATTATCACCTCTAATCGCGTTTCTAACTGCGTCATTAAATCCGCCGAGATAAACGCCATTAGTTTTGAAGTTATTACATTCGTTATAGACTTGCCAGCTCATCGCACCAAAGTTTTGTGGATCTGGCTTACCTGGGTTAGCTTGCTTCCATTGATCACTACCTTCGCCATGATATCCGCCACTGGTCCATCCTTCTCCGTATAAGTAGATATCTGGATCAATTTCGTATAAGGCTTCTTTAGCGGCAATCATGGTCTTAAAGTCAATTAAGCCCATTAAGTCAAAACGGAATCCTTTAATCTTATATTCAGTTGCCCACATCTTAAGAGAATCAACGATGAATTTTCTCATCATTGGTCTTTCAGATGCGACTTCATTATGGCAGCCTGAACCATCCCACATTTCTCCAGCTTGTTGGTAACGGATTTGTTTGCCTGTACCTTCTTCGGTATAGTAATAATCCATTGCTGCATATCTGAAGTAATAACGTGGCATAAGTTTATGGAAGTTACTACCAGTAGCAGAGCTAACGTGGTTATAAACAACATCCATAATGACTCGGGTATGGACATCATCAGTGTGTCCTTCTCTTACTTTTGATAATTGAAGAACGAGGTTTTTAAATTCTCTCACTCTTGCTAAACCATCATGTGGATTAGAGGAGTAACCACCTTCCACGACATTATAGTTAAGAGGATTATAGCCCCAGTTATATTTAAGGACTTCTGTACTTTCATCGTTATCATGATCAAAGACTGGAAGTAATTGAACCGCTTCAATACCCAATTCTTTGATATGGTCATAACCTGTTGTAACAAATGGTTCATCAGGTAAATGTGTTCCACTTTCTACGAACGCGTTATAAGTACCATTTTTATTGTTGTTATTACTAACCCAAGAAGAATCACCCGTGAAGTCTTGAACATGAACTTCATAAATTGATAATTCTTGTGGAGTGGTAATGTCATAACCTGGCTGACCATCCCATCTAAGCGGTAAAGAGTTCCATCCATCAGGATTAGTTTCTGCTTTATCATAGATAAGTCCACGAACACCACACGCTCCTGCAGAAGTTGCGTATGGATCCATAGTCACATTAGTGCCTAAGGTGTTATCGACTTGGATGTTATAGTATTTACCTTTAAGGTTTCCTTCGATTTCTAAGTACCAAATTCCACCAGAAGTGTAATGCATGTGATAACCTTTATATTTATCATCGCCACCAAATTCGGATGGAGTATCAGAATCATATAAGAGAACGGTTAAATTTGCAGAAACAGGTGACCACACTTTAAATGTTGTCTTTGTTTCGGTATATGTCACACCAAGATCGGTATTTAAGTTCGCAGTTTCATAATATTGATGGAACTTATCTGAATCATATAAGGTATCAAATCTAACTGTAACAATCTTAGATAAGGCAGCCATATCAGGATCTGAATCTGTACTTGGATCGTGAGACACTAATGAATAGACAACATTAATATGTGCTTCGTATGGAAGAACAATATTAAATTCCCCATTAGAGTTTCCGGTTCCTGAACCAGTTTTGACCAAATACCAACGTTTGATATCTTCGCGTTTCTTTGGTTTGATTTTGTAATATGTTTCATCAAATGCATATAATTCCCAGTTAACTGTGGTAGTTTCTTTAGTTAATGTACATTTGATAGTTTTCCAATCGGTAAATTGCGCTAATGCGACACCGTGCACTCTGGTTTTGTTTTCACTATCAAGAATAGCGATTCCTCCTCCAGCAGCAGGCATTGTCCAAACTTCACAGACATCGCTTCCTTCTTGAGGTGGGAATTCAGAATATACGAGTTGCATATCATCTGATTGTCCTCCCCAGTTGAGGTTCATTTCATTAATCATCTTATATTTGATGATAAAGAATAATTTGCTCTTGCCAGCAAACGCTGTGAATCTTGCATCATTAACGAAATCTAGAGTAATTGTCATCATTGTTCGATCTGCATTAACAGTCATGATGTCACTGGCGTTTTCTAAGTTATATTCAACGCCATCTTGACCGGTAACCCAAAGGTAGAAGGCTCTACCATCGTTACCACCATTTTCGTTAAAGTAGTGAAGGATGACTTTATTAACTACTACTGTTTGATCTTCCTCTTCGTCATCGTCAGGCGCTCTAGTAATATAGCGGCCATTGATGATGTCTGGTCTATCTAATCGCGCCGGTGTCACTTCGTCATAAAGAGCAGTGTCAACTCCTGCATCAGGATATTCGCTTGCTTTAGGTGAAGATTTGATACCGATAAGCGCTCCAAACACTAAGAAAGAAGGAACCATAGCTAATAATGCTTTTTTGATTATCTTCATAAGCTAAATCCTCTCTTCTTTAGTTTATTAAACTAATTGACGTAAATTATGCTTGTTGGCCAAATGTGTAATCAAACCAACCGTGTTGTATTGAACCTTCCCATTCCCAGTGGCCACCATCATGCCATCCTGTATAAGTAATGACATAGGTCTTACCAGCAGTAATAGTTGTTGAACCCATGTTAATTGTGGAGTTCATCTTATCGTAGCTACCGTTATATGGATGGAAGTAACTGGTTGAATCAGTTTTAACTTGATCCAAGTAACAGTTAACTGAAGCAACAGTTGTTGCCGTGAATGTCGCAACATATTGTCCGTTTGCTTGTTTAGTAGCGTCTTTGAAGTTGCCATTAACTGCAATGTGGACGTTAGTGGCATCTGTCCAGTCTCCAATACCTGCAAGAATAATTGTGAATGTTTCAACTGCGGCAGGTGGTTCTGCTGGAGAGACAGTTCCTGGTTCACCACTAGAGAATGTGTAATTGAACCAAGCATCATTCCAGTCATCGCTATGATATGCCCAGCCAGTAACTGCAATGGTGTAAGTTCCACCGAGTTCAAGATTGACTGTGCCAGTCTTAATGATGGAATACATCTTATCGTTATCTTGGACACCACTATATGGGTGGAAGTATCTACCACCATCACCACCTTGATTAAGGAAGGCATGGAGAGTAGTAATCTTACCTTTAACGTGGATTGTTGCTTTATAGTTACCTGATGCCTCTTTAGTAGCAGCGACATATTTATCGTTGATACCAAAGTTGACATTAGTGGTTCCTGGCCAGTTTCCAATACCTGCTAAGTAGAAGGTGATATCTCCTTCTTCTTCAGGTGGAATGACTGGTCCTGGAGGAACCGAACCATTACCGCCACCAAATGAAGCATATAAGATTTTGCCTCGAGCAGCAGGAACAGTTGTGTATTGTTTTAATGCTCCTCCACCTTCGTAACATTGCCATGTCACAAATTCTGAACCTTCAACAGTGGAAGTAACATCTGTTTTAGTTGGTAATGGATCGCCAACTTTAGCAGTGAATTCAACTGTGTTTTCTAAGAATAAGGCAGCAATGTCACTACCAGGATTACCTTGATATCTACCATTAGCGCCAATAACTAAGTAAGTAGTAACTGTTTCGCCAACAGCAGGAATGTTTGGATCATCAGGTCCTGGTCCTGGACCTGGTCCTGGAGGTGGATCGATGTGTCCTTTTGGATAGACACTTACAGTACATGTAGAACTATATTTCCTATTGTTATAATTAACGAACGCGGAAACAGTTGTTGTACCTTGTGCTAAAGCACTAACAGTGACTTGTAAGCCTGTTGGTGCATCTAAAGAAACAATATCGTCGTTAGCAACTTCCCAATAAATGTCAGCGGTTTTATCAACTGTGGCATTTAATGTTGTCTTATCACCAATTTCCATCGATAATGATTCACTTGAAATGGTGATAGTTGCTTTATCAACTGGGTTTGATGATTCTTTACCGTTATATTTGACACATCCAGATAAGGACATCGCAAATACTGGGAGAACCATTAATAAGAGTGACTTAAACTTTTTCATTTTCATCAACCTCCTATTCCCCAAATGCGACAACGGTCCATGGGTGGGTACCGATGTCAGCGTCAGTAATACCGCTACCTAAGACCATCACTGGGGTATGATTCATTGCTTTACCCGCGTGATAATCAGGATTCATCGACCAAGCGCTTGAGCCTGTTCCGGTATTGATATAGATAATTAATTTACAGTTGCCAGTATTGTCATCGACTCTAATTCCGATAACATGACCTCCATCAATATAGGAGATACGGGCATCTTCTGGATACATATGTTTGAGAGTGTTCAAACCTTTGTACCAGTTATACATTGAATTTGGATCAGCCTTTTGTTCTTCCATAGACTTGAGGGTCTTATTGTAACTATCAAGTTCGAACTTATATTGACCACTCTTGTAGTTGGCTCTAACAGTTTGATCTTGCCATAAGAATGGTTGACGATACCAAATATCTTCGCAGTTTTCATTGCCATATTTTGCAATGTGTTGATCAGTATTTGAGGACATACCAAGTTCATCACCATAGTAAATCCAAGAAATACCTCTATTGAGCATTGTTAAAGCAGCGTGGATTTTAGCCTTGTTAACTTGATCACCACCACCATTAACATTGTTCATTGCCACTGTATCACCAGGTTTGCTTCCAGCAGTACCATTGACTTGGTTAATTGCTCTCATAACGTCGTGGTTAGAAGTAAATGCACCATCAATGAAGTCTGGACGTTTGCCACCTGGGACATACATTGTTTCTGTTTCACTAATCTTAAGTGGTACATCATCGTTAGATGAGAATGGTTCAAATGTCTCTTTTGCTTGTCCATAAGCAAATCCACCACCACAGTAAATTTGTGAACAAATGTGGTAGTAAAGTGAGAATGAGAATTGGCTATCAAGTGCTTGATAATAAGGAGCAATTCTATTTCCCCATCCATCAAAGTTTTCACCAACTAAGAAACAGTTTGGATAATCCGCTTTTAATGAATCAGCGAATTCTTTCCACCATGTGACGTTCTTAGTTAAGTTAGATGAATAGTCAAAGTCTTTTGTAACTCTTTCGCCTTTCTCATCGTCGTAAGCTTCTTTAGAGCCTGTATCAGTGATAATGATGTCGCCGTTTTGATAGCATTCATCTCTCATAAAGATGTGTTTAAC
This sequence comes from Caryophanales bacterium UBA3668, assembly GCA_002373085.1. The sequence continues at coordinate 7,863 of DFJP01000033.1, read as the reverse complement.
AGCGTCAAGACGATATCCATCTAATCCGAAAGAAAGCCAATATTTTGCCATATTAATGACAAGTTGACGTGTCTTAGAGTTTTGATAGTTAATTTCTGGCATACCACTGCCGAACTTACCGTAATAGTAATAATTTGATTCACCATCACGATACCAAGAAGGGTTCTTACTTGTTGCGTCTTGTTCAACAGTAATCTTTTGGTAACTACCATTAATGTATTTATCGATTAAATCGGTTTTGTATTTCCAAGTATAGATATCTCTCCACTCGTTCTTACCGCCATTACCGTTATCACCCCATTGGGAATTGATAAACCATGGATTACCTTTTGAAGTGTGGTTAAGCACTAAGTCCATGATCACTTTCATGCCCATTTTGTGAGCTTTATAAATAAGTTCACGGTAATCTTCAATCGTTCCGAATCTCTTATCTACTGCAAGATAATCAGAAATATCATATCCGTGATAAGAATCAGATTTTTGGATTGGAGTAAGCCATAAGACATCAACGCCTAAATCTTTTAAGTAATCAAGGGATTGAATGATACCTCTAATATCACCAGTTCCATCTCCGTTACTATCTCTAAATGAGGCAACAAAGATTTGATATCCAACACCAAGTTTCTTAAATGCATCAGCAGTTGAACTAACATTAAAGACATCTTGATATGAAGCATCAATTGAAGAACTGTATTTACCAGTTGTATCAGTGTCAATTGGATTGACCTTAACTTCAGGAGTTCCATCTCCAGCGTAGTAAGAATAATTGGATAAAGCGCCTTTAGAGACAAATAAGTGAACGGTTTTGCCTCCTTCAATTGCTCTCCAGTTTTCACTAACAGCAATGTCGTCGACATAGGTTTCTCTACCACCATCAGAGACCCAGTTAGCGGAACCATCCATAGAGTTTTGCTTAACGAGTAAGAATCCGATTTCTTCCATGCCTTCAAAGGTCACTGGATCACCGGTCTTACCACCGATAAGACCACTTCTATTGAGGTCGACATCCATAATTGCACCATATTTGTCATAATAGATGTCATTACCTGTTTTACCAACGTCAGCCTTTGTCATCCAATTAGTCGACATTGGTTTAAGAGTTAAAGTGCTTGAAACAACAGGGTTAGCACTATAACCCCATAAGGTTCCTTCAAGATCATCAGGAGAAGATTGCCAAATCCACAAACAATAATCGTCGTAATTTGTTTCTGCTCCTCTATTGTAGTGAAGGTAAAGATGGCCTGGCTTAGAAATGCTGTTTAGCCAGTAATCGTATTGGTTAGGATCGTCTTCCTCAGTAGCTTGAGTTTCCATATTGTGGACATATGGTTCTAAACTTCCAAGCGCGATACATCCAGCCATAGCGAAAACAGGCAAAAAACCCATAAATAAAAATTTTTTCTTCATAAGCTATACCTACTTTTTCAAATAGTTAGTTATACCAACGATAACTTTCTTTAGAAAAATTATAAAACTAGATTGCTTAGAGTGCAACTCTATTGAACATAGAGAACACCGGTAACAAGAAAAACAATCAATTACCTGTTTTAACCCTTAAAACACATTATGTTTTTGCTGGGTTTATAGTATATTGATTTGAGGCAATTATTATTTAACTTACTTTTTCGAAATTTTTATAAATAAAAAAATGTTTGAAAATCAATCTCAAACATTATTTTTTTGACCTCAAAAATTTAAAATTTATATCTTTCTTTCTGCTTCCTAATGACTCCAGTTCTAATCACTAGCTGAGCCACTAATCCTACTAAAACTCCGGTGATAACTGATGAGACCAAGATGATTGGAAGATAATAAAGAACATACACTGTACCTAAATATATCATCGCAATTAGGATCTGTCCTATCACATGGAATACCGCTCCAATAACCGAGACGCCGATGATAGAAAATTTCTTAATTAGAAGATAGAAAAGTATCATTATTCCAATTGAGAAGGCTGCTCCTGTTAAGGACATGAAAAAGCCCATAGAAAGGAATGTCCCTCTAATTAACCCCACTACTAAAACACGTAAGAGGTCCACTAAAATAGCCTCTAATATTCCTAATTCATAAAGGATAATAAGGATTACAATATTGGCTAAACCAAGTTTCACTCCAGGAACACCAAAAGAAGGAATAAAAGATTCAATAATACCAATGACTATTGCTCCTGCAGTAAGTATTCCTAGTAAAGCTAATTTATGTACACTAATCTTTTTCATAATTATGCATCCACGTCGTTAGGACTTACTCCAATAGTGATATAAACCGCGTTATAGGCGCAGATAATTGGGTGAGATGTATCAGAAACATAGCCCATATGAACACAGTCTTGATGAGGACAATTAGATTCTAAAATAGCGATCGCTCCATCTTTCGTGTGGATATGAACTTGTCCATGTAATCCTTCTACATAGTAATGTTTATCTTCTCTTTTTGATAAATCAATAACTTCCACCACTGTGTTTTGTACTGATACAGTTGCAATTAGGTTTGATGTGTTTTTGTTCTTTGAAATAACGTTAATTGTGATTAACGCACTAATTGCCACTAATAAAAGTGAACCAATAAGGATTAAATCATTTCTTAATTTCTTTTTATCTATCATCTCGTATATACCTCTAATGAATCAGATTTATAGACGATTTGATTGTCTTTGCTCACTATTACTTGGACGTTTAGATCTTTTTCCACTTTTTTAATCTCTTCTAAAGAAGAAAGCATTAAAGAAGTTGATAAAGCGTCTCCTAAATATCCAGATTCAGTTACCACTCTAACCGTGTCATATTGAGTTAATGTACTACCAGTAAAAGGATTAACAATATGAGAATAAGTTACATCTCCAATGGTCACTCCTTGTTCAAGGTTTCCACTTGCAGAGAAGAAGCAATTCTTAAGCTTAATATATGAGTTAGGAATATCATTTAATCCAACTGTGTAATAACCATTATCAGTCTTTTTTTCTCCGAGAAGTATTGAAGAGGCACCCGCGTTAATTAAGTAATATCGAAGATTATTCACCGTTGCAAGGTATGTTTTCACATAATCAAGCATGTATCCTTTAACAATGCCGCCTAAATCAATTTCTGCCTCACCCGTTTTTTGAACATGCTTCTTATCTGTAGATATAGTTAAAGAGGTGTTATTTATTTTTTCTAACTCTTCTTGGATAACTTCGTTTGATAAAACTTCTCCATTAGAGAGGCTTTCTTTCCATTTTTTTGATAAAGAGCCAGTGAACATTGAAAAATATTTAGCCCCTTCATTACTTACATGTTGAGAAACCATAAGTAAATCCCCAAGGACTTCATCTATCTCAATAGACTCACTCGTGTGGTTAATCGTATAAACATTATTCTCCGTTCTCTCTAAGTAGTTATCAGAAAGAATATCAAATCGTTTAATAACGTCTTTGACAGTACCCACTACTTCTTGAGTTTTAGAGGCAATGTTAATGTTGATATAGGTATCAAAAGCAAAAATCCTGTCCGAATAATCAGTGGAACAGGAAGTAGTTAATATAGAGACAAGTAATAAAGGTAGAAGTTTTCGAGCTTTCATATTATAGATGTGCTTTTATTTTACTGCCATCTTCGTTTGGATGCTCGTTTAAATATTCAATAATTGGTTTGAAGTTAAGGTCTTCTTTACCAGGTTTACATTTTTTAAGGTTTTCTTCTTTACCAGACACAATGGCCTCCGCCATATCGTGACATCCTGCATAGCCACAGCTACCGCAGTTATAATTAGGAAGTCTTTTCGCGACTTCTTCAATTCTTTCATCTTCTTTTACGTGAAGGATTTTTGCGGCAATAGCTAAACCAAACCCTAAGATAAGGCCAACACCAAGAAGAATTAAGACTGCCCATAAGATTTCCATAATCTATTCTCCTTCACTGTGATAGAAAGAACATTCTTTATGTTTAGAACAAGAAGAACAATTCTCTTCACTAATTTTAATACCTTCGCATCCTTTAGGGGCTGGTGTTCTTTTGTAAAAAACAAAAGAGACGATAAAGACCGCTAATAAGATGACTAAAATAGAGATAGCAAGAATTAGATACCCAGTTTGACTCATAAGTTAACTCCTGAGAATAATCCTTGTAATCCCATAAAGGCAATCGCCATTAACGCTGCGGTAATTAAAGCAATTGGAAGCCCTTTAAATGCTTTAGGGACATTCGCACTTTCAAGTCTCACTCTAATGCAGCTAAAGACAACAATAATCATTAAGAAACCAATTGAGGTTCCTAAAGCGTTAGCTAAAGAAGCTACAAACGTTAATCCTTGATCAGTGTTAGATTGAGCAACACCTAAAACTGCACAGTTGGTGGTAATTAAAGGTAAATAAATACCGAGTGATTTATATAAAGATGGTGAATATTTCTTGATGAATAATCCCACTAGTTGGACCAAAGAAGCGATAACTAAGATATAAGCAACTGTATCTAAATATGGAATGCCAGCAGGGACTAAAACATAGTTATATAGTGGCCAACAAATTAAAGTGGCTAAAACAATAACAAAGACAACAGCAACTCCCATGCCTAAAGATGATTTGACTTTCTTAGAAACACCTAAGAATGGACAGATACCATAGAATCTAGATAAGACAACGTTATCAATTAACATGCTTGATAAGATTGCTAAAAGGAAGGCAATGATGTTATTCATTATTTGTCACCTCCATTATTAGCGTTAGCGGCAGCGGCCTTTGCTTCATTAAGTTTTCTAATCTTTTCTTTTCTTTCTAAATTGGTCTTGAGTTCATTCTTACGGTTATTGATAAAGGCAATGACCGCTAAAATGCAACCAAAGACAATAAAGGCACCGGCAGGAGTTTGGAATAAAGAAATCTCATATCCTTTAGGAATAATTTGAAGTGTCATGGCCTCAGGAACAATAGGGAGAACCTTACCAATAGTAAATCCACCAGTTCCTAAAAATTCCCTAAAGAAAGCCATTAAAATGAGGGCTAAGGTATATCCAACCCCCATTCCTAAAGCGTCAATAAAGGAATCGAATACATTGTTTTTAGAGGCATATGCTTCTGCTCTTCCTAAAACAATACAGTTAACAACAATAAGAGAAATAAAGACTCCTAAGGTTGAATATAATTCTGGTAGGAATGCATTGGCTAACATTTTGACCATTGTCACAAATGTCGCAATAACAACGATATATGAAGGGGTTCTAATTTCTTCAGGAATAAGTTTTCTTAATAAAGAAATAAGGACGTTAGAGCAAATCAAAACGATTGAGAAGAGAATTCCCATTCCAATAGCAGCTTCAATGCTTTTGGTGGTTGCTAAAGCAGGACAAGTACCGAGAATTGAAACGAATAATGGATTCTCAATTACTATGCCTTTAAGAAAATTAAACTTTGTGTGTCCCTTTTCTTTTGCCATATCTATCCCTCAAGTATTCCAGAAGCAATCACACTTTGAGCGTCTTTAATCATATCTCTCACCAAAGAAGCACCATAAGTTGCCCCGCAAGTAACATCTTCAATATTTCGACTTCCATCATTAATTGTGGAAATGTAGTTGTCTTCTAATGTTGAGGCAAATGTCTGTTCATCAACAATGATAGACACTGCTTCAAATTTATAATCAGTGGCCACTTTCTTAAATCCAATAAGTAAAGAAATCTTTCCATATGAATTTGATCCAGTAGTTCTAAATGCATAAGCGTCTAATGTACTAGTCGAATTAGTAATTGTATAAGCATAGTTAACATATTTATAGTCAGTGACACTTTGCTCTTTTTTTATTTCTGCTTCACTACCAAATAAAGCAACAATACCTGCTTTAACTTTGTTAGCTTCGTTTTCTAAAATCTTATCTTTAGTGATTAAGTTGGTTAATCCGATGATAGCTGCACTACTAGCGGCAATCACTCCTAAAGTCATCGCAGTAAGGAGATATTTCTTCATATTATGCATAAAGCACTACCCCCTCATTAAATTTAAAATATAAGAAGACCACTAAAGCGGATAAAAAGACAATTAATCCCATCGCTAAAATCTTCTTCCATGTATATCTAGAAGAACTCCATTCATAGTGATCTAAGACACACGCTAACATGTTAGCGATTAAGATTGAGAAGCCTACTCCTTCTGGTAGAGCCGCAAAGAAACGAATAAACATCGTCACTACTGCCGCAATCATGCCATATAGTATTCTACTTGGAGAATTAATTGGGCTAGTGACTGGATCGGTAAGCATAAATGTCGCACCAAATAAGACACCACCTGCTAATAAGTGATAAGTAGCAAAGACAAATGGGTTAATGGATTTATCTAATGAATAAAGAGTTAATCCACCAACTAAAGCGATAAATGCCACTGTTCCTAAATAAGAAGCAACAATACGGTAATCAATACTTCTTCTAATAAGAAGATAGACTAATCCGATAATAATCGTAATCTTATATACTTCTCCTAATGTTCCTGGAATTCTGCCTAAGAACATATCGAGTAATTGATAACTTGAAACATTGCTTAATGGAGTGACTCCTAAAGGAGTTGCCCCACTAGCGACATCTGGAATTGTGTAATACCATGTATCGACTTGGGTGTATTGAGAACCAAAACAAAGTTTTGCAAATAATTGTCCAACCACTGCTGGGTTAAAGATGTTATTGCCAAGTCCACCAAAGACGAGCTTACCAAAGACAATACCAAATAATGAACCAAGAATAATGGAATATATTGGAGCACCCGCAGGCATTGCTAAAGTAAATATAACTGCACTGATAAGAGGTGGAATAATATTGTTAATTCCGTATTTTCCTTTATAAGAATGTTCAAATTTCTCTTTAAATGTATGCTTTTCTCCATCTTTAGGCATCATATTCTTTAAGCCGACAAAGATGTATTCTGCAATAAGCATAATTGAAGAAGAAATCGCTAAATCCACTAAGGTATGAATAGGGAAAACGACAAAGGAAAAGATTAATGTTGGGGCTAGAGCAATTAAGACATCTAGCATCATCCTTTTAACATCAGCTTTTCTTCTTAAGTATGGCGAAGTCTCTTTGGTAATAATCATAACTTAGCGATCAATTTAGCCTTTCTGATGTAATCAGTAACATGAATCTTTGAAGTACATGTATATGTGCATAGTCCACATTCAATACAACGAGTTGGATTGAGCTTTTTAATTCTTTCTTTGTCTAAAGTCTTTACTGCATTCATGATTTGAACTGGTTCAAGATGAACTGGGCAAGTTAAAACACAACTACCACATCTCACACATGGTTCTTCTTTATGTTCTTCTTTGTCTAAGACAATGATTGAGGTAACGGTTTTAGTGACAATAACATCATCACTAGGAACAGAAGCACCCATCATTGGTCCACCCATAATAAAGATTTTTGGTTTTTCTGGATTTTTATATCCTCCACATAGAGGAATTAAATCTCTTAAAGGAGTGCCAACAAGCACTCTAAAGTTCTTTGGATATTTGATACCATCACCAGTAATTGTGATATGTCTTTTAATGACTGGCATGTTATATTTAATAGCCTTATAGATGCCCACCATCGTTGAAACATTGAAGTTAATAATTCCACGATTAGTAGGAAGTTCACCTGGATTAAGTTGGATGCCAGTAGCTTCTTTAATCATCGCTACTTCCCATCCTTGAGGATAATAATTTTTGACGCAGCAAATCTCAATACCACTACCTTCGAATTCTTTTAGAACTTGAGTATATGTTTCTTTAATATCCTTATATTTTGATTTAATACATATTTTGGCGTGCTTACATCCGAACGCTTGCATGACATAAAGAATTCCGTGTATCACTCGATATGGGAATTCAAGCATTAATCTGTGGTCAGCGGTAATATATGGTTCAC
>DFJP01000098.1 GCA_002373085.1 Caryophanales bacterium UBA3668 | reverse complement strand
CCTGAATATTCATTCTTTGTTGTTCAAGATACTGATTTTTCAGATTAATTATAAATCAATTATTACTGTTAAACGGTAAAGATTGATTAGTTCAAGAACGGAAGATACTCCACTTTGATAAGTGGAGAATTTTTCGTTTTGGACGTTATACATCATCCATCCATCAACCTGTGTGACGGATGATGCTCTCATATCCCAATAGTTATATTGACTATCCCAATGGATATCCCAAAGAGTTTGGGTCGTGTTATTTGATGCGTAGTAATTAATATTTGAAGTATTAGATGTTCCTAAAAATTTATTTCCGTCTCGATCTGGACATTCTAAGACAAGTCCTTCACGTCCTTTTTTATCTTCAAGAACTTTAAATAATGCTGCTTCACCATAATTTGTGATTTCATTCTTATTATCGGTTAATGTAATTGTTTCAGGATGAAGATAGCTTCCAGTATCAACTTTACCGGCAGCAACATTATGGTTAGCGTTCGCAATCATAATGTCATCACCAGGAGCAATTTCAACATTTTCTATTTTTAATAATTTCTCAACGAATTCTTCATTTTTATTTAAAACGTATACAGTGATTGAGGCACTATGATGACCAACAACACTTGTGCAAGTCAAAGTAGTTTTACCTCTTTTAATGCCTGTTACACGTCCATAACTATCAACAGAAGCAACACTATGATCACTGATTTCCCACGTTAATGTTTTATCAACATCATCCGGATTAACTCCATCAGCATAATAAATGTTCAATAATGGATTGTCACTACGAACTCCAACATGTGCTTTAATATAAGGATCAAGAAGGTCAATACCAGTGATTTGATCAGATGTTGGTTCAACTTTTGATGTTGAAGTTATTGCAAAATTGCTGGTTATTTTTGATGTTTGACCATCTTGACTAGTTGAACTAGTTGGATTAGCAGATGTTACACTTTGGCTTTCACTATTAATTGAAGAAAAGGAAGTAATTTGGTTTGATTTACTACTCTTCTTTTTAGGAGTCGACTGACATCCATTAATCAAAAGAGAAGAAATAATTAATAAAGGTAGAAGAAATTTTTCCATAATAGTTATTTTACACTGAAATATAAATATTTCAATTGTACACTAAAGGAGAGGCCTTTTGCTTTTCAGTTATGCTAGTGCTAATATGTTATCACCATGAGAAAAGATGAATCTCGTGAGGATTACTTAGAAACAATCCTCATTCTTTCAAAAGAAAAAGATTTTGTGCGCTCAATTGATATTGTTAAAGCGATGGGTTTTTCTAAACCTTCAATTTCGGTTGCTGTCAATAAATTAAATAAAGAAAATCTTATTTCAATTGACCGTTCTGGTCACATCACTTTGACTGAAAAAGGTTTAGAAATTGCGGAAAAAACACACGAAAGACATTTAAAAATTACTAGATTGCTTGTTAACCTTGGTGTTAGTGAAGAAGCAGCATATATTGATGCACATAAACTACAACATGATTTCTCTGATGAAACATGGACGGTTATCGATAGAAAAATCCAACACCTCGTCTGAAGTGTTGATTAATCTAATATAACTTTATATTAAAAGGACGAATCGCGATGGATTCGTCTTTTTTAGGCTCTTTTAAATTTGTTTGATTAATCACCGTATGAAGTTACGATGGATCTCCAGTTCGTAAAGTTTGTCTGAGATGAAGTATAAACACTAGAAGTGCTACATGTGTATCCAGAACCATCCTTCATTGGGAAGAAACAACATAATCCATAGGAGTTACCAGCTTGTGTTCCGGCTTTACTATATGCGACAAGGTTATTGAATGCCGTTAGTACAGCACTTGTCTGTGTGGACGCACTACTAAATGCAGATGTGGCGCGAATCTTATTCACGACGTCTTTAGCATCTAAGATACCGAAATAGCTATAGCCTTCACAATCATTATCAGAACCATAATATTGACATGTTTTCATTAATGTCTGGAACTTACTCTTACCATAGGAACTAATCATCGAGTTAATTGTTGAGGACATTGTTTCCCATGCGCTCTTATATGTAGACATATATGAAAGATCAAGATAAGAGAGGGTTTGATCGCTGCTTGAGCCTTGTTCGGCTAGGAAGCTATCACAAATAGCTTTTAAGATATTTGGTGTAGTCTTCTTTGCATATGCGTCATCAATCCAGTTATCATAATCCCAACCAGCACCGGCTTCAGATTCTTCTGAAGCAACCATGTAGTTAAAGTATTGTGAATTAAATTCCGCAATATCTTGAACTTGCATTAAACAAGCATCATAACCAATCCATTCAAACTTATCAGATGTTGATCTTCCAAGAGATGTGAATGTATTAGCGACAGCCGTCTTAACTTCAGAGTTAGTTAAGCAGTCTGAACTATAGTTTTCATCATAGCAAACACCGCGCATAGCACCACCGTGGTTCCAGAGAATTAAACTAATTCTATCGGCTGGATAAGTTTGAACACCCCAAGTTAAGAAGCTTTGTAACGTACTTGTTAAGCCCATGTTGGCTTTTGGTTCTTGAGAGTCTCTGACGAGTGACTTATTAGCAACGTGGTATCTTTCAAGATAAGACTTATTAATACCGTGAGTGGTCTTCCAACACTTAGCACCACCAGTTTCAATAACGACGTTGACGTCGTCTGGTTGACTACCAACCTTTAAGATTTCTGTAATATCACCAGATGCATAGCCAGATGCACTACTTGCACTTGTTTGACCATTGCTTTCAAGGTCAGATCCACAGAGATAGATCAGTATTGTTTGATCATCTTGTGTTTGTTCAACAACAGTAACAGTACATTGTGCATAGATACTTGTAATATTTGTAAGTGTTGCGCGAATAACAGCTGTGTTACCAGCAGTTGCGTTGCTTGAAACAGAAACAACACCTGAACTACTAACAGAAATGTTAGAACTACCACTATAACGTGACCATGTAACTTCTTTGTTTTGGTTCGCGTTTGATGGAGTATAGTTCACAGCAAGGTTCTTTGAACCTCCAGGTGCTAATTCAACACTAGCCGGACTAATTGAAATAGATGTTGGATTTGTTGGCGTAGAGTTCTTAACATTTACTGTGAAACCACTAATCCAGATATATTTGGATGAATCAAATGAAATTGATGTAATTGTAGAATCTATATCGAATGTTAAATCACTAAACGAAGAGGTAACGGATTGTGATGTACCAGAGTTAACACTTAGCGTTGCAGCCTTACTTGAGTTATAAAGTTTTGCATTAACGACGATTGATTCTACTTCTGTACTGTCAATAGCAAATGTAACAGAACCAGAAGCACTAGAAGTGCCTAATTTTAATCCGTTGCTTCCGCCATAATAAGCTTTATTAACAGAAGAGATACTATTAATGAAATCTTCACCAGAAGAAAGGTACGAGCTCTCAGTTGTCGAAGTGGCTAAATTGGATCCATCACCGCTTCCAGTTTTAAACATAACTGAATAGGAGCCTGTAGATTGTCCCGATCCGCCTCCGGATTCAGTAACAGTAATAGTTGCTGTTGCTTTCTTTGTGTTATCAGCAGCCGATGTTACTGTAATTGTTGCAGTACCAGCAGCTTTAGCGGTAACTAAGCCAGTGCTTGATACAGTTGCAACCGAAGTTGCATCAGATGACCAAGTAACGTTCTTATTTGTTGCGTTACTTGGAGAAATTGTAGCTGTCAATTGTTGTGTGGCATCAACAG
>DFJP01000021.1 GCA_002373085.1 Caryophanales bacterium UBA3668 | reverse complement strand
TAACAATGTGGAGAACACTTCACGAATGTGAATGTATTTTAATTCTCTTAGATAAATATAAAGATATAGCGATTAATGCTTATCTTAAACATATGCAATATGGGCTTGTCTATAAAGACGCTCTTATTGATAAAGAAAAGCAAAACGAACTATTCTTACAACTTAAATCCGAAATGAATGAAATCGGATTAAAAAGTAAGGATATGAAAAAATATATCGAATATGGTTGGATGCTTGCCATTCCAGAATCAAAAGATATTCAAGATTTCAAACTTAACTTCCGTGATGGCTTAGAAACTTTAGCGGGTCTTCATCAATACTCACAAATCTATATGACCAGTAGTGAGATTCTCCATAGCACCCCTTTACTTATTTATAGCAATAAAAAATATTTTTATTCCTTAACTATCCTTAATCTCTATGAATCATTCTTCAGAATTGAAAAAGTATTTAGCTCCCTATTCTTTGCAACAGTAGGGGATGAAGAGAAGAATCGTTATCTCGCAATGAGGAAATTATATTACTCGCAACTAATTAACATTCACGCTCGTGAGATGGCGGTATTCCAAAAGATTAAAAAAGCAAAATAAAAGATTCCATTAAAATGGAACCTTTTTTGTTTTAGATTTGTTATTACACGTCTGCGTAACAAGATCCACCAATGAATTCTCTTAAGATGGAATTGCATGGGACCCATTTGTCTTCCATGTCGTTGAAGAATTTGAGCATTCTAATCAATCTTTCAGCAACTGGGAAGTATGGGTTTTCTTGCTCGATAGCTTGAAGTAGTGGCATCGCGTATTTCTTCATAACTGATAACTCTTCTGGGAGATAGGAGTTGAAGACATAGTTAGCGCCTTCTTGTGTGCGGTAAATCCATTTGAATTCACCTTTACGAACGCTTGCCCACATGGACATTGTCTCTAACGCACTTGCGCCTCTAAATTGATAATCACGAACGATTCTTCTTAATAATCTTAAGTCAGTAAGACTTAATGGATTGTGGTTATCAATATTGATTTGAGCTTGTGGTGCGATAAAGATTTTGAATTTTTGGTGTTGTGGAATAGATTCAGTCATTCTATCGTTGAGGGCGTGAATACCTTCAATGATGATTGGTTGATTTTCAGGGACTTTGAGTTTACGTCCTGGAACACGATGACCAGCTTTGAAGTCGAATTTTGGTAATTGAACTTCTTCTCCAGCGATGAGGTCCGCCATATTTTGGTTGAATAATTCAATGTCTAAAGCTTCAACTGATTCTAAATCTGGTTCGCCATTTTCATCTTTTGGAGCGTTTTCTCTACTTAAGTAGTAATCATCCATAGAAATTCTAATTGGATCAATACCACGGGAGAGCAATTCGATTCTTAATCTGTTTGCGAAGGTCGTTTTTCCACTTGAGGAAGGACCTGCGATACAAATTAAACGAATATTATCAATATCTCCTTCGATGAGTTCGCCTAATTCACATAATTGACGATTGTGTCTTTGCTCACCTAATGTGATGACATCGATATCTCCATCGCATTCAATACGGTGGTTGATGTTAACGATGCTATCAAATCTAGTGGCAACAGCCCATTCATGGGCTCTCTTTAATGTTTTTCCGAATGTTGGTGAATCTTCAAATTCTGGAATTTCACCTTTGAGTTCTTCTCTTGGATATTGGATTAAAACGCCTGGGTGATAATATCTAATCTTCCATTTGTTAATGTATCCAGTTGATGGAACCATACGGTTGTACATGTAGTTCTTATAACCATTACAGTCGTATAAGTGACATGTTTTTTCAGGACGATAATCTAAAATTTCTAGTTTATCGGTAAAGCCTTCTTTTTCTAAAATTTTTCTAGCTTCCTCTTTGGATAGAATTGATCTCACGAGAGGATAGTCAGCGGCAATAATGCGATCCATCTCTTCTTTTAATTCTTTAACAAGAGTGTTATTGGCAACAACACCTGGCGTAAGAATTTGCATAAATACTGCTCTAGAGATGTTATAGGAGAATCTAACACTTGCTTCTGGGTGGATGTTATGCATTGCCATAGCCACTAAGAATCTCAAGGATGCTTCATAAGTTTGTTTAGCATCACGGTCTTTTGTGGTTAGTGGGACAACGACTGCGTCCTTTTCCAAAATATATGTAAGTTCTCTCACTCGATTATTGACATAGGCACAAACGATATTCTTGTCACCGCCAACGATATCAAGCACGCTGACAGGCTTCGAATATGTAGTTTTTTGCCCATTAAAAGTAATGTTAAATGACATAACGTTTCTCCTTAAATGTTCGAATGCACAATAATTGTAAGTGATTAGATAGATTTATTCAACGAAATTGTTAGGTTTTACATTTAAATGTATCCCTTTTTTCGGTTTTTATTGAATATTATTTTATAAATAAGATAATATTATTTTTGAAATAGGAGATTACATATATGAAAAACATGGTTTATATCCAATCAGGAGGACCAACCTCTGTTATTAATACCTCACTCTATGGGGCAATCAAAGAAGCAAAACTTCACCGTGATGAAATCAATCACATCTATGGTTCACTCAATGGCATTGAAGGAATGATTGATGACAAGCTCATCGACATTGACCAAGAAAGTGATGACCAAATTGAACTTTTGCTTCAAACACCAGGTAGTATCTTAGGAACAACAAGAAGAAAACTTCCTAAAGATGTACATGACCCAATCTACATGAAGATTGTCGACACCATGAAGAAAAGAGACATTAAATATGTCTTCGTCAATGGTGGTAACGATTCCATGGATACTTGTAACAAATTATCCATTCTCTGCAATGAATTAAATCTTGATGTCAGAGTTATTGGTGTTCCAAAAACTATCGATAACG
>DFJP01000064.1 GCA_002373085.1 Caryophanales bacterium UBA3668 | reverse complement strand
ATGGTAAAGAAGCACCATGGTGGCTTGCAATCTTATTCCTTTTATTCTCAATCATCATCCCACTTATTCCAAATCACGTTCATTTAAATAACGCCTATGGCGCTAGCTTCTTAAATAACGGAACATTCGGACTTGATGATGAATTAGCAAAAGCTACAGTTCAACTCAAGCACGATGGACATACACTCACCTTTGGTGAAGATGGATTGCTCTCATATAACAATCCTAACGGTGTCGCTGATGGACAACCATTCTACACAAGCGTCAATTCTGATTCACATCAATATCGCTTAAGATTATTCTTCACAACCAAGACCGGTGCTGAATTAAGCGAATTTGTTAATACAGTTGCTACAACCGAATTCAAACTCGGAACAACTGAAGTCTATAATCCAACAGAAGATCCTGAAGGAGTTCAAGTAAGATATATTCCTAACTTTATTCTTTTCACTCCATACACAATGGCGTGTGCGGTGTATAAGAATAACACCACTACTAGAGCAGGTAACACCTTTGGTGGACTCAACTGGGTTAATACTCCTAAAGATATTGAACTCTTCACTAGATTAGCAGAAGGAGTTACATCTACTACAGCAGCAGAAATCATTATCGTTAAAGAGGAAATTAAAACAGTGTTTAAGAACTGGATTACCTTATTTAACGAAACATATTACGCTCAAAAGAATGAAACCAAATGGAATACAACACTTATCTATTTAGGTGTCTACGCAGGCCTTATGTTCTTCTTAGGCTTAATGGTCTTCCTTCTTACAAGAGGAAAGAACAATCCATTCAGCAGCCTCAACTTCTGGGTTTGCCAAAAGATTGGCTACTTCTTAGGCTTCACTCCTGCAGTTCTAGCCTTAGTACTCGGCTTCATCTTTGCCGCTAATGTCATTGGTCAAATGGCGTTCATCATGCTTATCTCACTTAGAGTTATGTGGGCAAGCATGAGACAACTTAGACCAGTTGCTTACTAAAATTAATAAATAAGAAGTCATTTGTATGGCTTCTTTTTTCTAGGAGGATTTATATATGGACGCAATTGAAAACATCATGAGTAGAAAATCAGTTAGATCTTTTTCAGATAAACCAATTGAAGAAGAAAAGATTGAAGCACTTATGAAAGCAGCGATGAGTGCACCAAGTGCGATGAATCGTCAACCTTGGGAATTCTATGTCGTTAAAAGCGAAGAAAAGAAACAAGCAGTAATTGACGCTATGCCATTTGGAAAGTATAAAAGTCCAATCATTATCATCCCTTGCACAAAAGAGATAAATGGTATCCCACTAGCCCACGATCTAATGTATTGTGACTTAGGAGCGGCTACTGAAAATATTCTTCTTGCTGCTCACGCTTTAGGATTAGGTGCTGTGTGGTGCGCTGTTTATCCTGGAAAAGAAAAAATTAAAAATATCAAAAAGGCAATTGGTGCGCCTATTGGAGTAAATCCTTATTCCGCAATCTATGTTGGTTATCCAAGCGAAGAAGATAAGAGCAAAGTAAAAGATAAATATAACGACAAAAACGTTAAAGTTATTTAAAAAATAAAAAAGAGGTTTTCCTCTTTTTTAGTCTCCATAATCTGAACCACGACTTTTATCTTCAACGAATATCTTAAGTGGATCAGTAATATCAATTAATTCTAAATAGATATAGCCATCTTTCTCGGTGAAGTAACTTTCATAATCACCAACGAAGATGACTTTTTTGTTTTTCATTACTCGTTCCACCATTGATTTGATGATTAAGTCGTATTTATCTGGGTGTCTTTCTTTAAAACCTGCTAATTGAGTAAAGACTACTGGTTCTACATAGAAATCTCTTTCTTCATCAATAATGAAGTGTGGGGTAAATGGATTGCTTTCATCCTTCACTAATTTAAATTCTTTAAAGTCTTCGTATTTCATTTGTGGTAAGTCTCGTTATTTAATATTTTAAACGCTCGATATATTTGTTCAAGAAGAACAAGTCTAGCAAGTTGATGTGGGAATGTAAGCTTAGATAAAGCAATAGAGCAGTTCACTCTCTTTTTAAGTTCATCTGATAGTCCATAACTTCCTCCGATAACAAAGGAAATGTTAGATCCATTATTCACTAATTTTTCATTTAAAAATGCTGCAAATTCTTCACTAGTGAATTCTTTCTTTCCAAGGTCTAACCCTATAAGAAACTCGTTATTTTTGACTAAAGAGAGCACTCTTTTGCCTTCGTTGTCTTTGGCTTTAGTGATTTCACTTATCGATGGTTTTTCGCTTACAGAATCATCCTTAAGTTCAATAATTTCAATCTTAGTGTAGCCACCTAATCTTTTTACATATTCATCAACACCGCTTTTATAGAAGTCTTTGATTTTACCAATCGCATAAATCTTAATTGTCATAATCTCCTCCAATCATATTTTCCCATTGAGGAGCGCATCTTACTTTATATCGATTAATATCAACGCCTTTATATCTAAAGATTTTTTTATAAGTTTCTAAAGCAGTCTCTGGAGTATTTGCTTCTTCAGAGATATGCGCTAAAACAATCTCTTTAGTTTTATTACCAATAATTTCTAACGCTGCAAAAGCACTATCTTCATTACATAAATGGCCAACATCAGACATAATTCTATGAATTAATTCCATTGGTCTATGAGTGTGTAGTAGCATTTGAATATCATGGTTAGATTCAATGATTAAATAATCAGGATTTTCTAGTAAAGGAGTATTACTTGAGTAATAACATCCAGTGTCAGTCATATAAACTAGTTTCTCATTATCAGCTTCTAACATATATCCACATGGATTAGTCGCATCGTGACTAGTTGGAAAAGCAGTTATTCTTATATCTCCAATAGTAAATGGCTTAAATACATCAATGACATTGCTTAATGAGCCTGGCACTGTTCCTTCTAAGGCATAAATCTTTTTTGGAGAAATAGCTTTTAGTCCACGATAATGATCCGCGTGATTATGGGTTACTAAAAGAGCATCGACATCTTTAATAACTTTGTTAAAGCGATGTAATTCTGCTTCCACTCTTTCTAGAGGAAGACCCATGTCTATTAAAAGAGTGGTCTTTGAGGAAAAGACTAAAGTTGCGTTTCCTTTTGAACCACTTCCAACAATATCAAAAAACATTGTTTCCTTAATTCTCTTCCGAGATGTGTTCCATCGCTTCTTCCCATTCTCTAGTTGGAGAATCAAATCTCACGTAGTCTTTGTAGAAGAATAAACGAGCAACACCAGTTTGTCCTGCTCTATTTTTAGCAACAATGACTTCAGTGTATGATGCATTACCTGGAATCTCAGCACCTAATTCTTTTTCTTTTTGAGCTTTGGCAAGTTCAAATTTATCGTTTTGAGTTAATTGACCACCTTTTTTATTAGCAGCGCCTATTTTCTTATCTGCGTAATAGTCTTCTCTATAAAGAAGAATAACAATATCTGCGTCTTGTTCGATGTTACCAGAATCACGTAAGTCAGACATAACAGGACGTTGTGAATCACGTTTTTCAACCGCACGGGATAATTGGCTAACTGCGATAACTGGAACTTTTAAGTCTCTCGCTAAAGCTTTAAGTGCTAAAGAAATTTGACGGACTTCTTCTTGGCGTGAATCAGGAGAGCGGCCGTTTTTATTAGCAACTTGAACTAAGCCTAAATAGTCAACGACAATTAAGGCTAAATCTGGTTCATGAGCTTGAAGCTTAGTGGCTTTTGTGATGATATCATTAAGTTTAATTGATGGAGTGTCATCAATATAGATTTTTGCGTTAGATAAAGTCTTAATAGAATTAAGAACTTTAACTTTATCAGTTGCGGTTGATAATCTACCAGAATTAATCTTTTTAGCATCAACGCAGCAATCCATAGCAATTAAACGGTTAAATAATTGTTCCTTGGACATTTCCAAAGAGAAAATCGCTACTGCTTTTTTAGAGTGTGTTGCTATCTTATGCGCAAAGTTAAGACAAATAGCAGTCTTACCAACAGCAGGACGAGCAGCAACAACAATTAATTCACCAGGTTTAAATCCTTGAGTGATTTGGTTAAGACGATCGTATCCAGTTGAAACACCAATAACATCGCTATCGTTATCTGCGTCTTGTAACTTTTCTAAAGAAGCTTGGATGTTTGGAGCAATTTCACTTGTCGTAACAAATGAAGAGATATGTCTTTTAGCAATGCTCTCTTTAAATCTATTTTCACTATCAAGAATGAAATCATTAATGTTTTCAATCTCTTCGGTACGATATTCATTATCAATGCTTCTAATAGTAGTAAGCATTTTTCTTAAGACAGAGTTATCTTGAATGATACGAATATAGAAACTTAATGTACTAGCCGCAACAACGGTGTTAGTACATTCCGCTAAGTATTTAGCGCCACCAATATTCTCTAGTTCTTTTAAGTTATCAAGTTCTTCGGCGACAGTTAAAACATCGACATCAACTCTTCTGACTCCTAAAGAGGCAATTGCGCGGTAAATAATTTGGTGTTTGCCTAAAAAGAAATCACTTTCTTCTAAGGTGTTTAAAATATCAAGGCAATAGTCTTTTGAAAGCATCGCACTGCCTAAAACAACACGTTCAGCATCCGCGTTATAAGGTAATTCAGTTGCTACTTTTTTTGTGTCATTCTTACGAGCCATAACTATTTCCTTTCACCAATATGTACTTTGATTTCACCAATAACACCCTTATATAGCTCGATTCTAAGTTTATAAATACCGAGCATATCAAGAGGTCCTTTGTCGATAAATTTTCTCTTATCGATGGTGATATTAAATTGTTTCTTCATTTCCTCTTCAACTTGTTTAAGAGAAATGGAACCAAATAATTTAGAATCCTTACCAACTTTGGCAGTGAACTCTAAAATAATATCTTTAAGTCGCTCCGCTAACGCTTGAGCGTCTTTTTTATTGTTTTCTTCATTAATACGAGCAGTTTCTTTTTGCTCTTCTAAAATTTCCACACTCTTTTTAGAAACTGGAACAGCGAGTTTTTGTTTTAACAAAAAATTATTTGCGTAGCCATCACTGACTTTCACTGTTTGGTTCTTTTTACCAACTTTTTTTACATCAACTAAAAGTATTACTTCCATATTACATTTCTTCCGGTGCGTGTTTTCTATTTACGTCTGCTTTTGCTTCAGACAAGTATTTACGAATTGTGTTAAGTAAAATCTCTTCTACTTCATTAACATCACTCTTTAAGAAAGTGGCTGCTGAGGAAGTAAAGTGACCTCCTCCACCCATCTTTTCACATAATTTAGAGACGTTAATAAGTCCATCACTACGAGCAGAGATTTTGATTTCTTTTCCACTTGTTCTACCAATGATAAAGGCGGCGTGAATTCCCTTCATTTGTAAACAAGCATTTGCTGCTTTAGCAATAGAAGCAGCGTCATAGAATTGGTTTGGATTAGCAATCGCATAGACTACTCCGTAGTCAGCGGTTTTCATCTTCGAAACAATATTTGTTGTTTCAATATATTCTTCATAATCATCTTTAAGTAAATCATCAGCGACAGAGTTATCCGCTCCGTATTCTTTAAGAATAGTAGATGCTTCAAATGTTCTAATGCCAGTATTCTTACTCTTATAGAATGAGCTATCAAGGAAGATACCAGAAAGCATAATGGTTGCGTAAGTTGAATTTAATTCAATACGTGGAGAAATAGACGAGAATCTAATGAATTCAGTAATTAATTCAGAAGCACTACTAGCAGCTGGATCAATATAGTTAAAAACAGGAGATTCAATGTATTCTTCAGCACGTCTATGATGGTCAATAACAACAACCTTATTAGTGCGGTCTAAAATAGCAGGTGCCATAACCATTGATGGAATATGAACATCACAAACAACCACTAAAGTATCAGATTTAACTAAACCTAATGCATCTTTAGATGGAACGATTAAGTTTTCAAGTTCTTCACGGTTAAAGCTGCTAGTTAAGGCTGCTCTAGTTTTAATTTCTGTAGCCTTTAAGTCAACTACTAACTTTGAAGGAACTTTCATTCTTTCACAGATTGCTTTAACGCCTAAACAGCTTCCTAAAGCATCCATATCCATATTTGTGTGTCCCATAATAAGGACATTACTAGCGTTTTTAATTAAGTTAATTAAGGAGTCTGCAAGAACACGGATCTTAACTCTACTACGTTTTTCTTGTGCTTCGGTTTTACCACCATAGAACTCCATTTCTTTGCCATAAACAGAAACGACGACTTGGTCACCACCACGAGACATAGCAATGTCAAGGGCAGCACTAGCGAGTTCGTTTAATTTAACGACATCTGGGAAGTCTCTAGCAATACCGATAGATAAGGTAAGAGGGATATCTTCTCCAAAGGAGACACTTCTAACTTTATCAACGATAGAGAAGTTATCAGCTTGCATCTTACTATATGCATCATAGTTGCAAAGCATTAAATAGTTACTATCTTTAAACTTACGTAGTAAGACACCATATTTTTGTGCATATTCAAAGATGATATCTTTTGCCTTAGTAATTGTGTCGTTATAATCATCATCACCTTTAATAACTTCTTCGTAGTTATCCATAGATAAAATACCAACGACAGGAGCTTGCAACTTGGAATATGAATAGATTGATTCATAATCAGTAGTATCTTTAAAAATCCATAATCCAGCGTCACTTAAATATTTAACTTCAAAGTTACGGTTATTAATGATCAACTTAGCAACTTCATTAGAGCCTTTATCTTTTAATGTTCTTAACTCTCTTTGCCATTCAAAAATATTTAAATCGAGAATATCGATGTGTCTTTCTTTAAATAAATCGTTATGCCAAATGACAACGTCATTTTCATCAGTAACCACTAAACCAATCATCGCAAAGTTATATGCTTCTTGAACATCACTACCAATGACTTCAGCGGCCTTCAAATCAGTTTTATGACGATATGAAGAAATACTAATATATGCAATCCAAAGAATGAGAATATTAATTCCAACAATACCAACTGCTCCACCGATAACATATTCGGGAGATATTACATCTCTTGTACCAGCGAAGTTATTGAAGTAAAAAATAACAAATAAAGTTAAGCCAACTATTTCAACTAAAACAGCTGGAAAGACCACTGCACGGAAGGTATGGATTTTCTTTTTCATAGTAGTTTTATTATATATATTCGTGTGTGCAAATGCGAACAAAATTCTCAAACTCATAAAACATAGAAAACGAAATGTTTTCTTCTTTTGTTAGAGTGGACCCCTATTTTTTGTCGTTTGATTTTGCTATCTAAAGAAATAAAAAAGCAAATTTAAGTGCTTTCTTACATGGTTTTTGCTTTTTTATTCGTCTAAGAAGTCTTTAATTTGCTTTAAGATTTTTTCATCACTTTGATAAGAGAAATTATTCGCATCTATTTCTAGTACTTTTCCATACATCTTTTCGTTTCTTCTATCTAAGGTGTATTTCCTAAATTTCTCTATCTCATCAAGTTTATTTACCGTATGAACTGGGTGTCTATTTTCGTTAATTATCCTATTCATATATCTCTTGAACAATATGTCTGGATCACCAACTAAATTGATATTTAAAATTGAATAGCCATAAGTGTCCGCTAAGTCAGACAATATTTTGAGATAATTTTCGTGAAAATTAGCCTCTAATATTAAATCTTTACCAGTTGGGGCAATTTCTTTAAATCTATTCACTACTTCATCTAACGCCATAACGGATAATTTATGGTTCTTTTCGTAAGTATCGTATTCATAGTGATTTGCAAATTCTTCTTTATATTCATCCTTTGTAAAAAGAGGAAGATTAAAGCGATCTCTAACAATAATTGCAAAGTGGGATTTGCCTGTTGCAAGGTCGCCATTTATTAAAATTAATTTCTTCATACCGATTTCCTATTCATAATTTATATCAAATCATGATACAATACGATAGAAAAATATAGGTACTTAATATGGAATATATTATTTTGCCAAACAATTTAAAAATGCCTATTGTTGGCTATGGCACTTACAAAGTCAGCGATGAGGTCGAAGGGAAAAAGGCAATTTTAAACGCGGTCAAAGCTGGGTATCGCCTTTTTGATACCGCTCAACAATATGGTAATGAAAAACTTGTTGGCGAAGCTTTAGCGGAATCAGGAGTTCCTAGAGAAGAACTTTTCATCACCACAAAACTCCATTTTAAGACATTCGATAACCCTATTCCTAAATTAGAAGAATCATTTAAAAATCTCCAAACCGATTATTTGGATTTAGTTATTATCCATTGGCCATATGGAGACTACTACAAAGCATATAAAGTGTTAGAAGATTATTATAAAAAAGGAAAGATAAAGGCTATTGGGGTTTCTAATTTTGATCCTGCTAGATTAGTGGATCTCATCAAAAACTGCGAAATCAAACCAATGGTTAACCAAGTAGAAGTTAATATCTACTGTCAAAGAAAAGAAGAACTCAAATGGTATAAGAAATACGGTGTTCCTGTAGAAGCTTATTCTCCATTAGGACATGGTTCTCAACCAGAGTTACTTCAAGAAGAAACGTTAATTAGAATCGCTAAAGCACATGATAAAACCCCTGCCCAAGTAGCGATTAGATACATTGTTCAACAAGGGATACCTGTCATTCCAAAAAGCAGTAATGAAAATAGAATCAAAGAGAATTTTGATGTCTTAGATTTTTCATTAACCGAGGAAGAAATGAATGATATTGCTTTACTAGATAAAAAAGCACCTATTGTAGGTCGCTCCGAAGATCCTTTTGTGGTTGAAAGATTATACGACAAGAAAGACTAATACATCATGAAAAAAAGAGACGCTGTTAATATGAGCATCGAGCAGATGGATGCTCAACAAAGAAAAATCGAAGCAAATAGAAAAAAAGATGAATTTGATGAAAAGAAAAGCAAGGCTCGTCCTTCTTTATTAAAAAGAGTCGCATCAGGACTAATTGACTTTGCTTTTACAGCAATCTTTGCCGGTGGATTATTCGCTTTAACATATTTCACCATCTTCCCATCCGTGGGGTATCAAAGTTCCGCTCAATTCATCTTAGATGAATATGTGGATTCGGGTCTTTTTGTGTACGGCAGTACGGGTTATGAGCAACTTACTAGTCACTATGATGCAAATAAGACTCCAGAAGAAAACTATGATGTTCCAGTTTCCAAGTACTATCAGACAAACGAAAGAGCAATCTCTGAAAATCGATATGGTGAATACCTAGATAGAAAATTAACTTCCGGTTATTACGAATTAAATGCAGATAATGAATGCGTTAGAAAAGCAGATGTTTCTACCACAACCGCAAGAGAATATTTAAAAAATGAATATAATGCCGCTGTTAGTTTCTTCCACGCTAATCCAAAACTAAGAGAAGCTAGTAGAGTCGTTGGAAAAACAATGGCGATTTCACTTTTAATAATCGCAACAATTAGCAGCACAATTTTCTATATTGTTGTTCCACTGATTGATAAGAAAAATAGAACATTTAGCTTTATGATTTTAAAACTAATAGTTGTTGATACTAAAACACTTAGACCAATTTCAAAATCAAAGAATGTATTAAGGTGCTTTGTTTTCATAGTACTAACATTTATAAGTCCATTTACAATGAACTTATTGTTTGGTAACTTTACATTTTCCTTTATTCCATTTTTCATTAACGTCGCTATTTTATCGTTCAGTAAAAACAATACTGGTATTCACGATTTAGCGGCCGGTGCTAACGTCATAAACGAAAGTTATTCAAATGCATTTGAAATGTTAAACACAATCAAATCCCAAGGAGGACCAATGTAATGAATATTTTATTAGTGAATGATGATGGCTATTTAGCCCCTGGTATTAATGCCTTTAAAAAAATCTTAGAAAAATATGGAAAGGTATATGTTGTTGCCCCACATAACTGGCAAAGTGGCAAGTCAGTTGGTATCACATTTTTCCAAAATCTTCCAATTCATAAAATAAACGACACTACTTGGTCAGTTGAAGGAACTCCTGCTGACTGTGTTATTGTCGCCAACTTAGTAATCAAAGAAAAAATTGATTTAGTCGTCTCTGGAGTCAATAACGGATATAACCTATCCTATGATTCTATGTATTCAGGCACTTGTGGAGCGTGCTATCAAGCACTGATGTATAAGATGAAAGCAATAGCCTTCTCTGTAGAAAAATTCTTCGGTGAAGATCAACCACAAATAAACGAAGATATGGAAGAAGTCTTCAAATATATCCTTGATAACAATCTCACAAGTGAAGACTATTTCCTTAATGTAAATATGCAAGAACCTCAATATTCTCATCCAAAAGGTATTAGGTTTACTCGCCTATATCCTCGCCTTTCTGTATTCAAAATGGAACCACATAACATTCCAAAACATGTCTACAAAGTTCAACACCACTATGAGACACCAGATATCGATTTAAATTACGATATCACTGCTACTAAAAATGGCTATGTTTCAATTACACCACTTACTTTACCAATTTGTGATTTAAAAGCATTAGATGAACTTAAAGGAAAGGATGTTGATTATGCCACTCGTTAACACCAAAAAAATGTTTGAAGATGCCTATAAAGGCAAATACGCTGTTGGGGCGTTTAATGTTGATATTCTCACCCAATGCCAAGCTGTTTTAGAAGCCGCTGAAGAATGCAACTCACCAGTAATTCTCTCTTTCTCTAGCGGATCGAGAGATTTTTTCCATCCAGGGAATATCAAAGATATTCTTCTTATTGCCGCTAAAGATATCCATATCCCATGGGCAATACATCTAGACCATGGAAAAAACTTTGAAATTTGTAAGGCATGTATCGATGAAGGCTTTACTTCAGTCATGATAGATGCTTCGGCATATGACTTTGAAGAGAATGTAAGAATTACTAAAGAAGTAGTCGAATACGCTCGCGCACATGGGGTAACTGTTGAGGGTGAACTTGGCCCATGTTCTAAAAAAGATGATCCAAGATTTAAAAAATATACCGACCCTGAAATGGTTGTAGAGTTTGTAAAAAGAACTGGAGTAGATTCTTTAGCAGTTTCTATGGGTACTTGTCATGGACTTGCTAAGTTCCAACCAGATGAGGTTCCTACATTACAATTTGATTTAATTGAAGAAGTTGAAAAGTTATTACCTGGATTCCCACTAGTGCTTCATGGTTCTTCTTCAATTCCAGATGAGTATTTAAATATCTTTAATAATTATGGTGGAGAACTCAAAGGCACAAAAGGTGTTCCAGAAGAGTTATTACGCCAAGTTGCTCAAACCGCAGTCTGTAAAATTAACATTGGCACCGACTTCCGTGTTGCCTTTGTTGGTGGACTCAGAAAATCACTTTCTGAGATAAAAGATAAGTTTGAGCCAAGGAATTTCTTAGTCCCTGCAAGGGAGCAATGTAAAAAGTTAGTAAAAGAAAAATTATCAAATGTTTTTCAAAGTTCGGGCAAAGTCATTAATATATAAAAGGAGGAAAAATAATTACTATGCCATTAGTTACAACAAAAGAAATGTTTGAAAAAGCCCTTAAGGGGGGTTATGCCATCGGTGCATTCAACGTTGACACAATGGATATTCTCAAAGCGACATTAAGAGCTGCTGAGAAAACCCAATCACCTGTCATCATTGCTATCTCCAGTGGTGCCCTTAAATTCATCGGAGAAGACTACATCCGTCAAATCTGTGACTGTGCAGCAAAAGAATTCACAATTCCATTTGCACTTCACTTAGATCACGGTAAGAGTGTCGACCTCTGCAAGAGATGTATTGATATCGGATTTACATCTGTCATGATTGATGCTTCTGCTTATGATTTTGAAGAAAATATTCGTCAAACCAAAGAAGTAGTCGAATATGCTCACGCAAGAGGTGTTGTCGTTGAATCTGAACTCGGTGCTATTGCAGGTATCGAAGAAGATGTCGTCGTCGATGATAAATACGGCCAATTCACACATCCAGATCAAGCTGAAGAATTCGTTAAGAGAACCGGTATTGATTCCTTAGCCATCGCTATCGGAACAGCCCACGGTGCTTACAAATTCAAGCCAGGACAAAAACCACAATTAAGATTTGACATTCTTAAAGAAATCACAGAAAGAATGCCAGGTTTCCCACTAGTATTACACGGAGCATCCAGTGTTCCAGCTTCCGCCCTTGAAAGATTAAATACTTACGGCGGTAAGATGCCAGCAGCTATCGGTATCCCAGAAGCAATGTTAACAGAAGCTTCACAAAAAGGTATCGCCAAGATCAACGTTGGTACAGACTTAAGAGTCGCCTTCGTTGGTGGTATGAGAAAAGCATTATATGAACAACCAGAACAATTCGATTCTCGTTTATTCTTAAATGCTGGTCTTGATGCAATTACTGATTTAGTCGCTGACAAATTAGTTAACGTCTTCCACTCTGCTGGACACGCAAAAGACTAATTGCAATCTAAAAAAATAGAGCCATGATTATTCTTGGCTCTTTTTTTTACTATTTTTTTATTTTTAATTGTTTATCGCGTATGTAAACAGGTATTTACACGCGAACATTTTTTTGCTATTCTAAAAAAGTAAACAAATATAAAGCACTGAAAATGCGCGAATTTAGTCGCCAAAAAGAAATCGGACTTTTTGCTGTTTTTTTTGGGGTTTTATGTTTGATATTAGAATTTTTTGGAGGTAGATATGAAAAAGAAAATTCTAATCGGTTTATCTGTCGCAGCAATGGCTTCTGCAGGATTCGTCACTGGATGTAACAAAAAAGCAAATACATCACGTACAGGTTTAGACGTCTCTTGGGCTAGCTCAATGACACTTTCCGAACTCGAAGCAGCTTCAAAGAAAGAATTCGAGCAAAACAGCACACCATTTAAGGTTGTTGGTTTAACATCAGTTTTAGACAAAGTTGCAAAGACATTTGCAGCGAAGTACAAAACTTGGATTCACTACGGTGAAGAAGGCGAAGGCGCTCACGCTGACAACGTTTACGTTGATAGCTCATACAAAGATATGGCGTTATTAACCGCACTTGATTCTGCAAAAAACGGTTACTTTGCCGACTATGCATTAGTTCAAGACGCACGTTCGTTCGCAACGTATCTCAAGTCTGGAATTACTTACAACTACGTTCCATTCTTTGCAGCTGATGGTATTAAGCTCAGCACTGACGCAATGCTCCCATTAAAGGGCGTTCACTTCAACAAATTATTCTGGACAAATACCAACTTCACAAACATTACAGGAAAGACACTTTATAACATCTGGCAAATGGCTGGTACATCAGCAGATCCAGATCACTTAAGCAAAGTTTCATTCCAATCCCCAGAAACAGAACAAATTAACATGTCATTCCTAGTTTCTTGCTATGCTGAAGCAAATCAAAAGAGAATTGAAGATGCATACGAACACTACTATGGCAGAAAATGGGCAGCATCCAATAGCTACGCAACAGCAGGTGCCCAATGGGTTGATGAATTCATTAACAACATCAGCAGATATCACTCTTCTGATGGTACATGTATGAAAGAAACTCAATTAAAGGATGAATGGAAAGAAGGCTACGTCTACTATGGTGCTTTTGCAAAAATGAAAGACGCAGTTGGTAAATACTACTGGCCAGCAAACGCTGATCCAGATGATCCAATCCTCACTCCTTTAAAAGAAACTGAAGGCGAAAACGCTGGTAAAGTCAACGCCATGAAAACAGTTAAATGGGATTGGGAAATTGATGGATTTAACGGATTTATGTATTCCATGGATTCTCAAATCATCAACAATGCTAAATATCCATACACAGCTTGCTTATTCGCAAGAACACTCTTAGAAGAAGCATCCTATACTGGTGCTATCTATAACTCAAAGACACCAGATGCAGATGGACAAAAAGCTAACCAATATGGTTACTACTATCCAGGAGAAGCTTCCGCATCATTTAGATACGCCGCTGGTGACTGGACAAAAGAACAACATATTGAAAGAGAAATTAACGAAGATTACACATACTTAAAGAGCGTTAGCGCTTCCTTAGTCGAAAGTATCCTTGTTAAAATCAAGAAATAATTAGCTTAGCTAAAAAATCCGAGGGAGGGGCACCGCCTCTCCCTCATTTCATAAAAAAGGAGGAAAGTATGACTGACGAGGTTTTAAAAACTGAACAACCCGATTCAAATGATGACAATCAAAATGAAGATGTCGTTTTTGAACCAGAAGAAGCTCCTAGAAAGCATCCTTTTAAAAAGTTTTTTAACAAAATCAAGACATATTTCAGCAACCCTTCGAACATTATTATTTTAGTGTTTGCAATTTTTTTATCAGCTTTAGTTCTATATCCTCTTGGTAGAATGATTCTCTCATCATTCTTAGTCCAAACTGGTTTTGAGGCTGATAAATTAAATCAAACATATAGCTTAGCGCTAGAAGAAGGCGACTTCACTTTCATGATGTGGCCTTATACACTATTCAACCCAGATCCATTAAATATTAAAGTTTCACAAAACTTATTCTGGATTCCAATGGGCAAATCAATTTTGATGGCCTTATTAGCATGTTTAATTGCTATTACTGTTGGTGGCACACTTGCGTTCTTAATTTCTAGAACCAATATTCCATTTAAAAAGATATTATCAACTATTTTCGTCTTCCCGTATATCATGCCTTCATGGTCAATGGCTATGTTCTGGGAGAACTTCTTTAAAAACAATGTAGCAAGTTCCCAGATTGGATTACTTCAATCATTAACTGGAATATGCGTTCCAATTCAACTTATATATGGTTTCTGGCCTACAGCAATAGTCCTTGGTATTCACTATGCCCCATTCGCATACATTTTAATTGGTGGCATTTTAAGAAACATGGATGCCAACCTCGAAGAGGCTGCAACAATATTAAAAGCAAGCAGATTTAAAATTTTAAGACGCATTACAATTCCAATTGTTGCACCAGCTATCATTTCAACAATCTTGCTTGTCTTCTCAAGCTCAATCTCAAGCTTTACTGTTCCATCGTTCTTAAATAAAGATGGCAGTTTCAGCTCAATCTCAATTGAATTAAAGAATAAATTAGCTTCATCAGATGGTAGAGGCAGCGGATACGTTATCGCCACTATCTTGATGTTGTTCTCAATATTAATTCTCACGATTAATAACTGGTTTACTAAATCAAGAAGAAACTTCACTACAGTTTCTGGTAAATCAGGTCAAATTAATAAAATTAATCTAGGCAAAATCGGCAAATGGATTATTGCAGTATTAGTACTTATATTTGTTGTATTCTTTGCGGTAGTTCCATTATTAACGTTCGTCCTTGAATCACTAGAAAGTAACCCTGGAGATATAGCCTCTATTTCATCAAAATATTGGTTCTCACAAGATGCAGTTATGGAAGATGCATACATTTCGGCAAGAGGATATTCACTTAATGGTATTTTCTTCAACGATACAATTATGAGTTCGTTTGGCCGAAGCGTACTCTTAGCAACTATTGTTGCTCTTATTTGTGGCACTGGCGGTATCTTAATTGGCTACGCAGTTAGCAAAAATAGAAGAAGTAGAGTTGCAAACTATGTTTCTAGTTTAGCGTTCCTTCCATATTTAATTCCTGCTTTGTGTTTCTCTTCTGTATTCTTTGCAGTTATTAAAACAGAAACATTCCAGTTCTTAGATGCAACAACTACATTCTTAGAATCATCTGCAATTATCATCTGTGTTATTGTTGGTGGTATTAAATTCTTGCCATTCGCTTCAAGAAGCGGCACAAACGCAATGCTACAATTATCAGGTGAAATTGAAGAAGCAGCAATTATTAATGGTTGCCCTTGGGTTAAACGCATGTTTAGAATCATATTCCCAATTCAAAAGGCAAGCTTTATATCAGGTTTCTTGCTACCATTCATCTCTTGTATGAGAGAATATACGCTATTCGTGTTGTTAACACGTCCAAGCACACTTATTGTTAACGTTCTTGACTACTATTCAAGAAATGGTGCAGATCAATTAGCAAACGGAATGAACTTATTAATCGTTTTATTCGTCATCGTTGTCAACTTACTCGTTAACTGGGTAACAGGCGCATCGATCGATAAAGGTATCGGAGGATAATAATATGCCAAAAATTGTATTAGAACACGTTACAAAACGTTGGGGCGATTTCTATGGTGCTAAAGATTTGAATTTCACCATTGATGATCGCGAATTTATTACTTTACTCGGTCCATCTGGTTGTGGTAAAACCACTACTCTCCGTATGATTGCGGGATTAGAAACACCAACCGAAGGCCGTATTACTATTGGCGAAAAAGTAGTCTTTGATTCAGAAACCGGCGTCAATTTGAGCCCAGCTCGTCGTGATGTTGGATTCTTATTCCAAAACTACGCTTTATGGCCACACATGACCGTCTATAAGAATATTAGATTCGGTTTGGAGAACCTTAAGATTGAAACTCCAAAACTAGACTCTAATGGTCAAAAGATAATGGAGCCAGATAAAGATAAAATTGAAGGATTACAAAATCTTCTTAAAGAGGAAAAAGATCCAGAAAAAATTGCTGCTCTTAAAGAAAAACTAGAAGAAGCAAAACAAGACAACTGTGTCCCAGTGATGCAATCACGTCATCTTACTAGAGACGAAATCGAAGAACGCATTGATGAAGTTCTTAAGATGCTTAAGATTACTCAATTCCGTGATCGTTATCCAGCAGAACTCTCTGGTGGACAACAACAACGTGTTGCTATTGCTCGTACATTAGCAACTAAGCCAAAAGTCTTGTTCATGGATGAACCATTATCTAACT
>DFJP01000029.1 GCA_002373085.1 Caryophanales bacterium UBA3668 | reverse complement strand
CAACGTGTTCCAGTCCCAACTGGTTCCACAACTATTTTAGTTGCAGTTGTCAAAGGTGAAAATGTCACAAAAGAAGCAATCAACGCTGCTATGAAAGCTCAAGCAAGTGCTTCCTTCGGTTACACTGAAGAACAATTAGTTTCTTCCGATGTCGTCGGTATGAAATTTGGTTCTTTATTCGATGCTACACAAACAATGGTCACAAAGATCTCTGATGGATTATTCCAAGTCCAAGTTGTTTCTTGGTATGACAACGAAAACTCTTATACTTCCCAAATGGTCCGTACCATTAAATACTTTGCAGAATTAAAATAAGTATTCGGGCAATATAAGTTAAATTACTAAATAGCGCCCATAATTTGGGCGCTTTACATTTATAAAAGGAGAAAAACAATGTTATTAGTTAAAGACATGAAAGACCTCAAAGGTAAACGCGTCATTGTTAGAGTTGACTTCAACGTTCCTCAAAAAGGTGGAGTTATCTCTGATGACAATAGAATCGTCGCTGCTTTACCAACCATTAAAGAATTAATGGCTAAAGGCGCTAGACTTGTCCTTATGTCACACTTAGGGAAAGTCAAACACAAAGAAGCTCCAGAAGTTGTTGAAGAGCAAAAGAAAAAGAACAACATGGCTCCAGTCGCAGTTCGTTTAGGCGAATTACTCGGTGTCGAAGTTAAATTCTGCCCAGCAACTAGAGGTGCAGAACTCGCTAACGCTGTTAACGCTTTAAAAGATGGCGAAGTCTTATTAATGCAAAATACACGTTATGAAAAAGGCGAAGAAAAGAATGACCCAGAACTTTCAAAAGAATGGGCTGCTCTTGGAGATGCCTTCGTTATGGATGCATTTGGTAGTGCTCATAGAGCCCATGCTTCCACATACGGAATTCCAGAAATCTTAAAGGCTGAAGGCAAACAAGTCGCTATCGGTTACCTCGTTGAAAAAGAAGTCGTTTCCTTAGATAGAGTTGTTAATGTTCCAGCAAATGCTCACCCATATGTCGCTATTTTAGGTGGATTTAAAGTTTCTGATAAAATCAAAGTCATCGATTCTTTATTAAAGAAATGTGACAAAGTCATTATCGGTGGCGCTATGGCATATACATTTGCTGTTGCTTTAGGTAAGAAAGTTGGTAACTCACCATTTGAAGCAGACCAAGTTGAATACGCAAAGAGAATGTATGATACTGGCAAGATTCTTTTACCAGTTGATAGCAAGATTGCTAATGATTTCGATAATCCAACCGACATTAGAATTGTCGAAGGTGATATCCCAGAAGGATTCCAAGGTATGGATATTGGTCCAAAGACCGCAAAAATCTATGCTGCAGAAATCGCAAAAGCAAAGACGGTTTTCTGGAATGGACCAATGGGTGTCTTTGAAAAAGATGAATTCACTGATGGTACAGTCGCAGTTTGTAAAGCATGTGCTGAACTCAAAGATGCATTTACAGTAATCGGTGGTGGCGATAGTGCTTCCGCTGCAAAGAAACTCGGATTCAAAGAGAAGTTCTCACACGTTTCTACTGGTGGAGGAGCATCCCTTGAAATGATCGAAAATGACGGTCATCTTCCAGGAATTGATGTTATTAAATAACCATGAGAAGAAAATTATTAATGGGCAACTGGAAAATGAACAAGCTCGCTAGCGAAGCTAGAGAGTTTGCTTTAGCCAGTAAGCCACTTGCGGAACTCGCAAAGAAAAACAATATCGATTTAGGAGTTGCCCCAACTTATCTTTCTTTAGCAGCAACCAAAGAAGCTGCAAGCAAAGATATGATTGTTGCTGCTCAAAACGTTCACTTCAACCCAAGTGGAGCTTTCACTGGTGAAGTGTCCATCCCAATGTTACAAGAATTTGGTATCGATTGGGTTATTATTGGTCACTCTGAAAGAAGAGCATACGATAATGAAACAAACCAAAAATGTCATGATAAGATGAAAGCCTTATTTGCTAACAATATGGTTCCAATCTACTGTGTTGGTGAAACCCTTGCTGAATTTGAAGCAGGACAAACTAAAGAAGTGGTTGGTCGCCAAGTTAGAGAAGGCTTAGCAGGATTTACTGCTGAAGAATGCAAGAACTTAGTTGTTGCATATGAACCAGTTTGGTCCATTGGTACAGGTAAGAATGCATCTAGTGAAATCGCTCAAGACATTTGTAAATTCGTCCGTGATGTCCTTAGAGAACTTTTAGGTGATGTTGCTGATGAAATTAGAGTACTCTATGGCGGATCTGTTAAACCAGTCAACGTCAAAGAATATCTCTCTTGTCCAGATGTTGATGGTGCCCTTGTTGGTGGTGCCTCACTCAAGATTGACTCATACGAAGAATTATTAAAGAACATTCTTTAATCTTTCTAGAAAGGGAATTTTATGCCAGGTTTTGAAGAAGACCGTGACTACTTTAACCCTGATGGAACAGCTAATAAAAAATCAGTTCTTAATGGTGCAACACCAAAAGTAGCTAGTGACGCCCTTAGTTTTGCTAAGGTCTTCCTCTACATGTTCATGTACTTAGCGATTACTGCTGTCATGGCATTTGGTGTTTCCTATCTCATTAATCACTTCTACCAACAATCAGTTGCGGCTGGAGGAACAGGAGACGAAGTTCTCATGCCTTACTTATACGCAATGATTGCAGCGATTGTTGTGTTATTGATATTAGGACTTATTATCAACTTTGTTGTCATTAGAGGCAAAAGGTCAGTCCTTATCCCATCCATTATTTATTCAATAGTTATGGGTGGAGTGTTGTCATTTGTGGTTATTTTCGTAGACAATTGGACCCTTATCGGCATGGCCTTCGGAATCACATCAGGTGTATTCCTATTAATGGGCCTTATCGCTTTAGTTTCTAAAGGTAATTTTGCTCCTTTAGGGATGTTAGCCCTTGGATTACTTCTTGGAAGTGGAATATTAGCGTTAACTAATTTCTTCTTACAATCAGAAATGATCTATTGGATTGTCTCATTTGCGATTTTTGCCGCGATCATGTTCATCACAATGTTTGACATTTGGAACGTGAAAAAGATTGTCGCTAGTGGTGCAGAAGATAAGAATATCTCGTACTATTGTGCGTTCATAATTTATTTAGATTTTATTAGATTATTTATTAGAATCTTATATTACCTCGCGATTATCTTTGCAAAACGTAAATAATAGACAACTAAAATAAAAGAATAACGTCGATTCATTCGGCGTTTTCCTTATATGCGTGCGTGTGTATATGTGTATGCACGCTAATATATATAAAAGAAAAGGGCACTTTTTTGATAAAAAAGATATATTAAAAATATAAATTTGATCATTTTCTAAATAAAAATAAGAATAAAAATAGTATTTTTACTAGATACAATCATATAAAAATGCATACTTTGAAAAAAAATAAAAAAAATTTAAAA
>DFJP01000093.1 GCA_002373085.1 Caryophanales bacterium UBA3668 | reverse complement strand
CCCACCATTTCTTCATGACAGGATTGCTGTTTTCGTCTTTAACTTCACCACAAGCATCGACACAAGTAGCGCCGCTATTGATAAGGTGCAAGAAACCATCAGCTTCCTTAGAGTGACCTTCAATATCATATCCAGTAACTCTTTTAACTGATTTTCCTGACCAATATGTTCTAACATCGGAGAACATTTGGGCTCTACCAGTTAATAACTTCATAAAGAGCATAGAAACACCATTGAGTGTGTCGTTTTCAGTTGCTAAAACGTATGGTTCTCTAGCTCCGTTCCAATCAAATGTTGAATTGAGAATACTTTCTGGGAAGTCGCAATTTGGATAGAAGTCTGTCCATTGTCTTTGGCCTTGGAAGCCACCAACAATCGCGTTATGTCCGACTTGCTCTTCTTCCCATCCTTTCAAATTCTTATTTCCGTTATAGAGGTCTTTAATGATACAGGCCATCTTAACAGTGAATTCCCAATCTTTTTCTTTTTGTTCATCACTTTTTTGGAGTTCTTTTGGGTTTTTATCAAAGTCTGGATTGCAGTATTCTTTGACCCATTTAAGGGCTTTCTTATACTCTTCTTGGTCGTAGATACCTTGATCCATTCTTCTAATGATTTCTACTTCATCAACAGATTCCACTCTCATACCAAGGTATTCTTCAAAGAAGTTAGGATCGATAATAGATCCACCAATACCCATAGTCACAGAACCAATTTGTAAATATGACTTGCCCCTCATTGTAGCAGCAGCAACTGCGGCTCTAGCAAATCTTAAAATCTTTTCTTTAACGTCTTCTGGAATAGAAGTATCATCTGCATCTTGAACATCATGACCATAAATACCAAATGCAGGTAAACCTTTTTGAGAATGAGTGGCTAAAACACTAGCGAGATATACTGCTCCAGGTCTTTCAGTACCATTAAATCCCCAAACGGCTTTAATAGTCATTGGATCCATGTCCATGGTTTCTGCACCATAACACCAGCAAGGTGTAACGGTTAAAGTAATATCAACACCTGCTTTTTTAAATTTATCAGCACATGCTGCTGCTTCTGCTACTCTACCAATTGTCGTATCAGCAATAACTGTCTTAACATGTTCGCCATTAGAATAAAACACATTCTCTTCAATTAACTTAGCAGCGGCTTTCGCCATGTTCATTGTTTGTTCTTCTAATGATTCACGGACTTTAATCTTTCCACGTCTTCCATCAATTGTTGGGCGAATACCAATTACTGGGTAATCAACAATGAGTCTACTTTTTGCCATAAATTGCTCCTTACTTTTTTATCTGATTTTTTTGCTGTTTTCCTTATCAAAGAAATAAAGAGATTCTTTGTCTAAAACAACGCTTAACTTGTCGTCCATTTTAACTTTGGTTTTGTTGTCCACTTTAACCAAAAGTTTTTGGCCCAATAAATTGGTGTATAAAACAACTTCTTGACCTAATAATTCTTTAAACTCACAAAGTGGTTCAAGTACTTGAGATCCTTTTTGATCTTTTGTGTCATCTTTTAAGCTCAAGCTTTCAGGTCTAACACCAATTACTACGTCATAAGCACCTTCTTTGTGCTCTTTAAGCATCTTTAATTGAGAAGCAGACAATTGAATTACAATTGTTTCATTCTCATTAGAAGCAGTTAATTTATTTCCGTCAAATTGAGCGTTAATAAAGTTCATTGCAGGATTGCCAACAAAGCCCGCTACAAAGATGTTATCTGGATCATTATAAATATCCTCTGGTGCACCAATTTGTTGAATATATCCATCTTTCATAACAACAATACGATCCGCCATTGTCATAGCTTCTGTTTGATCATGAGTAACATATATTGTTGTAGCACCAACTCGTTTATGAATTTTAATGATTTCGCTTCTAGTTTGAACTCTAAGTTTGGCGTCTAAGTTAGATAAAGGCTCATCCATTAAGAATACCTTAGGGTGTCTAACGATTGCTCTACCAAGAGCCACACGTTGTCTTTGACCGCCACTTAATGCGGCTGGTCTTCTATATAGATAATGCGTTAAGTCTAATATTTGAGCAGCTTTTTGGATTTCTAGATTTATCTCATAACTTGTTAACTTCCTATCAACAAATAAAGGGACTTCATTCTTTTTGAGATATTCTAGTTCTTCTTGTGATTTTTCTAATTGTTTTTGAGCTTGGTTCAATCCGGTCAAGAACACATGCTTATTGTTTTCATCAGATTCTGTTTCTATATATTTTTGATAAACAGGTATATCTTTCTGAATCTTCTTGATTGTTTTTTCTAGTTTCTTGATACGTTGTTCATCAATTCCAACTTTTTGAACATTTAGGCTATTGATTTTGCTCTCGTTATCAAAGATTTTGTTATATAAAGCAGCAATTTCATCATAAGGATCTTTGTTACCATTTTTCTTTGTCATCCCTTTGTATAAGGTTTTGATGAGATTTAGCGTTTTCTTATTTTCTTCTCTTAAAGCATCAACATCTGCGTTTTCTTCGTAAATTGGTTTTGGCACTTTCCTAAGTTTCAACGCAAACGCCATATTGCCGTAAACAGTCATGTGAGGATATAAAGCGTAGTTTTGGAAGAGCATCGCGATATCTCTATCTTTAGGAGCAATCGTATTAACGCATTTATCATCGATCCAAATCTCTCCATC
>DFJP01000019.1 GCA_002373085.1 Caryophanales bacterium UBA3668 | reverse complement strand
GCTTTATATGAAAACTTAACAGGTAGAGAATACCTTAACTATATCGCTGATATTTATGAAGTTTCTAAAGAAGATAGAAACGAACGCTTATCTAGATATATTGAAAGATTTGAATTAAAAGATTCAATTGATAACAAAATCAAAACCTATTCTCATGGTATGAAACAAAAGGTCACAATTATTGCCGCGTTAGTCCATGATCCAAAGGTTTGGATTTTAGATGAACCTTTAACAGGTTTAGACCCAACATCTATTTATCAAGTGAAAGAGTGTATGAGAGAACATGCTTCTAAAGGCAATATCGTTTTCTTCTCTTCTCACTTAATTGATATCGTTGAAAAGCTATGCGATAGAATCGCGATTATCAAACACGGAGAAATCCAAGCCCAATTATCTTTAAAAGATATCGAAAATAGTGGTCGCTCACTAGAAGAGTTCTATTTAGAGACAATTGGTGATAACACCACTAAAGTTGAAGGTAAATAATGAAACAATTATTGCAACTGACATTATTCCAACTCAAAGACAAAATTGATATGTCATGGATGAAGTCTAAAAAGACTTTAATCCAATCAATCGTCTTTGGTATACTCAAATTCCTTTTAGTGGTAGCAATTGTTTTCGCTGTCTTATTTGTATTATCTTATGTCGGCTTTATTTCTAAGTATCAAGATGTCTTACCACTTTTTACGATGTTCTTATCAGTCATCGCTTTCTTAAGTTTATGTTCATCAACTTATAACTTAACTAAGTCTTTATATCTCGCTGATGACAATAAGGTTTTAATTACATTCCCAGTTAATGCGAATAAATTATTCTTCTCTAAATTATTCGTCTATTTCTTCTATGAATTAAAGAAATCGTTCTTGTTATTAATCCCAGGTGTCTTTGGTTTCTTATTATTTGAAACCATTGGCTTTAAAGGCAGAGAACTAAGCGCTTTAACGCTTCTTTGGATGATTATTCCAATTATCTTATTAGTGGTTATCCAAGTCCTTTTAAGTGCGGTTATCTCTATTCCATTTATGTATGTATATCGCTTGTTTAAGCGTAACCAAATATTTGACTTAATCGTTGTTGGCGCTGCCGTTACTGTCTTTATTATCGCAGTCATTAATTTGATTAATCTCATACCGGATGATATTGATTTAGATAGACAGTGGCCATCCATGGTCAATGGTTTTGAAAACTTTATTGTCGCCTTTGATAAATACGCTTATCCAATTAACTTATATTCACGCGTCTTCTTTGGTGAATCTAGCAGTAGTGGTTTCCATTACCAATTAGTGGGTATGACATTCCTTAAAGCATTAATCGCTATTGGCGTTATTGGTTTATTAACATTATTTGCGTTCTTACTTATTAGACCAGTCTATTTCAAGATGATCTATAAGACTTTTGAATTTGATAAGAACCCACAGTTAGCGGCTAAAAGGAATGTGAGACATAAGAAATACATCACCTTCGCTAATAAGGAATTTAAGCTATCATTTAGAGACTTTGATATCTCTGGTTCATATATCGCTATTTATATTATTATTCCTATTTTATTGTTATTTATGGACCGTGTGATTTCAGCGATTTCTACCTCGATGAGAGGCGATAACATCGCTATCGCAGTTAATGTCTTATTAACTATTCTTCCTTTATTAGCGAGTAACTCCACAGTTGCGACCTTATATTCTAAAGAAGGTAGAACAGCTTATTTAACAAAGAGTAATCCTGTTAATCCATTTATTCCTTTAACGAGTAAACTATTGTTTAACTTATTGTTCTGTGTCCCATCAATTGTGGCTTGTTCAATTATTTTTGCGAATTTTAGCGGATTAGGGGTACTAATAGCCGTCTTATTTAGTGTGTCAGTGTTATTAATTCAATACGCTCACATCTTCTATAGTGCGGCGCAAGATATCATGAATCCACAAAATGAGGTCTATGCCACAACCGGTAGTGATTTCAATAATCCAAATGAGGCTAAAGCCACAATTATGGCCTTTGTTGGTTCATTTATCATTACCTTTGTCTTATATTTCATGCTTGTGGAATCTACGACATTACATGGTAATTACATATCCGCTTTTGTGAGATTATTAATTATCGCAGCAGCGCTATTCGCAGGATTCTTGTTTCTTTTCATCAAAAAGATACAAGCATTCTATTATGAAAAGTAAAGGAGGAAAGGTATGAAGAAATCAACAATATTGTTACTTGCCCTTGTCTATATCGTTTCCTTCTTTGTGATTGGTCTTTTAGGCCATTCCATCAGAAACTATAATCCAGAAGTCTATCCAGAAAGCATTGAGATTATTGATCCTGATAATAGAACAGAGATGTCAAAAGACACTGTTGACCCTGATACAGGTGAACTTTTGTACAATTATTACTTCGTCTATAAGAATTACAAAAGTGGGGATAGTGTTAGAATTAAAGCGAACATTAAACCTGATAATTGCACCTATCCAGACATCAAATTTACCAAGGATGAAAGTGATACTTCTTTCAAAATTGACACACACGAAACAAATCCAAATGTTGAAAAAAACTTCGCTTTAATCACGTTAACTGGTGAATTAGAGACAGTTTTATCAACACCATTCTTTGTGTCCGCTACAAATCCTGGTACACAAATAAAACTCAAAGTTTGCATTACATTCGTTAGTCCGCTCTTATCTTAAAAGATATTGTAAAATAATATTTATTGGTTATGATAATTGAGCGACTTAACAAAGGAGGTCTTTGTTATGAAAAAAGCCAAATTAAGTACGTTTTTAGTTACATTACTATCATTAACAAGTTTGATGGCTTGTGATCCAAATAATATTCCAAGCTCAAACTCAAATAGTAATAGTGGTTCAATCAGTAGTTCCGATAGTGGTTCTTCTGAAAGCACTTCTAAACCATCAAGTTCAGGTTCTGTTATCGACTTAACATCTATTAAGTTAAACAAAACTGAAACAAGCATTTTATTAAATTCTAAAGAAACATTAACTGTTTCGTTCACTCCAAATAACGCCACTGATAAAGAAGTGGAATGGAGTAGTGATGACGCCACTATTGCCAGTGTTGATAACGGTGTAGTCACCGCTAAAAAGATTGGTGTGGCTAACATCACTGTTAAGAGTAAGAAAAACGCTAGTATTTCTGCTACTTGTAAAGTAACAGTTAAAGATAACGTTATTTTATCTAACGTTTCTGCTAAACATGAATTTGTCTTATTTGAACAAAATAGAGCCAAAGATGAAAAGAATGATGACGGTTTCTATGATCACACACAATCATATAAAGTTGGTGATGATAACCCATTCAATGTTAAACCAGCTTTGACAGTATTAGACGCTAAAACAT
>DFJP01000003.1 GCA_002373085.1 Caryophanales bacterium UBA3668 | reverse complement strand
ATGTTTGAATACGAACTCGAAGATGACGATTTAAGACATGATATCTCCGTTGAAGGATTATGCTGGTTCTCTACAAGAGGCAAGGGCCAAATCTTTAGAGTGCTTTTACCAAAAGGCGTTGCTGTTAAAGAAACATTATCCAAAGTGAGATAGAAAATGATTACAAAAGAACAAAAGAAACAATTAAAAGCCCTTATCGTAAGCGATAAGACAAAATATCAAGTCGGTAAAAGTGAAATTACCGATTCTTTAATCACGATGCTTGATAAAGCATTAGAAGCTAGAGAACTCATTAGAGTAGAAGTCCTTAAAAGTGCGGCTACTCCAGTTATGGAGTTAACTTTAGACTTATCTAGTAGACTTCACGCTGATGTAGTATCGGTAGTAGGAAGAGTTATTATTTTATTCCGTAGGAATAAAGAAAATCCAAAAATTAAATTAAAATGAGAATAATTTTATTCGGTGGTGCTTTCGATCCAGTTCATTATGGTCATATGAATATGGCGGAAAGAGCCGCCGCTTTTTTTGATGCGAATGTAATATTCATTCCTGCTCGAGTTGCAGTTTGGAAGAACGAATCTATTTCTCCAGAGCATAAAATCAACATGCTTAAACTCGCTATTAGTGAAAGCAAATATGCATCTAGGTTCTCAATTTCTACATATGAGATTGATAAAAACCCAAATGAATATGCTTATTCAATTGATACAGTAAGACATTTCAAGGAAAAATATCCAAATGATGAGATATTCCTTTTAATCGGCGAAGATCAAGCAAATAGCTTCCATCTTTGGAAAGAATCCGAAGAACTCGCTAAACTCGCTCAAATAGTCTATTTTGGGCGTTTAAACGAGGAAAATTGTGGTGAAAACCAAAGAAAATATCATATGATCCGTATTCCAGGCAAAATTAATGATATAAGTTCGTCTGATATTCGCACCCTAAAATCATTAGAAACTCCTGATTCTGTAATAAATTACATTATCGACAACGAATTATACTTTATGGACAAAATAACTGTTCCTGGAAACCAAAAAAGACACGAACATGTTATTAGAGTTGCTAAATTAGCATACGAAATCGCTAAAGCAAATAACTTTAAATACGCTAAAAAGGCTCTTATAGCGGCTTTATTGCATGACATTGCTAAAGATAATAGACCTGAAGCTTATGAAAGAGACAAGGCTATTATTGAAACTGAATACAAGGACTATATTGATATATCTCCAGTTGTTTGGCATCAAGTTTTAGGCGTTAAAAAGGCAAAAGAAGTATTTGAAATCACTGATAAAACAATTTTAAAGGCTATTGAATTCCATACAACAGGCAATAAAAGGATGTCTGATGTAGCGAAGATTGTGTACGCTGCAGACAAGATCGAACCAGGACGTGGATATGATTCATCAGAATACATTAACGCTATGAAATGTAGTATAACTGATGGATTTATCACAGTACTTAAAGCTAATGTCGAATTTTTCAAAGACAAAGAAGTCGATTATCAAAACAAGTTCACAAAAGCTTGTTTAAAATATTACCTTAAATAAAAACCGAATCTTTATAAACTAACCAGGATGATGATTTCTGTATCAACATCCTTTTTATTTTCTTTATATATTACTTCGCATAATGTCCATTATGTTAACCAAATAGTAGAAAAGAACGAATTAATCAAATAAAAACTCGTAACATTTATAATATCCACAATTAAAAAATCTGGCTTATTCACCAGACTTTATCCACATTTAGTACTTTTATCCACCTACTAAAAAACTACTAATTTCTATTTTAGGAGAGTAATGTGATCTCTTTGTCTACTATTGCTATTTCGCCGTTTCTTTCCATTTTGTAGAGAGTTCTGCTTAAAGATTCACGTGTTAAATATAATTCTTTTGCGAGCTTTGTGACAGATTTATACGATACTTTTTTCTTATTAAATGTAAGATAATACAAAACACGCTCTCTAGCATTATTTATCGTCAATAATTTGATTTTGAAATTTAACTTTTTGCTAAAGTCAGATTGCTGTTTGAGATAGAGTTCTAAAAATTCTTTGTCGAATGTTAGCGCTTTAAGGAGTTCTTCCTTGCTGATGTAATAAATAATCGACTCTTCTGTAGCGACTACATCTCCACGGTAAAAAGGTTCGCTACTGAAAATGAGGTTGTTACCAAACATTTGTCCTTTTTCAATTTCGTTATAGATTACTTCTTGTCCATCCGAAAAATAAGAGATGATTGATACTTTGCCAGAAATTATTAGTCCAATCTTTTTGCACTCATCCCCTTCAAAAAAGAGAGTCTGATTTTTCTTGGCGGTAAATTCTTCGAAGCTGATTCCACTATTTTTTACAATAAATTTGCTAATTTTGTCCATATTCGTGATTTAAATCACATTTATTATACTTTTATTCCTATAGAATAGCAACGAGGTCAATAATAATGAAAAAAATAAATTTTTTATCTCTTCTTACAGTTATCGCCTTAGCGGGTTGTAACAAAGTTGAGGCAAATCCGAGTCTAAGAGATGTTGACTTAAAAATCATCTCACCAAAAGGAGCTCCTGCAGTTGCCTTATATAAATTTGTAAAAGGATTAACAACCGTTGATAATCCAGCAACTGAATTGCTCCCACAATTCCACACCAATGATTATGATGTTATCATTGCACCAACAAAAGGTGGATTAACTAAAATCACCAAAGCTAAAGTTAATTATGCTTTAGCAGCTACAGTTACCTTTGGTAACTTTGCTTTAGTGGCTACTGGAAATGACTCTGATGGAGTGTTAAACGAAGGAGACAAAGTCCTTTATTTCCAACCAAATGATATTCCTGGAGCAGTATTTAATTATTTATATGGTAATAAGGGCTTAGAAACATATACTGCCGCTGATGATAGCAAAGTTGGACCAAGCTTAAGCACTGGTACTTATCCTGTAGATGAAACCACTACTGTAAATCTTGATTATGTTTTTGCAGCAGAACCACTTATCACTAACTTAGGTAAAACCGCTAATGTAGTTGAAAGAGCGGCGGATGTCTTTAAAACACTTGATGATTGCAAAGCTATTTATCAAGCATCTGTTTTTGTCAACAAAAACACTGATAAGGCTAAAATCAATAACTTCTTATCTTTATTAGAAGATGATATTGCTAAAGCAGTCTCTAATCCAAATGAGATTGTTGAGACATTAAAACTTGTGGGTGAACCAGAAGAACAAGCTCAAAAATTTAAATTTAATTCCACTGTCATTTATAATTGTATGAAAGACTATAATGGACTTGGCTTAGGATTCCGTAAAGCCTTTGATTATAAGACTGACATTAATTATTTCATCAATAACATTTTAAATTCCGGATTAACAATCACAGATGAAGCTTATTTCCAATAAATACTTTTTAACTGTAGTAGGCGTTGGCTTACTATTCTTAATTTGGTACATACTATTCCTAGTAACTGGACAAAGTATATACACTTTTCCTGATCCTGGAAGCGTACTAGTTAAGTCCTTTGAGTTATTCGGTAAACCATATCTATATAAATGTATATGGGGCTCCTTATACCGAATGCTCATTGGATTTGGCGTTGCCTCGATTCTAGGTATTTTACTAGGAATGGTTGTTGGAAATTTTACAAAATTAAAACATGTTTTTAATCCAACAATGATTGCGCTTAGGAGCATTCCTACAGCAGCGTTAGTATTTTTAATACTAAGACTGGTTGGATTTAAAAATGCTTCTATTTATATCGTAATGGTTATTGTCTTCCCGATGGTATATGAGGCAACAGTAAGTGGATATCAAAATGTCGATGTCGAAATTAGAAATTCAATGAGAATCGATAGCCCTAAT
The DNA here is from genome assembly GCA_002373085.1 of Caryophanales bacterium UBA3668. The sequence continues at coordinate 10,149 of DFJP01000003.1, read as the reverse complement.
GCATTTGCGAATAACTTCAGAGTTTTATTACCGCTTAGTATGCCATATATTGCTGTTGGACTAACATCAAGCTTTGCTTTATCATTTAAAATCGAAATTATGGCAGAAGTTCTTACTTCTAGTAGCGACTTCTATGGCTTAGGAAGTGCGATAAGCATCGCTTACGCTGATCAAAGCGATGGATTAGTATCAACGTTTGCGTATTCATTTATCGCCATTCTAATAATGATGTTAGTAACATTAATCATTCATATCATTAAACGATTACTCAAAATTAAAAACCCAACCGCTGAATAATAACGTGTTGGGTTTTTCTTTTAAATAACTAATTATTTAGCAAGCACTTCGTCTATTGCTTTTCCTACTAAATTATTTGGTAATTTAAGACCGAAATTCTTTAATACTGTTGCGCCGATATCACCGAAGCAATCTCTTTCTTCTAAGTATCTACCGTTTTTAATGGATGGAGAATACATGAGTAGAGGAATCTTTTCTCTTGTGTGGTCGGTTCCTGGCCAAGTTGGATCGTTACCGTGGTCTGCAGTGATGATTAATAAATCATCATCATGCATTTTGGAAATGAATTCTCCGACTCTCTTATCAAATCTTTCAAGAGCTTCACCATAACCGATAGGATCTCTTCTATGGCCGTATTCACTATCGAATTCAACAAGGTTTGCAAAGCATAAACCAGTGAAATCAGTATCTGTTAATTCCTTAATGGTTTTATCCATTCCATCTTCATTAGAAACAGTCTTTTGAGTTTTAACAACTCCATAACCATCAAAGATGTCGCCGATCTTACCAACACAGCTAGTCATGAAACCATTATCTTGAAGGACATTCATTGCGGTAGGAAGAGTTGGTTTAAGCGCTAAATCGTGACGATTGCTTGTTCTTTTAAATGTTTCTTTGGTTCTACCAACATATGGACGAGCAATAACTCTACCAACCATCCATTCTGGTTTCATACAAATCTCTCTAGCAATTTCACAGCAGCGATATAATTCCTGTAAACCTGTCACTTCTTCACTAGCGGCAATTTGAAGAACTGAGTCGCTTGATGTGTAGACAATAAGAGAATTATCTCTTATTTGTTCTTCACCTAAGTCTTGGATGATTTGAGTTCCACTAGCAGCACAGTTACCAATAACTTTGTGTCCTGTTCTCTTTTCGAGTTCATCAATTAACTCTTGAGGGAAACCAGTGTCAGTAAAGGTTTGAAATGGTGTTTTTGTGTTGATACCCATCATTTCCCAGTGACCGGTCATGGTATCTTTGCCATTACTTACCTCTCTAGCTCTAGCGACGTAAGAATGTGGGTGAGAAACTTTATGAGTTCCTCTAATGTCTGCTAAATCGGCTAAACCGATAGCATTCATGTTTGGAATATTTAAACCGTTTGGCATTCTTTCTGCGATATGGACAAATGTATTACTTCCAACATCTGTATGACCAGCGTTGAAAAATTTATCAGCGTCTGGTTCATATCCAATACCGGCAGAGTCTGCAACGATAACAAAAATTCTTTTATATGGATAGGACATTTATTATGTCTCCTTTCAGCGAATATAATTCTATACTATTTTTTGTTCATGAACAAATCATATGCATTGATAATTCGTTTTGTTGAAATATGAGTATAGATTTGAGTGGTTGCAATATTGGTGTGACCTAGCATTTCTTGAACTGCTCTTAACTCTGCTCCTCCTTCTAACATATGGGTAGCAAAGCAGTGTCTTAATGTATGAGGAGATATTTGAGTTTCAATTCCTACGCTTTCAGCGTATTTTCTTATTTGTTTAAAGAAGTAGACTCTAGAAAGAGGCTTTCCTTGGCGATTTAAGAAAAGATATTTTGAATCTCTTCCATGGAATAAATCTCTTACTTCGTTTAAATATTTAACAACGTATTCTAGAGCAAAGTCTCCCATAGGAACTTTTCTTTCTTTAGCGCCTTTACCGAATATGGTAATGATTCCTTTATTAAGATTTACATTTCTTTTTTCTAGATTAAGAAGTTCACTAACACGAAGTCCACTCGCATACATTAACTCAAGCATAGCTTTATCTCTAATTCCACTTGGAGATTTCATGTTTGGTGCTTCTAAAAGCGATTCCACCTCTTCTATAGATAGACAATTAGGAAGCTCTTTTGGTTTTTTTGGAGGATCAACTTCTGGAAGTTCTCCTTCGTAATATCCTTCTTTCTTTAAGAAAGAATAAAAGCTTCTAATTGAAGATAATCTTCTTAACGCAGTTGGCACTGTTAAACCAGAATTTAGTTCATAATTCACAAATGAATTTAAATCATAAGGAGATAATTCACTAACTTCTTTTTTATCTTTGAAGTACATGAAAAATCTTTTTAAGTCATCTAAATATGAATTAACAGTGTTTAGTGATAATCCTTTTTCTACAGTGAGATATTGACTAAATAAATCTATCGCATCAATTATTTCCATTTTTCTTGACCTCACTCGCTCTTTTTAAAGGTTTTCCTTTAATCTTTCTATTTAAATCATTAATCAAAAGTTTAGTTTTGCTTTCTTCCATATGCATCTCATAGTCAAAAAATGTCATTTGAATTTTCATCTCTTTGATGTCAATGAGATTTTGCAAAGTAATTCCACACGCTCTAATGGTCATGTCCATGAAATTGCCTTCATAGAGCCTCAAAGCGTAGTTGAGGATATCTCTACTGCTATTCGTGTGGTTTTGAAACGTAATGGACTTGTTATGCGCTTTATATTGAGTATCTTTGACCATGATTTGAATTGTATTGCCAATTTTGTTTTCTCTTTTTGCTCTTTCTGATACTTCGTGCGCTAACATTTCAAATACTGGTTTAACGACTTCATATCTATTCGTGTCTTCCATAAGTGTAGTTGAACTACCAATAGATTTCGGATCCCATGATTCAGTAGAAATAGAATCAGATCCTTTTCCGTTTACCCAGTCTTTAAGTTCGGAAGAGAATTTACCTAAGATGTTTAAAACATCTTCTCTATTGTTATTTAAGGCATCCGCTAAATCGCCGATAGTTTTTATTCCGATATTTTTTAATCGAGGCGCGCTCTTTTTGCCAACTCCGAACATATCATCAATTGGAAGAGGATATAAGATTTTTTTGATGTCTCTTCTTCTTATGATTGTTAAACCCATTGGTTTTTGATAATCACTACCCATCTTCGCTAAAAATCTTGTTGGTCCAACTCCAATAGAGCACTTTAAACCTGTTGTTTCATATAAGGTTTGTTGAATCATGCGGAAATATTTCTCAACATCTTTTTCATTCTTAACAACTTCGGTAAAATCGGCGAATAATTCATCAACAGAGGCCATCTCAATGTTTGGAGTAATTGTTCGAATATAATTTCTAAAACGATGGCTCATCATTGAATAAAAATGAAAGTCTGGATGAATAACTAATAACTCCGGACATAGTTCAAGCGCTTTATTCATTGGCATTGCGGAATGCACACCATATTTCCTTGCTTCATATGAGCAAGTTGAAACCACACCAGCGCGTCCAATATGTCCAATAGCGACTGGTTTATTTTCTAAAGATGGATTACGAATTTCTTCGCAACGGACAAAAAAGGCGTTTAAATCAATATGAACAATAACTTTTGCCATATCATTATTATATAATGAAAAATATTATTATGTTAACTAATACCTATAAAAATATAAAAGAAAATCGACCAATTAGAGGAGGTCGATTATATCTTTAACCTGAAGTTTATACTCTTCACGTTGTTCTTCTATAGTTGCTTGTCGGATAAATTTTGTCGGAATAGCTTTAACGATTACTTGACCAGTATAGCCTAATTCAAACAATCGATTTTCTAAAGCGTTAACAAATCCTTCTTTTGTTGAGTATGGATCATAGATGATAATTTTCTTATAGTCGAGAAGTTGCTCTATTTTTGCTTCGTCCATTGGGCGGAGATAAATCGCGTTAAATAGAGAGACATTCTTTTTCGCTTTTGTGATTTCTTCTTTTAACTTCAAGGTTAATGGTCCGGTTGAAACGACTGCAGTATCTTTACCTTCAAGTTCAATTTTCCAACTTCCATAAGGAATCTTTTTAACAGTCTCACCTTTGGTGGAGAAGAATTCACGAGGATATCTAATGGCGAACACTCCATGGTTACAAAGACTTTCTTTCATTAATGAAAGAGCTTCGTTACTTCTACTTGCCATGGCGATTGTGACATTAGGAATTGTATATAAGAAAGCTTCATCATATATTCCTTGATGAGTTTCTCCATCATTTCCCACTAGTCCAGATCTATCAATTAAGATTGTGGCGTTAAGATTCATCCTTGCTAAATCATGAGATAATTCATCATAACTTCTTTGTAAGAAAGTTGAATAAATAGAGATAACAGGATGTAAACCAGAAACCGCTAATCCGCCAGCAAAAGTAAAGGCATGTTCTTCGGCAATACCAACATCCACTATTCGGTCTGGATAAATTTTAAATAATGAATCAAGAGCGCTACCATGTCCTGTAGCTGGAACAATAGTAATAATCTTATCATTCATTGCCATTTCATTCTTAAGAATGATTGCGTATTGAGAAGACCAAGAGACCATTGCTTCTTTTGTGGCGATTTCTCCACTAGCAACGTCGAATTTACTAACGCCGTGCCAATCTCCTTCAATATCGTTTTCAGCAAATTTATATCCTTTGCCTTTGATTGTTTTAACGTGAATAACAACGCTCTTATTGAGCTTTTTGGCTCTAACTAAAGCGTGATCAACTTGTCTAATATAATGGCCATCAATTGGTCCAATAACAGAATAGCCAAGGTTATCAAATATGGTCATATTGACAAGTTTTCTTTTAAACCAGTTTTTAACTCTTGTGAATTTGACGAGTAACCAGTGACCAAATCTTCCTCTTAATAAGAGTTTAATAAAGCCTTTTGTTTTACGATAAATAAGAGATGTTGAGAAATTTCTAAACATTGTGGATAAGCCACCAACAGGTTTAGAAATAGACATATCATTATCGTTTAAAACGATAATAACTTTGTGGCCTGATTGGGCTAATTCATTTAATCCTTCAAATGCTAATCCGTTTTGCAAAGATGAGTCACCGATGAAGGCAATGATTTCATATTTCTCACCTTTTAAATCTCTAGCGAACGCTAATCCTGCTGCAGCAGAAATTGAAGTTGATGAGTGACCAGCTTCAAAGTGATCATAAGGTGATTCTTTCATTTTTTGGAATCCACTTATTCCACCTTTTTGCCTAAGGGTGGATAAATCTCTTCCGGTTAAAAGTTTATATGTGTAGGATTGATGGCCAACATCAAAGATAATTTTATCTTTGGTAAAATCAAAATTCTTGCATAATGAAATAACAGTTTCCACAACTCCTAAGTTACTTGAAAGGTGCCCGCCAGTTTTAGAGATTGTTTCAATGAGGTATTGACGAATATCCTCACTTAAAACATCTAGCTCCTTATAGGACATGTCTTTTAGGAATTCTGGATTCTTAATTTCTTTTAGATTGACGTGTTTGATTTCTTTTTTGGCCATGACAAATATTATTTACCAACTTTGACGATTTTTTCAACCTTGCTTTCAGCATTTTCTAACTCTTTTGAAAGTAAGCTGATGATTTTTTGGCCTTCTTCGTATAAGGCTAAACTTTGATCGATAGAGATATCTTTTTGTTGAATCTCGTTCACAATTTGTTTTAAACGATTAAGTTCTACTTCGAAGTTAATTTCTTTTTCTGCCATCGTTTACTCTCCTTTAATTTCTTTAACAACACTGGTGAATTCACCATCTTTAAGTATTGTTCTAACTTCTTTATCTTTAGATAAATCTTTGACTGATGAAATTGGCTTTCCTTTTTCATCAACAGATATTGAATATCCCCTTGATAGAATCCCTTTTGGATTAAGCAATTCTAATTGGACTTTCAAATGCTCTAATTCGTTTCTTTGGTCTTCCACTTTGCTTTGTAAAGACTCTAACAAGTCTTCTTTTATGGATTCGAGTTCTTCTTTTTTAGTGTTCACTAATGAGATGATAGCTTGTTCCATAGTTAAGGTTGCGTATGAGAATTCTTTTTCAATCTCTCTTTTATCAACAGTAGCAAGTTCTGCCGCTCCTGTAGGAGTTGATGCTCTTTTGTCGGCGACATAATCAATTAGAGTCATATCGATTTCGTGGCCTACAGCAGCGATAATTGGCATCTTACTATTAGCAACTGCTCTTACTAGAGTTTCGTCGTTAAACGCGCTTAAATCTTCACTAGCGCCACCACCTCGACCAATGATCAAAGTATCTAAATCATATTTTTGTGATTCGTTAAATGCTTTTAATAATTCCACAGGAGCTTGTTCTCCTTGAACTAGAGATGGGAAGACATAAATATCTGCAATTGGATATCTTCTTTTGATGTTAGTGACAATATCTCTAATTGCCGCTCCATTAGGAGCAGTAATAACTCCAATCGCTTTAGGGTAAATATTGATTTCTCTTTTTCTTGATTCATCAAATAGTCCTTCAGCAGCTAATTTCTTTTTTAATTTCTCTAACTCTAAGAGTTGTTGGCCTAAACCAAACTCTTCCATTTCAAAGACATTTAGATTATAACTTCCTCGAGGAACGTAAGCATCAACGCTAGCGAGGACTACGACTTCATCTCCATTTTTTGGAGAAAAGGCAATACGCTTAGCGTAAGTAGAAAACATCACCGCACTAATTGTCGATTCGTTGTCTTTAAGAGAAAAATAAAAATGCCCACTTGGATAGGCTTTAAAATTACTAATTTCTCCTTTTATTCGAACGAATTTCAATCTCTCATCGGAAAGTAATACTGCTTTAACATAGTTATTGATATCACTTACCGTAAGGACTGGTGAGTTTTCATACATTTATTTAAGTGCCCCGTTATCTAAAATCGCATTGATGAATTTAGCTTGTTTGTCGTCGATATATTTTTTAGCGAGTTCAACAGCAACATTGATTACTACTTTCGCGTCTACTTTCTCCACGTATTTATAGTGAGCATAGCTCATTAACAAGATAGCTTGAGTGAGAAGAGGCAAACGATCCCATTTCCAATTCTTTAGATATGGAGTAAAGGCTGCTTTAATCTCCCCATAGTTCTTAAGTGACACCATTACGGTATTTAGAATATATGGATCGATTTCATGAGGCTCACATTCACAGAGTGAGCAAATCATTTCAGTCGCATCTCTTGTGAGTTTGCCTTCACCAAAAGTAAAATCAGTCAATTCGTTATATATAACGGTCATGATGATGAAGTTTTCTTGATTTCTTGATATCTCTTTCATATTTTTCTTTTACCGTCGGTAATTATATATAAAATATAACACAAACGCAAAATAAAAAGAATGGACATAGCCCATTCCCTTTATTTTTCTATTTTGTTAGCCGAGGATATCTTCACATAATTTCACTAAGCGATCACTTGTGAAATCAAATTTCTTAAAGACATCTTTTGCTGGTCCTGATGCACCAAATTCATCAAGACCCATATGGTATTTAGCCCATTTGCCCCAGCCAAATGTGGAAAGCATTTCAACAGAGACTCTTCTTTCACTTGGTAAGAGGAGAACACTCTTACGGTATTCAAGGTCTTGTTGAGCGAAGATTTCCCATGATGGCATAGAGACAATTCTAACATCAATCTTCTTTTCAAGAAGTTTCTTTTGTGCTTCAATCGCTAAACTAACTTCACTACCAGTAGCAATTAAGACTAAATCAGCGCGTTTCTTTTCTTTAGAAACTACATAAGCGCCTCTAGCGACACCTTCATCATTACTACCTTCAAGTAATGGGAGGTTTTGACGAGAGAGAATTAAGGCAGTTGGAGTTTCAGTGCTCTTAAGAGCAAGTTTCCATGCAGAATATGTTTCTCTTTCATCAGCAGGTCTAATAACTCTCACGTTTGGAATAGAACGTAACATTGCGAGTTGTTCGATTGGTTGATGTGTTGGACCATCTTCTCCAACAGCAATACTGTCGTGTGAGAATAAATAGATACCTGGGAGTCTAGACAAGGCCGCCATACGAATAGCTGGCTTCATATAATCTGAGAAAACTGCAAAGCAGCCAACGTAACTTCTAATACCGCCATGTAATAACATACCGTTTTGCATACATCCCATAGCGAATTCTCTAATACCCCAGTTGATATTGTGACCTTCGCGGTGATCTGGAGTAAAGTTAACACCATTATCAAGTTTGGTCATAACGCTACCAGCAACGTCTGCGCTTCCGCCTACTAGCATTGGGCAAGCAAGCATATATGCGTTAAGTGCTTTACCACTAGCAACACGGGTACTTGTGGAGCTTCCTTCGACGAAATCTGGGAGTTCTTCTGGGATATATTTAGATAAATCTAAATGTTGGAGATTTTCAAATCTAGTGGCTTCTGCTTCGTGCTTCTTACGATAATCTTCAAAATCTTTCTTATATTCTTCATAAGCTTTTCTTCCACGAGCAATAAATGTTTCTTCGAAATGCTTTCTAACTTCTTCTGGAACGTAGAAGTCTTCGTGATCGAATCCGTAGACATCAACTTTTGCGTGTCTTCCATCTTCAACTCCTAAAGGAGAACCGTGGACTTTAGATGTTCCTTGTTTAGCACTACCATAGCCGATGATTGTGTGAATCATAATCATGGTTGGTTTATCTTTTGACTTTTTAGCTTCAGTAATAGCCTTATCGATGGCGTCAACATCGTTACCATCCATGACTTCTAAGGTGCTCCATCCACTTGCTTCAAATCTCTTTCTCACATCTTCTGAGAAAGATAAGTCTAGCCCACCATCAAGTGTAACTTGGTTGGCATCATAGAGAAGAATTAATTTATTAAGTTTTTGGTGACCAGCAAATGAGATTGCTTCTTGAGAAAGTCCTTCTTGTAAGCAACCATCTCCACATAACACGTATGTGTAATGGTTCATAATCTTTTTGCCATCTGTGTAATTAGCAGCAATTGATGCTTCTGCAACTGCCATACCAGCGGCTTGAGCAATACCTTGTCCTAAGGGACCACTTGTTGCATCAACACCTTTTGTCCAGTGATATTCTGGGTGACCTGGTGTCAATGAATCGATTTGTCTAAAGTTTTTAATATCTTCAATGGTTAGACCATATCCGCAGAGATGTAACATGGCATAGAGTAAGTCTGAAGCATGTCCTGCACTTAAGACAAAACGGTCACGGTTGATCCATTCTGGATCGTCTGGGTTAGACACCAAATGCTTTGTGAATAAGGTGTAAAGAATTGGTGTGCTTCCTAACGCCATACCTGGGTGGCCAGAGTTTGCTTTGTTAATCATATCGATACACAAACTTCTAATTGTGGCGATAGATAACGCTTGAATTTCCTTCATGAATAGTTCTCCTTTGTTAGTAGTTTTTTGGTATTCAATTAGTATTTATATATATTTAAATATATAACCGATTTTTATTCCCAATCTGTGACTGCGATTCCGAGGTCTTTTAATTGGTCTTCGTCAACAACATTTGGAGCTCCTGACATTGGGCAGACAGCCGCTAAGTTTTTAGGGAAGGCAATGACATCTCTAATGTTGTCTGTGCCGCCTAAAATCATTGTTAAACGATCTAAGCCAAAGGCCATACCTGCGTGTGGAGGTGTGCCGTATTGGAAGGCATCGACGAAGAATCCAAATTTACGTTTGATGTCTTCATCGGATAAGCCGAGGACTTCAAAGATTTTCTTTTGAACGTCTTGATTGTAAATTCTTAAAGAACCACCACCGGCTTCATAACCATTTATGACGATGTCATAAGCATAGCTAAGAATCTTGGTTGGATCGGTGTCTAAGTATTTTAAGTCCTCATCACGTGGACGTGTGAATGGGTGATGGGTGGATGTGATTTGTCCGTTTTCAATGTCTCTTTCAAAGAGAGGGAAATCAACAACCCATAATAAATCATAGGTGTTTGGCTTGATTAAATTTAATTGACGAGCGTATCTGAGTCTTAATGCACCTAAAAGTGGGCAGACACGATTATATTTGCCTGCTGCAATGATTAATAAATCATTATTGTTAATTCCTAATTCCTTCTTTAAGGCTGCTTTTTCTTCTTCAGAGAGGAATTTTACGAATGAGCCGGTAAA
>DFJP01000056.1 GCA_002373085.1 Caryophanales bacterium UBA3668 | reverse complement strand
ACTGTACAGGCAAATTGACGGACTGGTGCTTGTAAGCACGATAGTAACATGGCAAGCATGCCCTCTTTGTTTGGAAGTTTGGAGACTTCGATAACACCATTCTTATCAGCGAATTTGCCTTCGAAGATACCACCCTTAATTTTCAAAGAGTCACCATATCTTTTCGCATATTTTGCGAGAACTTTGGCACCTGTACCAACTTCCTCAGAGAAGAAGATAGCGTTAGGTCCATCGAGAACTTGTTTTAAATCAGCGTAGCCGAGTTCATCACTTGCTCTTTCAACTAAGGAGTTCTTGTAAACGTTCATAGAAGCGTGTTCGGCTGCTAATGCACGTCTTAACTCTTGGATTTGAGCGACGGTGAGACCACGATATTCAGCAACGATAATTGCAGAACTTGCTTTTGCCTTAGTAACAATCTCAGAAACGATCTCTTGTTTTGCGCTTAAGACATCTTTGTTCATGTTCTTGACCTCCTTTTCAATTTGTTTTTTGTTTTTGAGGCTCCAATATACAGTGAGAATAAAATGTATTTTTCTTCACCTCGGTAACATTATTAAGACTCCACGTCCGTTACTGTCTTGGGTATATTAGAATCTTTTTCAATTAACGACCGTTAAATGTGAAGTGGATAGCTGGTCCCATGGTCGTATGGATGACAGCGTTTTTGACATATGTACCTTTGACTGAATTTGGTCTTGCCTTGATAATTGCGTCAACTAAGGCATTTAAGTTTTCTTCAATCTTCTTTGCTTCAAAGCTTGCTCTGGCAATGGAAACATGCATATTAGCTTCCTTGTCAACACGGTATTCCACTTTACCGGCTTTGATTTCTTTAACAGCACGAGCGATATCAGGATTGACAGTACCGGTCTTTGGGTTTGGCATTAAGCCTTTTGGACCAAGGATACGAGCGACTTTACCTAATAAAGGCATCATGTTTGGTGTAGCGACGATGACATCGAAGTCAAACCAGCCACCGCTGATTTTTTCGATCATTTCTGCACCACCAACAAGATCTGCTCCTGCGGCTTTAGCGTCTTCAGTTTTATCAGTAATGGCTAAGACCTTTTTGGTTTTACCATTTCCGTTTGGAAGGATGAGAGTTCCTCTGATTTGCTGATCAGCTTGTTTTGGATCGACATTGAGTTTGAATGAGACGTCTACAGTAGCGTCGAATTTAACAGTTGATGTCTCTTTAACGAGTTTGGCTGCTTCTTCAACAGTGTAGAGCTTAGTGGAGTCCACTTTTTCTAAAGCGGAAGTATATTTCTTACCCTTTTTCATAATGACCTCCATTAGTCGTCAACGACGATTCCCATGTTACGAGCACTACCTTCAACGATTTTCATAGCCGCTTCAATGTCATTAGCGTTTAAATCAGGTAATTTGTACTCAGCGATTTGCTTGAGTTGTGCTCTTGTAATGTGTCCGACAGTTTGTTTAACACCTGTAGCGGAACCTTTTTGGATACCAGCAGCTTTAAGAAGTAATGGAGCAACTGGAGATGTTTTGATGACAAAATCACAAGATTTGTCTTCATAAGCCGTAATGATGACTGGGACGATTTCCCCACGACGATCAGCAGTCTTAGCATTGAAGTCGGTACAGAACTTCGCCATGTTAATGCCTGCGGATGCTAGTTTTGGTCCTGGTTTTGCTTCTGCACCAGGAAGTTCCATCTTTAAGACTTTCGCGATTTTTTTACTCACGTGACTTTCCCTCCTATTTTTAAGATTTGTCCGTGCTGTGGTAGTATTGGGTGAATCACCACTCTCCCACAGACTACATATATGCAATTACGCTCTCTCATACGCGTAAAGGCAACATGCTTGAATAGAATATCAAATACGTATATACGAATGCAAGAAAATTTTTATTAAAATTACGAACGCGCAATTTATTCAAAATACATAATTCTTTTAGAATTAGTGTTTCACGATTTTTTCGCAAAAAAACAAAACTTTTTTATCTACGAGAATATAAGAAAAAACTCATGCTACAATTTTGCTATGATATTTAACGGAGACTTTTAGTCTTTGCCTGATTTGATTTTTATTCCGCTAAGTGTATAATACAAGCAGTTTTATATGAAAAACAAAACTAACAACAAAAAGATTACTTCACCATACTTATTAGTCATTCTCTCCTTTATAGGAGTGATTTTATTTGGATCAGTACTTTTGACCCTCCCATTTGCCCACAAAGATGGTCAATGGGGACAATATATGGACTCACTATTTATCGCCACATCTGCGACATGCGTTACTGGCTTATCAACATACGCTAACGGGTTAGGTGGAGAATTGACTTTATTTGGTCAAGTCGTTGTCATGATTATGATTCAAATTGGTGGTCTTGGTTTTATCACCATTTTCACCTTCTTTATTTCTCTATTTCAAAAGAAGCTCCAATTCAAAGATCGTCTATTCCTTTCTCAAGCTGTGAATAGTAACACTATCGCTGGAGTTTCTAAGTTCGTTAAGAGAGTTATTTTTATCGTCTTAATTACCGAAACATTAGGTTTCTTGCTAGGTTTACCAGTATTTTTAAATGTTGAAAGTTATTCAACCGGAGAAGCTTTATGGGCTTCTGCATTCACTTCAATTTCAGCTTTCAATAACGCTGGATTTGATATTTTTGGAGCCTATTCGTTAATTAGAATCGCAGAAAATCCAATTATCTATAATTTGCCTACATGGGCATACTACTACTTATGCTCATACATCATGTTGTTAATCATTCTCGGCGGTATTTCATTTATCACAATCATTGATTTAGTCATCCTCAGAAAGAAACCAAAACAATGGAATTCTTTCGTTAAGATTGTCTTAATGACAACTGGTATCTTACTTATTTCTGGATTTGTTATTTTCACATTCACAGACGTTATCAGCGGTAACATCGACACCTTTGAAGCAGCCTTCCAAAGTGTCACATTAAGAACTGCTGGTTTCGCTAATTTTGATGAAAATAATTTATCCCTCGCTGGTAAAGTTATCAGCTGCTTATTTATGTTTATTGGTGGTTCACCAATCTCCACTGCCGGTGGTATTAAAACCACCACAGTTTTCATCATCATCTTATGTTTAGTAAGATTCTTACAAGGAAAGAGTATTACCGCTTTCAAGCGTGAATATACTAGAACAAGTATTCTAAAGGCTATGTCTTTAGTCTTCTTGTCATTACTCACTATCGTTGTTGGATTTATCCTTGTTGCATCATTTGAACAAGGTAAACCACTTGCAACTAGTGAAAACATTATCTTCGAAGTCTTCTCTGCCTTTGGCACTGTTGGATTAACGGCAGGTTTAACTCCAGCGTTAGAAGTTGGTAGCAAAATCACTATCATCATCTTAATGTTCTTTGGTAGATTAGGCCCTATCACATTGTTCCAAATCTTCCAAAATGATTTAGACAACGAAGAAAACATTCATTTCAAACGTGTAGAAGCCGATGTTATCATTGGTTAATAGGAGGTACACTCAATGGCACACAAATCATTCGCAGTTATTGGACTTGGTCAATTCGGTCGTTCTGTTGTTAAAGAATTAGTCGACAACGGAATGGATGTTATCGCTTTAGATAACAATGAAGAAATTGCAAAAGAAGTCGCTAACGACTTACCAACCACATTTATTGCAGACTCAACTGATGAAAAAGCATTAAAAGAACTCGGTATTGGAGAAGTAGATGCTGCTATCATCGCTTTTGGTGATAACCAAGAAGCCAGCGTTCTTACCACAGTTATTCTTAGAGAATTAGGTGTTAAAAACATCATCGTTCGTGTTGATGATGACTACTACATCCCAATCATGAAGAAACTTGGTGCAACTGAAGTTATCTCTCCTCAAAAGACCGCTGGAACAGCGTTAGCGAACCGTATTGGTAACGAAGACTTCCAAGACTACTACAAGTTAGATACAAAGTATTCTGTTGTTTCTATTATGATTAATCCTGGTTTCTTACCAATGACCTTAAAGGATATGAATCCTAAAAATGTCTATGGAGTTAACATCGTTTTAATCCGTCGTGGATCTAAGTCATTCGTCCCGGGTGGTAACGATAGCTTACTCCCAGATGATACAGTCTATGTTGTCGGTACTTCTAAAGAAATCTCTGCATTTAGAGAAGCGATTAACGGCAACAAACAAAAGAAGAAATAATTAAGAAAAAACACAAATTAAAAGAGGAGTTTTACTCCTCTTTTTTGTTCGGTTTGTAATCGATTAAATCTTATCGATTTCAGAGAAATCAACTTCAACTTTAGTAGTTCTACCGAAGAAGATGGTTTCAAGTTCAACAGCACCAGTATCTTTGTTGATAGAAAGGATTCTTCCTTCTGTTCCTTCAAGAGTGCCATGGATAACTTTGACATAGTCACCGATTTCATAACGGTCATACATGCTTTCATCAACCATACCCATTCTCTTAAG
>DFJP01000040.1 GCA_002373085.1 Caryophanales bacterium UBA3668 | reverse complement strand
TGAGTGTTATCGTCTCTCGTGCTATTCCAGACGCAAGAGATGGTTTAAAACCAGTCCATAGAAGAATTATCTATGGTATGGATGAATCTGGAATTACTCCTGATAAACCACACGTTAAATCCGCACGTATCGTCGGTGATGTTATGGGTAAATATCACCCACACGGTGACTCTGCTATCTATCTTTCTTTAGCAAGATTTGCTCAAGATTGGAATATGAGACACTGCTTAGTTGATGGTCACGGTAACTTCGGTAGTATCGATGGTGATGAACCAGCTGCTATGCGTTATACCGAAAGTAGAATGACTAGAATTGCTCTAGAAATGGTTCGTGACATTGACTGTGATGTTGTCGACTTTGTCGACAATTATGATGGTAGTGAACAAGAACCAAGCGTTTTACCTTCTAGATTCCCTAACTTACTAGTTAATGGTTCTAGCGGTATCGCTGTTGGTATGGCCACTAACATTCCACCACACAACTTAGGTGAAGTTATTGATGGTGTTGTTGCTATTGCACATAACCCAGATATCTCCACAATCGACTTAATGCAATATGTTAAAGGACCAGACTTCCCAACCGGTGCATTAATCTTAGGTCGTGGTGGTATCAAAGATGCTTATGAAACTGGTACTGGTAGTATTGCTCTTAGAGCAAAATGCCATATTGAAGAACGTGGTGAACACGGATTAAAGAGAATTATTGTTGATGAAATCCCATACGGATTAAATAAAGCAACATTAGTTGAATCTATTGCTGCCTTAGCAAGAGATAAGGTTGTTGATGGAATTACCGAAGTTAGAGATGAAACTAACAAGAAAGGTATCCGTATTGTTATTGAAGTTAGAAGAGACATCATTCCAGAAGTCTTATTAAACCAACTCTATAAGAATACTTCCTTACAAACTAGCTACGGCATCATTATGCTTTGCTTAATTGATGGCGCTCCAAAAATCGCGTCACTTCGTACTCTTTTACAAACTTACCTTGATTTCCAAGTTGAAGTTATTGAAAGAAGAACAAAGTTCTTATTAAGAAAAGATGAAGATAGACTCCATATCGTCACTGGTTTAATTAAGTGTCACGATAACATTGATGATATCGTTGATATCATTAAGGAAAGTAAAACTCCAGAAGATGCTTCTGCAGCATTAATGGAAAAATATGGTTTCTCCGAAGCTCAAATCCAAGCTATCTTGGCGATGACTTTAAGAAGATTAACCGGTATTGAAACCGATAAATTAGAAGCCGAAAAAGCTCAATTAGAAACCAATATTAAAGAATACAATCACATCCTTTCTAGCAGAGCCAACGAAATCGAAGTCGTTGTTAAAGAATTATTAGAGATTAAAGAAAAATACGCGGATGCGCGTAGAACTGAAATCACTAACGACGCTGCTAGTATTGATGACGAAGATCTTATTCCACAAGAAAATATCGTTGTTGCAATTACAAGAGGGGGATACGTTAAGAGATTAACTTCCGATTCCTTCAAGGCCCAACATAGAGGCGGTAGAGGAGTTAGAGGTATGTCTACTAACGAAAACGATATTGTTGAGAATATGGTCTACACCAAGACACATACTGATTTACTCTTCTTTACAGACTTTGGAAAAGTCTACCGTATTAGAGGTTATATGATTCCAGAGTTCTCTAAAGCAAGTAAAGGTGTCCCAATTATCAACTTAATCAACATCGAAAAAGGTGAAAACGTTAAGGCTATCATCGCTTGCGATGAATACGCAGAAGATCACTACTTAATGTTCTTCACAAAATTAGGTGTTGTTAAGAAAACCCTTATTAGTGAATATGAATCCATCCGTCAAAACGGTAAGATTGCTATTTCTATGAGAGAAGGCGACACATTATTCGCTGTTAAAGAAGTCGAAGAAGATACAATTATTGGTATTGCTGCTAATAACTCCAAAATGGTTAACTTCCCATGCAACGAAGTTAGACCAATGGGTAGAACCGCAAGCGGTGTTAAAGGTATCGACCTCGCTGAAGGCGAAGAAGTTGTTGGTGTTACCACCTCCTTAGAAGGAAAACACATCTTAGCGATGACTTCTAAAGGATTTGGAAAACTCACACCTGTCTTAGATGAAGAAGGCAATATGATGTACCGTATCACTAAGAGAGGTGCAAAAGGTGTTACTACCTTAAAAGCTACTGATAAAGTCGGCGATTTAATCGCTGTTAGAGCAATTAACTTAGAAGATGACTTAATGTGCATTACTAACGCTGGTATTGTTATTAGAACTCCACTCAATCAAATTAGGATTTGTGGAAGAAATACATCTGGTGTCAAAGTTATGAACTTAGAAGGACGTCAAAGAATTGTTTCTATCGCAATTGTTCCACATGAAGAAATTGATGAAAACGCTCCTGTTGACGAGGAAGAAAATCCAGTCGAAGAAGCGAATATGGATGCATCAGTTGACACCTCTTTACCAAGTAATGAAGGCGAAGAATAATTAACCTAAATTTTGATATCAAATAAACATAATGTTTAATAGATTGGAAAATTAAAATATGATCGATATTAATTTAATTAGAGAAAAGCCTGAATATGTAAAAGAGGCTCTTAAAAAGAAATTATGGGACGCGGATTTTACTGAATTCCTTTCTTGGGATAAAGAAAAACGCGAACTCATGCAAATAGTTGAAAACGGCAAGGCAGAAATGAACAAATTATCTGCCTCCGTTCCAGCCGCTAAAAAAGCTGGTGAAGACGTTAGCAAGATTTTTGCTCACGTTAAAGAGATTGCTGCTAAAAACAAGGAATTTGAAGAGAAATTAGCAGAAATTGATGCAAAAATGAACGATTTCCTTGCTGCATTACCAAATATTCCAGATGATGATTTAGTTGGTGGCGGTAAAGAAAATAACAAGGTCATTAAAGTCGTTGGAGAAAAACCAGTCTTCAACTTCAAAATGAAGGATCACGTTGAACTTGCAGAAAGCTTAGGACTCGTCGATTATGATAGAGGCGCTAAGATTGCTGGTCGTGGAGCTTGGGTCTATACAAACTTAGGTGCTAGACTCGAATGGGCATTACTCAACTTCTTCATTTCTGAACACTTAAAAGATGGATATGAATTTATCCTTCCTCCACACTTATTAAATGAGCAAAGTGGATATGTTGCTGGCCAATTCCCAAAATTCAGAGAAGATGTCTTCTGGCTTGAAGGACTTGAGCCACAAAGATTCCTTCTCCCAACCGCTGAAACAGCGTTAGTTAATTTACATAGAGATGAAATCTTAAGCGAATCTGATTTACCAAAAAAATACTTCGCTTATACTCCTTGCTATCGTAGAGAAGCTGGTTCTTATAGAACTGAAGAACGTGGTATGATCCGTGGCTATCAATTTGATAAAGTTGAAATGGTTCAATACACAAAACAAGAAGATAGTGACGCTGCTTTCGAAGAATTAGTGAACAAAGCTGCTTCTTTAGTAGAAAAATTAGGATTACACTTCCAAATTTCTAAACTTGCTGCTGGTGATATTTCTCACTCCATGGCAAGAACATATGATATTGAAGTCTATATTCCTTCTATTGGAATCTATAAAGAAGTTTCTAGTGCATCTAACGCTAGAGATTATCAAGCAAGAAGAGGAAAATGCAGATATAGAGATGCTGAAACAGGCAAAACCAAATTCTGCCATACTCTCAATGCTTCTGGATTAGCAACTTCCCGTATCTTCCCAGCGATATTGGAACAATATCAACAAGAAGACGGAAGTGTTAAAGTTCCTGTAGTTCTCCAACCATTCATGGGTGGAATTAAGGTTCTTACTCCAGTTAAAAAATAATAAAAACATTAAGACTCCTAATCGAGTCTTTTTGTATGTAAAAAACATGCTATAATTTTGAAGATATGAAAACTCAATTACTTTCATTTACTAAAGGCATATTAGCAGGCCTAGCTATTGGTTTAGGTGGTTTCTTATATGTTTTAATGGTCCATTTTGTGCAAGGTGAATTAGGTCGAGTCCTTGGTTCACTCCTATTTGCGGTTGGTCTATTTACTGTTTGTACATGCATGCTTCATTTATATACTGGAAAAATTGGTATGGTCTATGAAGGCAAACAAACAAAAGACTTTTATATCTCCTTGCCTGTTATGTTAATTGGTAACGCAATCGGTGCATTTGCATTTGGATTTGCTTTATGGGCAATATTTAAAGATACATCGGTGATGGAAACGGTTAATAGAATTTGTTCTTCTAGAACTACATTAGCAAGCTTTGATGACTTTTTAGCGGTTATCGTTCAATCCACATTATGTGGGGTGTGCGTTTATCTCGCGGTTAAAGCTTTCTCACTTAATAGACTTAAACCAATTGGAATTCTCTTATTAGTCTTCTTTGTTTTTGTCTTTGTTTATTCTGGATTCCAACACTGTATCGCGAATATGTTCTATTTTGGATTTGGTAACCATTTAAATGGTTATACATTTATCAATTTAGCATTCTGTATTTTATTTAACTCGCTCGGTCCAATATTTGGAGTTTTACTTGTAAAACTAATCAAAAACATTCAAAAATAAACTACATCTTTAAATAATTATGAACAATTGGAAAAAGTGCAAAAATTGCATTTTTTCTTTTATATATCATCTTAAATATATATAATATGTGTGAAAGAGGTGCAAATATGACACTTAAAGAATTACGCAAAAATTGCAAATTAACCCAAAAAAAGGCTGCAGATGTTGTTGGTATGCCACTAAGAACTTATGTCAGCTATGAAACAGACGAAACTAAAGCAGATGCATTAAAGTTAGAGGGTATTAAAGACCGTTTAATGGAATACATCGCTAAAGATACTTCAATCCTAAAAGATAAAGTTCTTCTCATTACTGGCGGAACAGGATCTTTTGGTCACGCGGTTGTTGATAGATTCTTAAATACTGAAATTAAAGAAATTAGAATCTTATCCCGTGATGAAAAGAAGCAAGATGATATGAGAAAGGCTTATAACAACTCCAAACTTAAATTCTATATTGGTGATGTTAGAAACCTTGAAAGTATTATCGACGCTTTTAAAGGAGTTGATTATGTCTTCTCTGCCGCAGCATTAAAACAAGTTCCATCTTGCGAATTCTATCCAATGGAAGCGGTGAGAACTAATGTTATCGGTTCTGATAATGTTATTACTGCCTGTGTTCGTAATGGAGTTAAAAAGGCAATCTTCCTTTCTACAGATAAAGCAGCCTATCCAATTAATGCGATGGGTATCTCTAAAGCTTTAATGGAAAAGAATGTTATCGCTAGAAGTAGACAACTTCTCCCAGGAGATACAGTTCTTTGCTTAACTAGATACGGCAACGTTATGGCAAGCCGTGGAAGTGTTATCCCTCTATTCTTAAATCAAATTTCAGAAGGAAAACCAATTACTATCACTAATCCAGATATGACAAGATTCATGATGACATTAGATGATGCGGTTGACCTAGTCTTATACGCTTTTGAACATGGTGAACAAGGTGACTTATTCGTTCAAAAGGCACCAGCGGCGACAATCGACACTCTTGCTAAAGCAGTTATCGAATTAACTGGCAGTAAGACTGGCATCACATATATCGGAACTAGACACGGTGAAAAGTTATATGAAACCTTAGTCACTCAAGAAGAAATGTTAAAAGCGGTTGATCTTGGTAACTTCTTCTGTGTTAAAGCAGATAATAGAGACCTTAACTACGACAAATATTTCTCTAAAGGAAATAAGAAACTCAATTTAGGAGAAAGCTATACATCACATAACACTGGTAGACTCGATGTTGAAGGAATGAAAAAACTTCTTAGGAAACTCGAACTCTTCGGTGGACCAGTAAAGCAACACGAATAAATAGGAGGATTAAATCCATGAACTTCAAAGATAATGGAAAACTCAAATTAATGATTATCGTTGGCACTAGACCAGAAATCATTAGACTTGCTGCAGTTATTAACAAATGTAGAGAATATTTTGATACATTACTTGTCCATACTGGACAAAACTATGACTATAACCTTAACGGAGTCTTCTTCAAAGATTTAGGAATTAAAGATCCTGATATCTACTTAGACGCGGTTGGAAAAGATTTAGGTGAAACTATGGGTAATATCATCGCTAAAAGTTATCAAGTGATGGTAGAAACTAAACCAGACGCCGTCTTAGTCTTAGGAGACACCAATAGCTGCTTAAGTGTCATTGGCGCTAAACGCTTACATTTACCAATCTTCCATATGGAAGCAGGAAATAGATGTAAGGATGAATGCTTACCAGAAGAAACAAATAGAAGAATCGTTGATATCATCTCTGATGTGAACCTCGCTTATAGCGAACACGCGAGAAGATATCTCGCTGATTGTGGATTACCAAAAGAAAGAACCTATGTTACTGGTTCTCCAATGGCGGAAGTCCTCACCCAAAACTTAGAAAACATCAAAAAGAGTGATGTTCTCAAACGCTTAGGATTACAAAAAGGAAAATATATCCTCTTAAGTGCTCATAGAGAAGAGAATATCGACACTGATAAAAACTTCTATTCACTCTTTAACGCAATTAATGAACTTGCTAAAAAGTATGATATGCCAGTTCTATATAGCTGCCACCCACGTAGCAAAAAGAAACTTGAAGCAACTGGATTTAAACTAGATCCTAGAGTGGTTATGCATGAACCATTAGGTTTCCATGATTATAATAATCTTCAAATGAATGCCTATGCGGTCGTTAGTGATAGTGGAACCCTTCCAGAAGAAAGCTCATTCTATGCTTCCTTAGGAACTCCAATTGCCGCAGTATGCATTAGAACATCTACTGAAAGACCAGAAGCACTTGATGAAGCTTGCTTCGTTCTTGCTGGAATCGACACTAAAAACCTTCTTCAAGCAGTGGAAGTCGCAGTTATGAATAAAAGTGGTTGTAAACCAGTAAGTGATTATACTGACACTAATGTCTCTGATAAAGTAGTTAAACTCATCCAATCCTACACCGGTGTTGTTAACAAAATGGTGTGGAGAAAAGAATAATCTATGAACGTTTTAGTTACAGGATCAAATGGCTTTATCGGTAAGCATATGTGCTTACTATTAAAAAGAAAAGGTCACACTGTATTTGAATACGATTTAGGTTCAACAGAAGATGAACTTAGAGATTATATCTCTAAAGTAGACTTTGTTATCCACTTAGCGGGTATTAATAGACCATTAACCACTGAAGAATTTTATGACGGTAACACTAACTTCACAAAGAAGGTAGTCGACTTAATAAAAGAAAGTGGAAAGAATACTCCAATCATTATGTCTAGTTCTATCCAAGCCAGTTTAGATAATGATTATGGTAAGTCTAAAAAAATGGGAGAAGATTATCTTTTCTCAAGTGGACTTCCAGTATATGTTTATAGACTTGCTAACGCATTTGGTAAATGGTGTAGACCAAACTATAACAGTGCGTGTGCTACTTTCTGTTATAACATTGCTCATAACTTGGATATTCAAATTAGAGACCGCGAATATGTTGTTCACTTTAACTATGTCACTGATATCGTTGAAGAATTTCTTAGAGTGGTGGAATTAAAGGAACATAATGGAGAGAAAAACATCCTCTATGTTAATCCAACATATGACTGTTCTTTAGGCAAATTAGCGGACCTCTTATATTATTTTAAGGGTGAAATTGAAAGTGATAGACATCTTCCAATTATTCATGATGAGTTTGAATTAAAACTCTTTAAGACATTCTGTGATTATCTATCTGAAGAAGGATATACATATAACTTTGCAGAAGATAATAGAGGAAGTTTTGAAGAATTATACAAATCCAAAAAGTGGGGACAAATAAGTGACAATGTTGCTTACCCTGGTATCACTAAAGGTGGCCACTATCACACATATAAAAAAGAAATCTTCTACACAGTTATTGGTAAAAGTGAAATCAAACAAAGAGATATCAAGACTAACGAAATGATTACTGATGTAGTTGATGGAAGTCATCCTAACCCAATTAATATTAGAGTTGGATACACTCATCAAATTAAAAATATTGGTGACACAAACACTCACACAATAATGTGGATCTCTGAAATCTATAATCCAGAGACTCATGATACCTATAGAGAAGAAGTAGAGAAATAAACCTCTACTTTTTTCTTAACAAATTAGTGCCACTTTGGCACTTTTGTTTTATAATGAATGTATGAATTTAAAAGAATTAAGAGTGAGTAAAGGACTATCACAAAAAGATGCATCTTTTTTTCTTTCAATCCCTTTAAGGACTTATAAAAGATTAGAAAACGAACCTAACTATTCAAAGAATAGTAAATATTCATATGCCTTAAACAAATTAAGGGATTATAAGAAAGAAGTGGTGAACAATAAATCTTATAAGATCACTGTTGTTGGTGCTGGATATGTTGGCCTCTCTTTAGCGGTCCTACTTTCAACAACTAACAAAGTAAATATCATTGATATAAACGAAGACAAGATTAATAAAATCAATAATCGTGAGCCAATCTTTGTTGATAAAGATATTGAATACTATCTTAAGAATAAGAAATTAGATTTAGTGGCCCACAACATTGATTTAGACATTTATAAGAATAGTGACTATGTCATTATTTCAACTCCTACAGATTATAAAGAAGAAACTAAATCATATGATATGAGTAATGTTATTAACACGATTAGAGATGTTAGAAGTGTTAATAAGAATTGCTTAATTATTATTAAATCAACTTGCTATATTGGTTTTACTGAATCACTTAATGATCCAAACATTATCTTTTCTCCAGAGTTCCTTAGAGAAGGAAACGCTCTTAAAGATAATCTTTATCCAACTAGAATTATTATCGGTGGAGATAAAAATAACAAAAAGGTAAAAGAGTTCGCTAACTTACTTACTAGAAACGCTTTAAACTCACCTCTAACGCTTTATATGTCTAGTAGTGAAGCGGAAGCAGTAAAACTATTCTCTAATGCTTATTTGGCTCTTAGAGTGTCTTATTTTAATGAAATGGACTCTTTAGCGGCCTCCTATGATTTAGATTCAAAACTAATCACCCAAGGAGTGTCACTAGATCCTCGTATTGGAGATTATTACAATAACCCATCTTTTGGTTATGGAGGATATTGTCTTCCTAAAGATACGAATGCATTAATATCTCAAATGAAAAATGTCTCTAACAACGATTTAATTACCGCGATTTCTAATAGCAATAGAAGTAGGAAAGAATTCGTTGTTAATGACGTTCTTAAACTTATCAAACTAGATTCAACTGTTGGAGTGTTCTCTCTTTTATCCAAATCAAGTGGAGATAACACTAGATATTCCGCGATCAAAGATGTAATAAAAGGTTTAGAAAACAAAGGAATTAAAATCCTTATCTATGATAAAAACAAAATGAGTCTTGATGACTTTAAAAAGAAAAGTGATTTAATTATCACTAATAGATATGATTCATCTTTAGATGATGTAAAAGAAAAGGTCTACACTAGAGACCTGTTCAAAAGAGACTAAAAAAGACGAAATTATTCGTCTTTCTTTTCTTTTTCTTCTTCTATTTTTCTAACGAGGTCTTCTTTGCTCTCGCCATATTTTTTAGCTTTCGCTTTTCTTCCAAAATATACAACTACATATCCAATTGTTACCGCTAACAAGATAGAAATAACTGACATTGCTGCTGTAACTCCAACTAACATTCCCACAGAGACTGTAGTTTTAATATCACTCTTATCTAAGGTATAGAAAATCATCGCAGCCCCTAAAGAGACACCCATGCCTAAGATGTTGAACAAGATGCTATAAACAAACATACGACTCTTGAATTTAAATTCTTTAAAGTAGTCGACATAAACATAAGTGTTTAAGAATAATCCAACGGCTGCACAGATAAAGAATAAGATAGTGATTAATTTACCAATCATCGCATTGCAGAATCCGACAGAAGAAGCAAAACCAAATAAGAATGAGGAAATGGTTAAGAAGATAAAGTGATATTTGTTCTTCTTGATATTATTAATATCCATCATTACATAATTCTTAAATTCTTTGAATTTATCATCTTTTAGTTTTGATGGTTTTTCTTCCTCAGAAGATTCTTTTTTCTCTTCAACTACAGGAGCTTCTTCTACTGGAGCAACTTCTTCTTTAGTAGGAGTCTCTTCTTTCTTTTCTTCGATTACTGGTTCTTCTTTTGGTACAAAGAAAAGATAAGATGTTTCGTTTAATCCGGATTCATTAAATACCTCTTCAACTTCTCCCTTATATAAGGAGATGCCATTTTTTACTTGGTAAATAATGAAATATGGTTTGAATTCTTTTACGACATTAAATAATTCACTAGTCTTATTTTTACTACTAGATAAATCTATGACTTTAATCTTTTTAAGTGCAGCGACTTTATTAATCACTTCATCTTTTTGGAAATTTTCTAAAGGAAAGGCAAAGAAACAAGACGCTGATTCTTTGATATTAACTTGGAGAATAAAAACATTCTCTAAAGAGATCTTTTCTTCGCTTTCATCAAAAGAGATATTTAAAGTTGAATAATCTTCACGATTAATGAGTTCTTTCACTAAAGAAGTAGAGGCAGTAACAACATTTAAACGTTCTGAATATTCAGAAATAGAGTTATCTGGTAAATAAATTTTCATCATAATTATTCTCGCTTATTGTATCACTATTTAAACAAACAAAAAAAGACACAATATTAGAATAGATTAACGATTCTAATAAACTCTTTGACTAACGGTTTACTATTTTAAGATTGAAAGCAAAACCGATATAATGAATTTAAGGTGGTAGAAAAAATGAAGTTTTTTAAATGTAAACACTGCGGCAAGATTATCGCAGTAGTCGAGGAAAGAAATGTTCCAACAATTTGTTGTGGCGAAGCTATGGAAGAATTAGTGCCAAATACTCAAGATGGTGCTCATGAAAAACATATTCCTGTTTACCAAATAGAAGGTAATGTTGTTCACGTCACTGTTGGAGAAGTTGAACACCCAATGATGGACGCTCACTATATCCAATGGATTGCGTTAGAGACTAATATGGGTAACCAAAGAAAAGTCTTAAAACCAGGACAAACTCCAAAAGCAGATTTCGCTCTTTTACCAGGCGAAAAAGTTGTCCGAGTAGTGGAGTATTGTAACTTACACGGTTTATACGCGACCAAATAATAATAAATTATTAGACAATCAAACTGGTTCATTATGAGCCAGTTTTTTGTTGTCTGAGCCATCGTGCGAACGAT
>DFJP01000013.1 GCA_002373085.1 Caryophanales bacterium UBA3668 | reverse complement strand
GATATCTTACTTCAAATTGAAGTAAGAGAAGAAGGAACTTATATCTTCGTTAAGACGTATGAAGGCGCGGGCGGATATCCTTTAGGTGTTGGCGGAAAATCAATGCATATGCTTTCCGGTGGTATTGATTCTCCAGTAGCGGCGTATCTATTAATGAGAAGAGGAGTCAAAATTGAATGTATCCATTTTGCTTCCCCTCCATACACTCAAGAAGCTGTTATTTATAAACTTGAAGATTTATTGCATAAATTAAATAGATATCAACCAGAAATTAGACTCAATATTGTTCCTTTTACTAAGATACAAGAAGCAATATACGATAACGCTCCTGAAAGCTACTGCATCACACTTATGAGAAGGATGATGTATCGCTTAGCGGATCGACTCGCTAGACGTAGAAAATGTCCAGTTATCAGTAGTGGTGAATCAGTAGGGCAAGTAGCAAGTCAAACACTTCAATCAATTAATGTAATTAATGAAGTAACTAACTTACCAGTTATTCGTCCATGTGCAACAATGGATAAGTTAGAGATTATCCAAATCAGTAAGAAAATTGATACTTATGAGATTTCAATTAGACCTTACGAAGATTGTTGCACAATCTTTACTCCAAAAGCACCTAAGACTGCTCCTCAATTAAATGAGGCAAAATCATTTGAAGAAAAATTTGATTTCGATTCAATGATTGAAGAAGCTCTTAATAACATTGAAGTTAAAATAATTCAATAAAAAAATCAGGACCGAAGTCCTGATATTTTTTTACTTAAGTAATAAATTACTTAATGTTTGCTTTAGCTGTTTTGACTAAATCTGCAAATGCACTTGGGTCATTGATTGCGAGTTCAGATAACATTTTTCTGTTAACTTGAATGTTGGCAACCTTTAAACCATACATGAATTTGCTATAAGAGATGTCATTCATTCTGCAAGCAGCGTTGATACGTCTGATCCAGAGTTTACGATAGTCTCTTTTAACAGTTCTACGAGAGATGTACGCATAGCGTAAGCTGTGCATGACTTGTTCTTTCGCAGTCTTGTAGAGTAAGTGTTTGCTTCCGAAATAACCACTTGCTCTCTTGAGCATTTTTTTACGTCTTGCGTGTGTAACTGTACCGCCTTTAACTCTCATTGGTCATTTCCTCCTTACTTTACGATGAGATACTTAACTCTCTTGAGGTCTGTCTTATGAACAGATGCACCTTTCATTAAGTGTCTCTTTTGTTTTGTTGTTTTGTGTGGGGCTAAATGGGATGTGTAAGCGTGATGTCTTGTGACTTTTCCGCTGCCTGTGACTTTAATTCTTTTCATTAAAGCACGTTTGCTTTTCATTTTTGGCATGTGATTTTCCTCCTACTTTCTTTTTGGCGCTATTATAGCGAGTAACCAGCGACCTTCCATTTGCGCAGGTTTTTCAATTTGCGCAATGTCGCCTAATAATTCGATGAATTTATTCAAGGCTTCTTCTCCAACCTCTAAGTGAGTCATTTGACGTCCTCTATATCTCACACCAACTTTGATCTTGTTTCCTTGTTCAAGGAACTTGATAGCTGCGCGAGCTTTGGTTTCCATGTCGTGAGCACCGATTTGTGGAGTTAATTGAATTTCTTTCACTTCAATCTTCACTTGATTCTTACGATTTTCTTTCGCTTTCTTTTGTTGCTCATAACGGTATTTACCGTAATTGAGAATTTTGCACACTGGTGGAGTGGAGTTAGGTGCAACACAGAATAAATCGAGATTGTATTCGTTTGCTTTGAGTTGTGCTTCTCTGGAAGACATAACTCCTAATTGTTCTCCATCTGGTCCAATTAAGCGTACTTGTGGGAATCTGATGAGTTCGTTAATTAATTCTTTTGGTTGATTTGGCTTTCTATTGTTGCCGTAGTTGTTGTCTTGGATAAATATCATCTCCTTTTGTCAAAAAAACGGATGCAAGCGAATTGCACCCGTACTAATCTTAACCCCTAGATTTGTAGTAATGAGCCAACCAATATTATATCGATCTGGCGAGAAGCGGGTGCCTCTACTTTCTACCTATTTATTTGCGTATTAACTATACATTACTCATTTATGAGTGTAAAGCATTATTTTAAATATTTTTATCCTCTTCTTTTCGCATATCATTCTTCAAATAGTTGTAGATATGTTCGACCGCGAAATGGACCTTGGTAATGCCGTGTGGGCAAGATAGTGGATAAACGAAATATGTTTCTGTTTGAGTTGATAACTCAATGAACGCGCCTCTACCTTTATAGTTGTATTCAATGTGAATAGCATAGCTTTGTAAAGATGAGCGGTGGAAGTCAAAATTGTCACCAACGCAAGATATTCCATCATTGATGGAATGAGTGAGATGGAATTTACCTTCAAGAGGTACAAAACCAACTCCTACACCTTCTAAACGTTCTACCCTAACATCATCTTCAAAATGATATGTTCCATTAAGGACTTCTTGCTTAACACATTCTTTTTCCCAGTAATACCATTTACTTGGCCAATCGAATTTTGTTTCAGCGTTAACACATTTTAATTGACCGTTTTCTAAATATTCATATGTCACACCACAGTGATTACATTTAAGGAAATTGCTCTCAGAAGACATTTCAAATTCCGTTCCACAATGTGGACATTTATAGAGTAAGCGATGTAATCCAACTGCTCTATTTGGATATTTGATAAGAATATTTTTCTTTCTCATCCATTCTTCTTCAGAAATCTTGAAGTTATCTTCAATCTTCTTTTGAATTTCATCAGCGGTCATTGTTTCAATATCGAATTTATCAATAATTGTTTCCATCTCTGCAACGATAGGGCGGACTTTTCTTACTTTTCTATCAGACCATTGAGGTTGATATAAGTAATCTCCATGACACGCCATATAGACGACTGGCACTTTGGCGGTTTTAGCGAATTTACCTAAACCGTTATCAATACGTTCTTGTTCTCCGACAAATGAATATCTAGCTTCAGGATAGATAATCATGATTTTCTTTCTTTTTTGAACTACTTCAAGCATTAACATTGCACTTTTAGGGTCGTTTGTGAATTTTCTTTTTGAGATAACTCCTAAACGTCTAAATAAGAAATATTTATCAATGAATTCTTCAACAGTGGAAACCCAATATGGACGATGTGGGAATGTTCCTAATGTTGCCATATAAAAATCCATCATCGAAGCGTGAGAAGAAATTAATAAATATGGTGGTTTTGGGATTTGATTTAACTTTACGATTTTTGCTCTATTGATGAGTTTTATAAAGAATGAACCAACCCAAATGACGAGTGAGAATATGAACCAAATTCTTTTATTTGGTTTATGTGTATCTATTTGTTTAATCTTTTTACTCATTGTTTTCTTTCCATTCTAAAAAACAAAACAATTATATATAAAAAGAGAATTTTGAAAAGATAAAACATAAAAAAAGATTGGCGAGACCGCCAATCTTCTTAAAAATTTGAATTATTGAAGTCGAGCTTTGCTCTTAATTTCTTCATCAATGAGTTTTAAGAACTCGTCAATAGAAACTGTGATTTGTTCCTTTTGTCCGTACTTACGATAAGTAACAGTTCTATTGTCTCTTTCGTTATCACCGATAACGATGGTGTAAGGAATCTTACGGACTTGAGTATTTCTTAAACGATATCCAAGTTTTTCGTTAGCGTCGTCTTTTTCGACTCTTAATCCATGTTCAGACATTAACCTATATAATTCATCAGTGTATTCGAGATGGAATTCATTATTAACTGGTAATAATTCGACTTGAACTGGTGCTAACCAGGTTGGGAATGCGCCTGCGTAATTTTCAATAATCATACCAGTGAATCTTTCAATACTTCCTAAGCATGCTCTATGAATCATAATTGGAGTTTTCTTTTCTCCATCTTTATCGATGTAGAAGCAATCAAATCTTCCAGGAAGATTCATATCTAATTGGACAGTGCCGCATTGCCAGGTTCTACCCATGGAATCTTTTAACTTAAAGTCAAGTTTTGGTCCATAGAAAGCTCCGTCTCCTGGATTGATCTTAAATTCTTTTCCTGATCTTTGGCAAACATCTGCTAAAATAGCCTCTGATTTGTTCCAAATATTGATGTCACCAATATAACCTTCTTCAGGTCTAGTTGATAACTCAATTCTATAGTCTAATCCGAAGACTGTGTAAATCTCATCATAGAGTTTTAAGATGGAAACGATTTCGTCTTCAATTTGGTCTTCTCTAACATAGGTATGTGCATCATCTTGAGTGAAGCTTCTAACACGGAATAATCCGTTAAGAGCGCCACTAGCTTCATGACGGTGGAC
>DFJP01000038.1 GCA_002373085.1 Caryophanales bacterium UBA3668 | reverse complement strand
TTGGCGGTGGCCCAGCTGGTTTAAGCGCGGGTATGTATCTCGAACAAAAAGGTTACGAGAATTATGTTATTTATGAAAAGACAGATCACGTAGGTGGAAAATGTCATTCTCCAACATTCCATGGCAAACGTCATGAGATGGGTGCGATTATGGGTGTTCCAAGTTACTACGCTGTTCACGATGTTGAAGTTTTTGCAGGCGTCACACATGATGGACCAAAGCTCCACAGAACATATCGTTTACCAAATGGTAAAGTCGATCATCGTTTTGATAAGAGATTATTCAACATCCCACACTTATTAAAACTTAAAAAACAAATTAAGAAATTTGGTGAAATCTTAGAAACCAAATACAAAGGCTATGATGTTTGTGGTCATAGAGGCGTCAGTGAAGGCCGTTATGAAGGTTTTGCTGTCACTCCAGGAAGAGAACCAGTCAGTGGAGTCAATCCAAACTTAAAAGATTTAGCCTTACCATTTAAGAAATTCGTTGAATTAAATGGTGTCCCACTCGTTCAAGAAATTTGGGTCCAACCATTCACATCCTTCGGTTATGGTTATTTTGATGAAATTCCAGCAGCCTATGTCTTAAAATACTTAGACTTCCAAACCATGATGAACTTCGTCAATGTTAACTTATGGACATGGAAAGATGGCACTCAAAGCATCTATGAAGCTTTAAATAAGAAATTAAAACACCCAGCATTATTAAATAGCAAAATCGAAAAGATCGTCCGTGGTGATAAAGTTGAAATTACCGTTAACGGTAAAGTTGAAGTGTTTGATAAATTAATCATCACTGCTCCATTACAAGTTGGTAAGATTGACAACCCAGTCGCCAAAGGCTTAGACACCTATTTAGATGTTACAAAAGAAGAAAGAGAATTATTCTCCAAAATCGATTACGAACGTTATGATACATTCGCATGGAACGTTGCTCCAGAAGCATATCCAGAAGCATCATTCTATGTCGTCGATAATATGACACCAGAAACCTTAGGTCATGGTATGGTCTTCTATATGAGATGGGCTGGTGAACCAGAACAACCATTAATCTCTTATAGATTACGTAAACACAGAGATCCAAAGGAAACAGTCGAAGAATATAAAGCACGTCCAGAATTAGGCTACGAAGAAACAAAAGCAACCTGTATCGAAGACGTTAAGAAACTTGGCTTAAATCCATTAAAAGATGAAAAAGGCAATGACAAGATTGTCTATGAATTCCAAACATACTACTTCCCACACGTCTTCACAGAAGATTACGCTGCTGGATGGTATGAAAAAGTCGAAGCAATGCAAGGCAAAAACAACACCTTCTACGCTGGTGAAGTTATGTCCTTCGGCGATATGGATGAAACCATTGAATATTCTAGAGATTTAGTTGAAAGATTCTTCTAATCCATATTTAACAATATTTATAAAAGGGGAGTTATCTCCCCTTCTTATTTGAAAAGGAGCAAAAAATGGCAAATAAAATCAAACATTTTCAAGATTCTTATGATGTTATTGTCATCGGTGGTGCTTTAGCGGGATTAGCTTCTGCTTTAACCTTAGCTAAAAAAGGTAAAAAAGTGCTCGTACTAGAACAGCATAATCTTCCTGGTGGAGTCGCAACTAGCTTTGTTAGAGGCG
Source organism: Caryophanales bacterium UBA3668 (assembly GCA_002373085.1). The sequence continues at coordinate 2,664 of DFJP01000038.1, read as the reverse complement.
ATGTTGAAATTGAAGGTACCCTCCATGAAATGATGTCAATTGGACCAAAAGAATGCCCATTAAAAATTAGAAAATTCTTCGATGAAATGGGCGTTGATATCGAATGGTTAAGAGTGCCTGATGCCTATAGATTTGTCGATGATAAATCAGGTGTTAATGTTTTAGTTCACCCAGGCACACATGGTGATTTTGAAACCCCTGCAAAAGAAATTGCTGAAGCAGTTGAACCAGGGAACGAAGAGTTATATAAGAAAGTTCTAGAATTATTAAATCTATGTAATAGAGTCTATAATTCAGTCAATATTTTATCCGTTCAACATATGTCCAAAGTTCAGATGTTATTAAAGCATCCTGACTTTGTTAAAACAGCTGGATATAGTGCGAAAGAAGTTATCGATACATTCAAATTGCCTCAAAAGGTTGTCGATATCTTAGCGGCATATTGGATTTATGTCGGTGATATTTTAGAGAATTTACCATTTACCGTTTGGGCTGTCTTAATGGCGGACTATCTCGGCTATGGTTCTTATGTCCCAAAGAAATTCTCACACGAAATGTCCCTTAAGATGGCAGAACGCGCTATTGAAATGGGCGCACAAGTGGAATTCGGTGTTCGCGTAGATAAAATCTTAGTGAAGAACGGTCACGTTGAAGGCGTTAGACTCGCTAATGGTGAAGAAGTTAAAGCAAGATACGTTGTCTGCTCATCTTATCCAGATGTCGCTTACACAAAGATGGTTGAACCATTAAGCGAAGTTCCACCAGCAGCTTTAAAATTCGTCAATAGTAAAACTATTGGTGTTACTTGTTTCTCCGTAGTGCTATTACTCGATGATGAACCAGAGAATTTAGGCATTAAAGATTATTCAACATTCCATGCTGCTGAAGGTATGGATTTAAAGAAAATCTTTGATGAAGCCGCAACTGATGGCCCATATAACTATGTGACATCAATTTGTACAAACTTAGCTAACCCAGGTTGTTCACCAAAAGGCACATGTGTATATTCCATTACCATGTTACCAAGACCAGAAGGTTGGTTAGGTGTTACTGAAGAAAATTATGAAGAGTTAAAGCGTAAAAACGCTGAACACTTCATTGATATTGAATCAAAACGTTTAGGTGTTGATTTAAGAAAACATATCTTAGAAATCGTTATTGAAGCACCTTGCACAATTGCCCATTATACAGGCGCATATCGCGGATCAATCTACGGGTATATGCACACAATGGATGACCACATTGTCGCTAGATTACAAATGAGTGAAAAAGAAAACTTCATTCAAGGTTTATCTTTTGCTGGTGCTCACCAAATCTCAGGTGATGGTATGGGTCCAGCCGTTACTAATGGTAGAAAAGGCGCGAAGATTATCTTAGATATGATGGAAGAAGATGCAAAGGAGGGCAAATAAGATGAAGATTAAAGGATTCTTAAAAGACGTCGGTGGTGCATCACGTGTCACAAAGATCAGACAAGCCAACTTTGATAAAGCTTCTGATAAAGATAATTACTACGATCCAATTAGTGAAGTAGCAAGAAAGTTACATCCTGGTTTTATCGAATTAGAAGTTGAAGAAATTAAAGTGGCTAGCCCAACTGCTAAAACAATTAGATTTGTTAGCAAAGACCATCTTCCATATTTTAAAGCTGGTCAATTCTTAACTTTAGTAGTTAAGATTGGTGAATCATTAGTTACTAGACCATATTCAATTTCTTCTGCCCCATATGAAACTAGAGGCGAACATCCATTTGTAGAAATCACCGTTAGAAAACCAAGAGATAATGGTTTTATCGCTGATTATTTATATGACAAAGTTAAAGTCAAAGATAAATTCTTAGGCGAAGTTGGCTTAGGTGAATTCCATTACGATTATATTAGAGATGCTAAACACGTTGTCGCTTTGGCGGGTGGTAGTGGTATTACTCCATTTGCGTCAATGGCTAAAGAAATCAAAAATGGTAAGTTAGATATGAATTTAACTATTCTTTATGGCTCAGTGAGCGATAAAGACATCATCTTAAAAGATGAACTAGCCAAATGCGAATGTGACAAAGTGAAAGTTGTCCACGTTTTAAGCGGCGATAATCCTTCTTGGAAAGGCGAAAAAGGTTTCTTAAACGCAGATATCATTAAGAAATATTCCGCGAAGGATACGACCTATTTCATTTGTGGTCCACAAGTGATGTATGACTTCCTTAAAGGCGAATTAGCCAAACTCAACATTCCAAAAAGAAGAGTGAGATTTGAAGTATTTGGCCAAGTTAGAGATATTACTAAATTTGAAGGATTCCCTGTTGAATTAAAAGACAAAGTATTTAACTTAACAGTCGCTAGAGGTATTTCTGAAGTAGTAATACCTGCTAAAGCAAGCGAAAGCATTGCTGTCGCTTTAGAAAGAGCGGGTATTAAAGTCCATACAGCTTGTAGAAGTGGCGCTTGTGGATTCTGTAGAATTAAAGTGCTTGAAGGCAGCTACTTCGTTTGTCCAGTTGGCGATGGTAGAAGAGCAGCGGATAAAGACTTCGGTTATGTCCATTCCTGTTCCACATATCCAACTAGTGATATCAAAATCAAATTAAATATCGATTAATCGTTAAATTAATCAAAAGAGGGCGTTTTTTCAAAATTTTTAAAAACTTTTTTTGTTAATATTTTTTAATTC
>DFJP01000111.1 GCA_002373085.1 Caryophanales bacterium UBA3668 | reverse complement strand
GTTTTTCTAAGAGATTACATTTGACGTTCTTGTAGTCAATTGGTCGAGGGTCAACTGTGAATTTACCTTTAGTCTTAATTCCTTCCTTGATCAATTGATCCATTGTCGAAAAAAGCGGCTTTAATAACTTAATGCCGAAACTGGTTACTAAATGACCATCGTCATGAGTAACTTTTACTAATCTAGGAGCATCAAAAATATCGCCAAACATCACGACTGTTTCCATGATCTTGGCCATTACTTCTCCTTGCTTTCCTTCAAGGATTTCTCTTTGCTCTAAGGTTAGTTCCATTCTTGGTTCATACATAATGGAAAACTCCTTTTAAATTGCAATTAATATTTTATCACTCTTTTTGCCCTATAAATAGGCAAATATGTAGATAGACACTATAAATATGCAAAACAAAAACACCATCGCTGGTGTCTTTGCTACCCTTTATAAAGGGATTGTTATTATTAATTGTTACTTTTGCCAATCAAGAACATCATGTAATGAGGGATTGTTAAGACATCTCCGGTCTCACCAATTTGATAATCCCCTATTTTTAATAGCTTTGTCTTTCCATAATGCTCTGGGTGAGACATAACTGTTTTGCTAGATTTAGCGTTTCCTGTTTTAGATTTAGATTCCACCAAATAGGTTTGACCGTTATAGCAAATAACAAAATCAATTTCTAATCCACTTTCTTTTGCAAAATAGAATGAATCTATTCCTGATTTGGAAAAAGAGTCAAACACTAGTGATTCATATATAGCGCCCTTTCCTTGTCCTAAATCTCCTTGATTCATAGCCTGAATGGTTCCAACTCCATACATTGAAGTTACAATGCTGATATCTTCTGGGAATAATTTAAATTGAGAACTTATGGTATTTCCTTGTAATGGTAAAGAAGGTGTTTCAACGTTATATACTTTATTGACAATATGCGCTTGTTTTAAATATTCAATTGCGTCAACTTTGTCATATGATTTTCCACTACTAATTTTTGATGTAATAAATCTTTTATTTTCCTTTGCTAAAAAGAATGGAATCAATTCAAATGCATTTTGAATCCTCGCAACTTCTGCTGGTTTGAATAAAGGCAAACCATTTATATCCTTCCTTCTTCCAAAATCATTTTTCATTTGGAAAACAATGTTTTGATTAACACTAAACACATCCGCGAGGTTGCTATCGTTATTTACAAATGTTTGAACTGCTTTAGGAAAGCCACCAACACAAGCATATTTATTGAATAAGTCTTTAAAAACCATATGCATAGAAGTTGGCAAAGGTTCTCTTTTGTCAAAATGATCTTTTAAATATTCAATCTTCTTCTCATCATAGCCATTTGACCACAAGAATTCTTCAAAATCCATTGTGTGCATATTAAAGATTTCTTCATATCCAATAGGTACCGGAGTGGCATCTCCTAAGATATAACCGTTTATTCCTAAATATGAGCCACTACCTATCACATCATATCTTCCATCAATCGCAAAATTCTTAAACGCCAATCTCGCTCTCGGACATTCTTGTATTTCATCAAAAAATATTAAAGTCTCACGAGGCTTTATTTTAACTTTAGGAAATCTAAGAGAAAGATTATTAATGATAGTGTCAACATCTAAACTACCATCAAAATCCGTAGAGTATTCAGGGTTATCCCAAAAATTAATTTTTAAGAAGTAAGGGTATTGCTTGGCAAACTCTTCAATGCTTTTGGTTTTTCCACATTGTCTAATGCCCACAATTAATGCTGGCATCTTTTGTTTTTTGCTCTTCCAATTGTTCAACCAATAATCTATTTTTCTCCTAAAGTACATTTTTCATCACCTCATCAGTTATTTTCGAATAGATTGTACTAAATTCGGAGCGACTTTTCAACTGCTTTGTACTAAATTCGGAGCGACTTTTTGGTCATTTGGTACTAAATTCGGAGCGACTTTTCACACATTTTGTACTAAATCTAAAGAGTTCTTGTTCTTTTCAATATCAAGAATTAACTTTAATATATCATTATCGAGTTTGACTTTAATCATAGATTATCACCACGTAAATAGTGCATCAAAATTTCATTATTATTTCACTATTTTTTCACTATTTTTCATTTAAATATAATGATTTCGAAAATGCATTGCTTTGCAATAAACCTATAACATATTCTCTGATACAGGGTGATAAATTCGGAGCGACTTTTCACACCAGGAAATAGTTCTTTAGTCATTCTGGTTTTTCCAACTTGTCTTGCACCAGTGACTGCTACGCTTTTGTACGATTGATATTTTTTTATCAAGAGTGGTTCAATTGCTCTATTAATATAAGACATAGTATTTGGTTCCTTTCTGACTTTTTCCGAATTCAATTAGGTTTTAGCCAAAGTAATAAAATAATCAATGTTTGCATGTTTTTCGACATATATTTTTATAGTTTATGCATGTTTTTCGACAATTTTTAATTATCTCATTATAAAGATTTAGCACGCTAATCGCACAAACTCAAAAGTATTATGTGTCATAGTAAGCGAATACTTAATAAGAAAAAAGCATATTGTCGTCACCTATTCAATTTAGCATTAACGATTTATTATATATATATATAATAAATGCAAAGAAAATTTGCATTCTTTTAAACATATTCTATTCCCTGATACAAGGGAGACATAACTGTTTTGTGATAAATTAGGAGCGACTTTTTGTTGGCTCTTTGTTTCTATTTATTATATAAATAGGATTAAAAGACAAAACAAAAACACCATCGCTGGTGTCTTTATCTATTATTTACATCTCATCATCAAGGTGAGAATGCATTAATGATTTTTTGAATACTTTGATAACGTTTCCATCATTGAATGAGAAGCTAAATTTAATTGCCACATCAGCCTCTTCATTAATGTAGCATTCGTAATATTTTGATTCATCAGTGGCTTCATACGCTCTTATGCCTTCCTTAGTTGATAAATCAAAGTTTGGAACGTATTTATGATATCCATTTGCTTCTAATGTTTCTGCGTATCCATCTAGATGATAGTCAATGCTTTCATCCCAAATCTTGTAGCATTCTTGTCCAATCATAAGTGCTCCACCGAAGAGATCTTCTGAGGCTCTAGATAAAGAGGCAGGAACATTATATCCATTTTTAAGTTTATGGAATGGAATGACTGTATTAAACGCACCATCATACCAATTCCTCATCGTTGTCTTTTCAGAATCAGTCCAATCGGTTCTAGTTGTTAACTCTCTTCCATCCACGTATCCGCTTCTAGCTTTATAGAAACTGATTTTAGTGTTAAATCTAGGACCAAAGGTTTCTCCCTTAGGACTGGTGTATAAATAATCTTGGAAAGATAACGCTCCTTTGAGTTCACCTTTCTCATCATGAATAAGCCAAGAGCCTGCTCTTTCTCCATAGAATGGGAGGAAGATGATATCATCTGAAGACCTAATAACAGTGAATCCATTTGTCTCTAAGACTGGAATATATTCAAGTGGATCAACACCTGCTAAATAGACTGTGTAGTTAGAGAAGCTATCTTTATATGTGACTTCTCTTCCCCAAGCTTCAAACTTATCTCCTCCTGGGTTAGGTAACGCTAAAGTAGTAAAGGTGAGAGCCTCTAATGTATTAGTTAATAATGCACAAGTAGGTACAACTTTAGTGGTTTTATTAGGGCCAGTAAATGTTGATGTGTAATTTTCAGAAACATAGAATTCTGATTTATCGCCATTCAAGAAGATAAGGTGCTTTTCATTTAAAACAAACAAATAGCCACCATTGTTATCATAAATATAAGCGTTAAAGTCTTTCTTATATTCATCACTAGCAATAGCGCCCCCACTCGTAGTAATACTTCCATCTTCTCTTAGATATAAATCAGGAGTAGAGGCCGCTCCATAACAATAGGCAATACAGTTACTTTTTTTCCTACTGAAAGAGTTAATCCTTCTGTAGAACTAATTGAATAAGAATGGTCATCATATTGAAGAATCATTAAGTTATGAGAAGTATAGTAATATGTATATCCTTTTGACTCATTTCTACTACCATTCCACTGATACGCTGATTGTTTAATCGCGTTATTTAAAGAAGCAACATCATCGTATTCAGTGCAATTTAAATCGTTTTTGAGATATTCTTCATATCCTGAATAGGTCTTAATTCCAATCAAATCATGAATTGAACAAGATGATAATAAAGTGATAATTGGTAAAACAAATAATTTGATTCTTTTATTCATATAAATATGCCTCTATCAACAATAAGTATAAAATGTTTTTCAAAAAGAAAAAACCTCTTAATTAGTAAACTAAGAGGTCTTTATATTGTCTTTATTTAATGAGCCAAATATCAATGATGAATTTCATGCTATTGACGTCAAAGTCATAGATAAGCATCACATCATCCGCTAAGTAACAACAGTAATAATATTGATCAACAAATTCTTCATATTGTCTCATCGCTACCACATGGTCTTCATCTAATTCATCAAATTGAACAGAAGTAATACCTTTGCTCTTTAAGCTATTGAAGTATTCTTCTTCAACATTCACTGATAAGCCAGTGATTTGGATTTCTAGAACAACATTCTTTTGAGAATCAACATCCCATAAGAATTCATATTTGCTTCCACCTGTAACAGTAGGAACAATATTAGCTCTACTTCCTAATAAATGTTCTACCGCAGCGTTTGGCCAGCTGTCCTTAGGGCAATAGACATAGTTATAAGCAAATACTCCAAGGCAACTCTTTCCGCCTCTCACTGAGGCTAAAAACTGCATTTCAAATCCAATGGATCCTTTGATGACTTTAGAAGCGTAAGAAACGGTATATGTATATTGAGTCATTGTATCCCAATCAACATAGCTTTGAGGAACGACTTCAACTTCATATCCTTTAGAAGCACATAAGTTGATATAGTCTTCGTTAGCCTTTTCCGAAGCTTCGTCACTTTCATAATAGAAGAACGCACTAAGCATATCGTCTCCATATTCATCAACGGAATAGACGAATTCATAGTCATTAGCTTCCATATATGGGATTAAAGCGTGGAAGGTGTCATACATCGTACACGCTTTATCTTTTCCCCAGGAAGAGTCTAAGACATATTGAGGATATGAATTAGAGTTACAACCAGTAACTGCAAATAAAGAGGCAAATAAGAAAGTTAATAATTTCTTTTTCATAAAACTTTATCCATTAGCCTTTACTAATTCCACGGTTGGAAGTTGAGTGCCATTAATGTGAGATGGATCTCCAACTTTATTAGAAATAGTAATGATACTTCCATCCACTGCCACATTCTTAATCATGACTTTAGAGTTCTCACTTGTGAAGGTATAAACTCCATTAGTTTCGTTGACTAAGTTAAGGATATCAATGTGTGGAACACCGTTAACGATATATGTTGCGGATAATGTTCCTTTAGAAGCATCAAATGTGAAGTAAACTCCTTTTTCAGCGTTAGAGTAGCTATTGCCATCTAAGACTGCTGGGATAACTGCTTCACCTAAGACAGTGACAGTTACTGTATCAGTCCATGCTTTATGTGAATCATCTTCTTCGTCAGTGTAAACAGTGATAGTAACTTCACCTGGTTTGTGACCGTTAATAGACACTGTTCCATCAAGGTTTCTAGTAATAGAGGCAATAGAAGCATCACTACTAGTCCAATAGACTAAGTTATTAGTCGCATTAGTAGGATTCATTTCATATCCTAAGGAGATGGAATTATTAACTCTAACAGAGGTCGAGTTATTTTCATCTAAGGTAATACTTACTCCAGTAACTGGGACAAAGTCTTTATCAACGTGAGTTTTATTTTCTGCAGATAATGTAACTTCATCAATAACGATACCAAATGTTCCAATAAAGCTCTTAGCCTCCACCATTAATCTGATGTAATGGACTGGGGTATCAAAGTCTAATTCAAATAAGTGAGAAGTCATACCAGTTAAGGAGCCTTCATCCTTATTAAGTTCGGTTCTAACAAAATCAGTCTTATCAGAATATAAAGTCCAATCAACTCCATTAGAGGAAGTGAAGACTTTAAATGATTTGTAGTTATTCTTGAATGTGTTTGTTAATTGATTTTGACGATGTAAGGAGAAGTTAAAGGCAATTGAGTTAACTTCTTGGTCATCAAGATCAAAATCAACATAAGATGCGAGTGGTTCATTAACACCCTTTTCAGGAGTCATCCATAAGACATCTTTATTTCCTTCAAATGCATCAGTGTTACCTGCGGCAAGTAAAGAAGCGTGATAACCAGTTACTCTACTAACTGGATTAAAGGTAGAGGTGGCCGCTAAGTTAGAGGTCATGAATCTAGTTCTAAATAGACCAGAACTACTACCTAATTTTTGGTCGTTATATTCATCTTTATAGCCATCGAACTTAAATTGATAAACAGCTTTAGATGTATCCATTTCTTTTGGTTCGTTAACTTTAACTTTTAAGACATTGGATTTCACTGATTCATATGTTGCGTTATTATTCGCATCATATCTGAAGAAGTTAACTGTCGCATATACTTCTACAGTTCCAGGAACCATCGCAGTTAAATATTTATGTCCAGCAGTAAAGTTTTGTTTGATATCAAATAAAGCAACTTGAGAAGCAAATTCACCAGTTGGGTTACCTTCGTTATCAATAAAGTCTGATCTATCTGGAGTCCAGTTAACGATATAAGACATGTTGATGTTATCTGGTCCGACAAGAACACTGACATCCGCGTAATCACCAACTTCAAGGATTAAATCAAATTCAGTATCGGATTTAACTGTTTCAGTGTCATTAACGTTATTCGCAGTAATAGTAGCTGTATTAGGATAGACTTCAGTTTTAACGTCTTTACCAGTAATAGTCCAATAATCTTTAACTGTAGTTTCAGAAGGTAATTCTGGGAATCCCCATTGAGAATAAGTAATTCCATAGTTACCAAATGTTAATTGAACATATGGTGAGTTTTCCGCAAGAGTATCAAAGGCTCTTACTTTGCTAATTCTATCTTTATTAGTGTTAGGGTCTGTCTCTACTAAAATAGCAATAACCGCGAAGGTTCTATGATCAGTAGCGAAGCCAAAGACATCTTTTGATACTTTTGCTAAGGAGCTATCTTTAACATAGAAAGTTTTAGTAGCAGCAGAATATTCAACATCATCTTCACTAACCTTAGTTAATAAGTTAGGGAGATAGAATTCTTGGTGTTCTAATGTTAAGTCGACATGGTATTCAGGATTGTAATTAAGCCATCCAGTTGTGCCGCCTTCTTTAGTGTAGTCCCAATAGACATAGTTAGAACCATTATAGTCAGCGAAGAATTGATGGTACCATTCTCCAAAGATTGGATACCAGTTAATGTATTTACCTTCTCCAACGTGAAGAATGTAGCTGCCTTCTTCAAGCATGCTGTCTTCATCTAAGACTGTAAGGTTAGTGTAGTCATAAGAGACTAAGTTTGCCCATGAATCATGACGGATAACTGTTCCTCCGCCACCTTGATCTGGATCTTGTTCATTGTTTCCTTTGTTACAGCCACCTAAGATAAGGGAGCCAATAACGATTGAGGAGAGGATGAGAAGAGATTTTTTCTTAAACATAATTTTTAGTTTTCCTCCGGTATTGTAATAGCAATAACAATTGTTTCTTCTTGAGTATCACCCATCACTCCAAACATGATAGAGAATGTATATCCACCTTTAGAACATGTTCTACTAATAGGAAGGTTCTCTTCATCTTCGTCTTTAGTAATTTTCCAACCAAGTTGAGTTAAGGAAGTACAATAGTCTTCAAAGAAACTCTTATCAGTTGGTCCAAAATAAATGATGAATGTATTTGCAACTCTTTCAGAAATCACAAATGAAGTTCTTTCATCTAGTGTTTCTGTAAAGTTTGGAAGCGGATTATTTAAATATCTAAGTGTAGCGATTCTAAACGAATTAGTGGAATAAGAAACCACCATGGAGAGGCGTTGATATTCATCGTATTCGTTATAGAAGGTGATGTTGTTATATCCATCGTTAGAAGTGAAGTAATATCTTTCAGCGGAAGTAAATTCACTGACAACATGATATCCACCTTGAGATAACTTAGTAGCGAAGCCATTAAATTCGGTGTCTTTAACGTTATGCGCAAACACCATATATGAATCATAAACATTATCGAAATATGCTTCATAGCTTTCCGCACTAGGATATGGTTCTTCTTTACCAAACAAATATTTAATATCTTCGGTTGGGAATGCAATTTGTCTATTAGTGGCTTGATAAACAACAATTGAGAACACTGGTGTTTCATTAGAGTTGCCTAAAGCAAATTCAACTTTTAAATCATCAGTAGGTTTCGCTAATCGATATGCATATCTATGTGGAGTTCCATCACTATAAGAGCCGTTATAGATAAGGAAGTCATTCTTTTCTAATTCAGAAGTGTAATAAGCTTCAATCCCACGATAATCAACGTTATAAGCACTGACTTGAGTTGCCTTATATCCTGAATAATTAACGTACGCGCAATAATATTCACTAGCAGGAATAACAGGAATAACTTGAGACGCTTCATCTGTAAATTTATCAAGCATCATCTTGATTGTGTTATCCCAAACTTCCGTGTGATATGGAGTTTTAGGATTTACTGGGTCAACATTATTACCACCTTGATTTCCACATGAAACAAGTGTCATAGAGAGTAACAAACTTGTGATTCCTATTAACTTTTTCATAAAATCTTAGTCCTTTAAAATTCGTAAGAATTATATACCCAAGCGTGTATATACACAAAAGGTTTTAATAAAGTTTTAATCCTTTTGACACAAAATGATTAAATCGAATACAAAATAAAAGTGATGGGATTTCTCCCACCACTCTTTATTTGATATTTATATCAATTATTTAGAAACTGTGAATTGAACGTATGTGCATTCTTCACCATCATTAAGATACATTTCATAGAAGATGAATCCATCATCAGCAGTCATTGCAAAGCTTAATGATCCATCTGGATTTAATGTGACATCAAAGAGTGTACCCATTTGATCATCAAAGACTCCATCAGTAATTGTTCCATCAGTTTCGTATAAATCGTTAACTGAGATATGGACATCATCACCATCAACTGTAACGACGATATCAAAGTCACTACCGAATGTACCAGTATATGTTCCATCTTCAATAGTTGTTGGTGCACCACCAATAACATTGATTGTGTATGTTGCAGAGAATAAGCCATGAACTGCAGTAACAGTAACTGTTTTTTCTCCAGCAGTTGTCATATCAGGAGCAGTAACAGTTAAGTCTTCAGTTATAAATGTATCACTAGTAGCAACAATATTAGTGTTTGCTACACCAGTTAGTCCTGCATAAGTGAATGTATCGTTAACCGCAAATGTGGTCTTCACTTTAGATGTATCTAATGTAAGGATATACGTTTGCTGAATGTCATCCTTAAGTAAGACTTTGATTGATGTATCAGCGTTATAGATATGGGCTGTTAAATCAACTGTGGAATTAATATCTGCTGCGTCATTAACGGTAGCCACTAAGTCTAATGTATAAACTTTATCGTTACTAACATATCTATAGGTATATGTTCCATCTTCGCTAGAAATAACATCAGTAAGAGTAAAACTCATATCGATAAATGCGAATTGAACATCAGACCAAATAGAAGCAACAACACTACTACCATCTCTAACTGTGATAGAAGAAGGATCTCCTGAACCATAGCTAATATATTCTTCAGTCCAATCTTCTCCGTCTAATTTAGCTTCGCCAATAACATCATTACAGTTGATGTTGTAGTTACCAACAAAAGCAGATCCAACTTTATTAGCGACAGTGTTAACTGAAAGGTATGATTTTAAACTAGAAAGAGTATCTTCAACACATATCACTGCGTATCCGCCTTCTTTTACACCGTTAACCTTAACAGAGATAACTCCATTAGAAACACTAACGATTTCCGCGGTAACAGCGCTTTCGTTAGAGGAAGAGACTACGAAGTTATATTCATTCGCGTTAATAGGCGCGTAAGTATATTCAACTACTCTTGATTTGCCTTTAATGACGCTGACATCTGCTGGATGATCAACACTAGTTACTGAAATAGGTGCACTAACTGTAATCGCAGCTTGATTAGATTCTACTCCATCACAAACGATAGAGATTTCATATACACCAGCTTGTTTAGATGTGAGTTCAAGTTTATCTAAGTCGACTGTGAAATATGGGTTATCACCTTTAATGGAGACTTTTGGTTGTCCATCAGGTTCACAGTAGATTTCAGTGACTTTCTTAAATTCAGAATAGACATTGTCTGGGTTAAAGGTAGCTTCGAATTTAACTACTTGTCCAACCTTACTAGTAACTTCATTAGTGTTAATAACGATTCTACTAACGTGGACTGGAGAATGAACTCTTACATAGTTAGAAGAAGCAGAAGAACCATATTCGTAATATCTACTTGTATATGATCCATCAATGAATTCTTTATAAGCGAAGTATTCAACTTCATCTTCGTTAATGATATTGACAATAACAGTATGTTTTTGGTTACCACTTGTATATGTAAATAAAGCGGTATCACCTTCATATCTTTCAAGGTTATATGTATGTTCGCCTTCAATAGCAGCTTTCATAGTTAATGAAGTTGCGTCAATTGTCGCTACTACTGTTTCTTCATCATCAACATAACTTCCTTTTGCGGTATCTGGTAAGGATCTATATTTGGCATAGAAAGTCATATTTGAATCATATAAATATGTAGAAGTAGCAGCTTTATCATCTGCGGTATACCATCCAGCGAATACTCCACTAGAAGATGCTGGTAAGTTTTCTAAATCTAAAGCGTCACCATAGTTAATGTTATAATCACCAATTTTGTTATCACCATCCATAAGGGTGTATGTATATGCTTTTGGTGAATATTTGGCGTAGATACTCATATCTTGGACGATACCACTACTAGTGAAATAGAATGGTTCATATCCAAAGGTAGAAGATCCACCAACGCTATAAGCTGCATACCATCCATCAAAGTTATAACCAGTTAACACTGGATCTGATGGTCTAATTGCTAAATCACCATGGTGAACAGTTAATGAATAACCCCATGTTTCTTCTTCAGCACCCATTGGAGGATATTGGACTAATGGTCCAGCTCCAAAGATAACTCCTTTATTAAATGTAGCGGCGCTATAAGCGGTATAGTATCTAACGATATGGTCTTGGACTTCAAAGTCTTTACCATCATCACCTTTGATATTACCTTTAAGTACCCAAGTACCATTTTCTTTTACATAGTAATCCCATGTATTCGTGTCGATATAGGAATCTCCATCTTTACCTAAAGAATCGCTTGGTTTACCTTCTCCAGTTCTTACTGAAGTTCCATCAGCACCTGGTTTACCCTCTTCTCCTGGAGTTCCTGGTGTACCAGGAGTTCCTGGATCACCTGGATCTCCTTTAGGTCCTTGTGCTTTGACTCCTGTACTTACACCATCAATTGTCCAATAGCCATCTTCATTAATTGCGATAACAGGGGAATGTCCATCGTCACCCTTTTCACCTTTAATAGAGGCTAACCATTCTTCATAAGTTCTAGTTTCACCACTAGCAACAGCTTGGTTATAGATTTCTCTAATTTGTTGTTCTACTGGATCGATTACTACTGCGGCTTGTTTATTACAACCAGCAAGAGAGAGAACAGCTAATACACTTATTGCGGTCAATAGTCTTTTTTTCATTGTTTATTTTTTCCTTTCTTTCAGTCACTTAATAGTGACCTCAACTTTATATATCTAAGTAAAAATATAATCCCAAAATAAAAAAATACACAATAAATTTAGTAAGGAATGTGTCGGGGGAGTCTATTTAATTATTTAAATGAAAAGAGTTTTTCAACACTATTTACCTTAGTGGAGTTTTAAAAGTTTTATTAACATCATCGCACATATAATAGTGAGTAATTGTATTTATATATTGAAATAGAATATACTAGTTCTAACAATGGAGAACCAATTTATGATTGATGAAAGAGCACTTATTGAAAGCGAATTTTTGTATTTATATAAAATCAAAATGGCGGAGCAAGTGCTTCTTTCTAGAAAGAACTTTTTGCAAGAATTCCAAAAAGCTTCTTTAACATATCAATATTGTGATGAACTCGCTAAAGATTTTCTTCTTGCTCTAGCAAACAAAGATGTTGATGAACTAGAAAAATACGATATTGGTAAAGAGTATCTTAAAACATTGAAAGAAAAGTTTATGAGTATTTCTAGTTTTATCGACAGTGTTGGTAGAGTTGTTTGTAATTATGGTTTAAATCAAGAAGTTTATCTCGGATATAAACACGGAGTTTTCCTACCTAAACTTGAACACTTTGTAATCGAGATTCAATGCACACACCTAGTGTATGACTATTTCAAAGATTATAAAGGCATTGATTTTAAAGAAGATCCTTGGAAATTTATTTCTAAATGTTCTAACTATTTCAAAATGCTTCAATCTTTTTTAGAAGATGAAAGTGAAAACAAGCAAGAGAGAATCGACTGGATGACCAAACAGCTTGATAATTATGGTCTAGATAAAGGCTTTAAGATTGAAAAACTTGAACGATCAGTATTATCTAAATCTAATTATTCTGAGAAGATTCAACACTCAAAAAGCCTTTTTGCGGATGACGCAGTTAACGCTGGACTAGAGTATGTGAACTTTGATCACCTAAATATAAGAATTTATGATCCATTTACGAATGAATCTTTCTATCTAAAAGATAAAGAATCATATCTAAGATTAGAAAAAATTATTCAATATGTGACTAGGTTTTTAAAAGTGGCCAGTCAACACAAAGTGATATTTGTCGAAACCGAATATGGCCCGAAAGCAATGCTAACCAGCAAATATGAGAAAGATGTTTATAAATATTTTTATGTTTATGAAAATTTAATGGATTTCTATAACTTCTTTGATTTTATGCGTGATTCTATTAACTCCTCTAATCAAGTTGCAAGATTATATTCAAAACAAAAATGTGACCAGATTGATAAAAAGACATTTAAAGAAATGCAAATGCATAAAGAATATATCGACCGTAATAAAAGCGTTTATCAATATGATGACTTTGCATCTAAATCAAAGAAGATTAGTGACTATGATGTTCTCAACACTAAACTTCAATCTGCTTTGCAGTTAATAGATGAGACTCTTAGTAAAAATAGTTATCAAGTCGCTCTTAAAAATAGTTCTGTTTTCCCTCCAATGTATTCGACTCCTGAATGCATTGAACATTTTATGGTTTTGTTTTTTAACAAAAGAGCGGACACAATAAAAGAGTTAATCAATTTGAGAGAAGATATCTTATATAAACAAAAGGTATTAGAAAAATTAGATAACATTAACTTTTCGATTAATGATGTTTCTAACCAAGTCAAAATTGGATTTGAAAATATGGCTAATCACTTATATCGAATTGAAAGGAAACTAGATGTTAATAATCAGCTTCAAGCAAAAGTTACTCAGGCTATGCATGAGCAAACTCAATACATTAAAAGGCAAGAGGGTTTGTTAAAACAAATCTTAAATGAAAATGAAAGACATTATATTTCTATTGCCAGTAAGTTAGATACCTTAGATAGCGATATGCGTGCAGTTGAAGATGCGATTAATGATTTAGAAATCACGAATAATTATTACGAAACAAATTATTCATATGATTATTCAACAACATATAACACAGTAAACGCTGATATTAGAATTTATTAATTCTAAATGTCATCTTTTAACATAAACATATTCCTTGATACGGGGTCCAATAATTATGCGAGTCTAACTAACGAACCGCCAGGACGGCTCTTCTCTTTTGATCCTCTTCTTAACATTTTGTTATAGAAGACAACATCTGGGCAATCTATCAAAGAATCAATATGTTCAATTAATTCTTCAACATAAAGCGGTTTTGTTTTGTTAAAGGTACAGAAACACGCCATGCGAGTGGTATTTAACGAGAATACTGTTTTTAAATTATTATCAACACAAATACCAACAGGCATATTCTTCAAAGAAGAAATGGAATCTAATCCATGTTTGATTTGATATCCTCTAGCCTTAAGCAGTTCAACAAGTATAGAGATTTTAGATATATCTTTTATAGCCAAAGTATATTGGCTATTTGAAACTAATTTATTTTTCATAATTTATATACATTGCCTTTTTCTTTGATGTATTCAAGAATCTGGTCATATCCTGCTTTCATATATTTGGCAATAATATCTGGTTTAACTTTTCCTGTTGCTCCTCCAAAAGCAGGGATAACAATTGAATGAACTTTTCCTTTAATAGCACAGCTAAGAGTGGACCTCATACATTGGTAAATAACTAATTCATCTTTAATCGTAGAAGGAAGTCTCATGGTGGGAGTATGAATCAACTTTTTATTTGTGTTTGGAATATCCACCATAATGGATGTCCCTACTGGTTGTTCTCCAAATAAATGACTGTTGATAAACTTTTGAACTGCTTTTTCAACCCCAACACCAAAATAATCAGTAATTGCTTTATCATATCCACCATCCATATAGCCAAACGAATTAGCAGGACTAACAATACATTCAATGTCTTTATGTCCATTCATAAAATGAGCAAAGTCATCTGTAATAACTTGAACATCATTAGAAGAATCAAATTCTTTAGATAATGCTTTTGTAATATTTGGATTGATATCAAGGAGATAAATTTTCATAGGAGATAATGGGCTATAGTGAATAACTTTATTACCTTTATTATATGTTGGTTTATCTTCAATAAGCTTTTCTTCAATTAAGTAATTAAAGATTGCATTAGCGGTAATAAAGCCAATAGAGAAGCTTCTTTGGATGGAAGAGACTGAAACATATTTCTCGGTCTTCATCCAATCCTTAACCACTTCCACTAATCCTGATTCAATTGCTTTTTCTAAATATTTATCCATCAGTAACTATCTCCTTAAATTTCACTTAATCCTAATTTATTAATATCGCGATAAGAAACGCCATTATGTTCACACATATATTCTGCAAATCTCTTTAATTCTTTTTTGTGCTTAAACATAAACCAAAAAACTATTCTCTGATATTTATTCATTGAAGAATAAGTCTTTCTTTCAATCTTGTTTAACTTCTTGATAACCGTACACGTTTTTGAATTCTAATTCTTTCATTGTTTCTTTTTCTCTCTTCATTTAGCCAACCTTGAGTACATATCATATACACTTGTTGTTGGATCAAGATCGTCTAATGATATTTCAACTTCACAATCTCTTTGAGAGAGGAATAACTTAATTGCTTTAAGAGCTTTATTAATCTTTTTTCTTTTACTCTTTTGATTACAGATAATAAATTCTCCGTCACAAGTTTTAATTGCAATAAACTTCATTATGATTTCCCTTTCTGCGATAAAATAAATATCCACCGGACAATCC
>DFJP01000070.1 GCA_002373085.1 Caryophanales bacterium UBA3668 | reverse complement strand
AAATCTTAGGTATTGGTAGTGATGGCCATATCGCATTTAATGAACCAGGTACATCCTTTGATTCATTAACTCATGTTGCTGAGCTTGCTGAAAGCACAATTGTTGATAACTCCAGATTATTTAATGATATTTCTGAAGTCCCAACTAAAGCAGTAACAATGGGTCTTAAGAGCATTATGAATGCTAAAAAGATCGTCTTAATCGCTACAGGTAAAAATAAAGCAAAAGCAATTAAGAATTTATTACGTGGTGACAAAACTGAAGAAGTCCCATGTTCAATTCTTCAAGATCATCCAGATTGCACAATCTATGTTGATGAAGATGCTTATCATTTAGCTAGATAAGTCAAAAAAGCATATAGAATAATTAAGGTGGAAATATTTTTCCGCCTTTTTTATAATATAAAATAAAGATGAAGCGAGTTAGAAACATCGATTATATCCACGATTTTGGTGGAATTAAAAATACTGATGGTAAAACTATTAAGTCTCACCTCTTATTTCGTTCCGCTAATTTATCAGAACTCACTCAAGAAGAAGTTGAATATTTAGCCAACGACTTAAATGTCAAAAATGTTATCGACTTAAGAACAACCGATGAAATGCAATATCGTTCAGAAACATTCATTTCTCCACTTATTCATTATCATCCAGTCTCTTTAGCGAGCAATGACATTAATCCAGTCGTTACTAAAGAAAATAGAATACAAGTATTAAATGATTTAGTCTCTCTCCCAGAAGGTATGAAAGGCCATATTTTAGATTTGTATCGTTATTTAGTCAGTAATCCTCAACCAATCGAAGGATATAAGAAAGTTTTTAAACTCCTTTTATCAAATAATGGTAGTGAAGGATATTTATTTCACTGCACCCAAGGAAAAGATAGAACAGGAATTGTTATGTTATTAGTCTTAACTGCCTTAGGCGTTAGTGAACAAGTAATTACAGAACTTTATCTTTCATTTAATAGACGCGCTAGATTCAAAAGGTTTATGTATTTTATCGGAATGAATGTTAGATTCCTTTCTTTAAAAAAGGCAATAGCCTTAAACGATACATTAACTGCGAAGAAACTCTATTTGAAAACAGCGTTAGATGAAATCAAAAAGACTTGTAATTCCGTTATGGATTTCCTTTATTCTGTTATTGGCTTGACTGATGAGAACATCAAGCAATTACGATTAATTTATTTAAAATAAGGTGGAAAATATATGAAACATTTAATCATTCTTAACCAAAAGGCCGGAGCTGAAAAAAACGTTGAAAAGTTCCAAGCTCAAATCAAAGAAGACTTCAAAGGATTAGACTACGAAGTTTATCTCACAACTGGCCCAAGAAGTGTTATTCCATTCCTCAAAGAATATCTCTCAAAGAATAGCGATGTCTTAAGAGTTTACGCTTGTGGTGGAGATGGCACAATTCATGAAGTAGTAAACGCGATTGTTGGCTACAAAAATGTTCAATTAGCAATTTACGCTGCCGGAACTGGTAATGACTTTGTTAAGATTTATTCTAAATCTAAAGAATATGATGACATTGTCAAAAACAAGACTGGGGAAAATAGATTTAAAGATTTCAAAGCACTCATTAATGGTGAACCAATTGAAATTGATTTAAGCAAGATGAGTGGACCTTCTTTAAAAGAACCATGGTACTCAGTTAACGTTATTAACTTTGGTTTTGACGCAATCGTCGGAGCTAAGGGTAATGAAAATAAGAATAAAGGTATCAAAAACCCATATGGACCAGCTGCTATTATTCCAGCAATCCTCGGTGGTAGATTTAATAAAATCATCGTTAAGGCTGATGGAGAACAACTCAACAAGAAGAGAATGCTCCTTTCTGCTTTAGGACAAGGACAATGGGTTGGCGGACAATATCATGCCTCTCCTAAGAGTGACAACACTGACGGATTAATCGACGTCACTTTATTAAAGTGCATGTCCTTAGCAAGATTAATGATTCAATTCTTTGGACCATACACTAAAGGCCAACACTTAGACAATCCAAAACTCTTAAAGAAATTCGTATACAAGAGAGCAAAAGAAGTGGAGATTATCTCCAAGAAAGACTTCGACATTTGTGTCGATGGAGAAATTGCTAGAGGCTCTTACTTCAAAGTTGAAGTTATGCCAAAAGCCATCAACTTTGTCGTTCCAAATAACTAATTAATTGATATGATCATTGAATTTCTCATCATCGGACTAGATTTAACTTTCACCACATTAATCACATTAGCGATTCCAACTGGCCGATATTATCATTATTGGGCCCCATTCCTACTTTTAGTAGCAGGATATTTACTTGGAGTAGCCTTGATGTGGGGATTCTTGTCCTTGCTCTCACTTCCATATAAAAAAGATAAGACATATGAGAAGCCTTCTCGCTGGGCACAGTTCTGGCTCTCTTCTGCCATCACTTATATCAATAAGCATGCAAGAGCAAAAATCAATATTATCAATAACTGCTCTCTTCCGAAAGAACGCTTTTTAATTATTTGCAACCATCGTTCCAAGTTTGATCCAATGCTTATGGCAGAACTCTATGGTCGAAAATACGATTTAGCGTTTATTTCTAAACCAACAAACTTCAAAATTCCTATCGGTGGTCGCTTTATGAAAGCAACTTGCTATATGCCAATAGATCGATATGACAAACTAAAGTCTCTTGAAGTCATTAAAGAAGCCACTAACTACATTGCTACAGGAGCGTGCTCCGTAGGAGTGTTCCCGGAAGGAACTAGAAGTGAAAACAACACTCTTAATGAATTCCACGAAGGTGTCTTCTCAATTGCTTTAAGAGCAAAATGCCCATTAGTGATTACCACAATTAAAAACACTGAAAAGATTCATAAGAACTTCCCGTTTAAGAGAACAAAGGTCGATTATGAAATTGTAAAGATTTTATATCCTAACGAATTTGAAGGAATGATTGCTAAAGAATTAAGCGATTACGCCCGCGAGTTAATGCAAAATTCTCTTAACGCATAAATTATCAAAACAACAAAAAAACTAGGCGAAATTGCCTAGTTTTAATTTGTTTTAAATGTTATTTAACGTCGCTTCGTTTGAAGACAAATAATCCTAACACTATGAATATAATTGCCCAATATGTTGGAGTGACAATTCCTGCGGCAATAAATGTATTAGAAATGTCAAATATAGAACCAACGCCTAAACTGCTACCAATAGATGAGGAGAATAACGTGGAAACATTATTTCCAAATATGCCAATAACATATAAAGGGTTTAACCAGCATGACCAGTGTTCAATTGAATAATTACCATTAGAAAATTCAATCATCATAATAATAAATGGTAAGAAACTAAGGAACACCATTGAAATAACAGAAACAGTGATGGATCCTCCGATGTTTCTTATAAGTGAAGCGAAGAATACTGAAACAGCAGTTACAAATGTGTAAGTAAGAACAGTATTAGCAATATAGAAGAAAATAAATTTAACACCGCCAATATTATCTGGATTGAATCCTGTGATTGCGGAAGTTAAGCCGATAGTAATTAATGCATAACCAGCTGCTAAAATAAATGTAAATACTAATCCAGTAATAAACAAGCCAAAATAAACTTTGGTTTTGCTAAGTCCAGCGATAATCTTATTTCTAACTGTGCCGTAAGTGAATTCACCGACTGTGAAAACAACTAAGTTAATAGGAATAGTCAAACCAAAACTATTTCCTGGAGTTAACGCTGTTAAAAATGATGATTCACCGGTGATAAAATCAACTCCATCAGATAAGAATTTACTTAAAGCAGATGCTCCGATCATGAAAAAAGCAATAATAACACCAATAATCGCGGTAACAATAAATGTACGATCTCTAAATAATTTAAATAAAGATGCTTTAATTAGATTATGCATTTTCACTACCTCCAATCATGTTTAAGTAATATTCTTCAACACTCATTTCGGATGTGCGAATGTCATTGACTTCAATACCCTTTTTATCTAATTTGGTTAACAAATCTAAAGGTTTGATTTCATCATAAATTCTGACACCATTAGAGCTGACACGATATTCTTTGATGCCAATTTCTTTTACAGCGGATTCTAACTTGTTAACATCAGAGTAGCGGATATCGATGCCTTTCTTACATTCTGCAATTAAATCTTCGGTTGAAATCTCTTTGAGCAATTTGCCGTGAGAGATAAAGCCATAGTGAGTAGCAATTTTCTCTAATTCAGAAAGAATATGAGAAGAAATTAAGAAAGTAATTCCCTTTTTATTTAAAGAGATAATAAGGTCTCTTAATTCTGCAACACCAGTTGGATCAAGTCCGTTCATTGGTTCATCAAGAAGCATAAGATCAGGATTGTTTAACAAAAGTAAGGCAATTCCTAATCTTTGTCTCATACCTAAAGAGAAGTCTTTTACTTTCTTAGAACCAGTATCTCCTAACCCAACATTTTTTAAAGATTCTTGAATGATTCCGTTATCGGCATTTAAGCCATAATACATACAAGCATACCTAAGATTTTCTACTGCAGTCATAGATGGCACTAAAGAAGGAGTTTCAACAATAGCGGATATCTTATTTCTTACTTTGTAGATTTTCTTACTCTTAAAATTAGTAGAGAACAAATCGTAATCACCACTAGTAGGAATGGCTAATCCCATAAGCAAACGAATAATAGTGGTTTTGCCACTTCCGTTTTCGCCAACGAATCCATAAATTGCGCCTTTTTTGATATGCATATTTACTTTATCGACAGCGAATTGTTGGCCATACTTTTTTGATAATTCACGAGTCTCTACAACATTAATTTGATTATCAATCATAAAGTTATATTTCCTTTCAAACGAGATTATACCCCTTTATTAATTATTAATAAAGAGCATAAAAAATGTAGTGTATATCAAGAAATATTTGTGTTCTTGTATTTTCACTACTCGAGTAGAAAAAAGAAGGGGTTTCTTGCGTGTTTAGATTTTTAAAAAAACGCCGTTTCTTGATATATACATAGAAAAATGTTGTGTTTTAGTCTTATAAAAAAACAAAATTTATTGAAAAATATTAAATCAATCTCTTGAATATCTAAAACTGTGAGATACAATAAAAGTAGTATAGAGAGGATTTTCATATGATAAAAGAACACAGAACATTTGATTATGTTTCTAGAATGGCTTTTGGTGTTTTGATTGCATTATTGGTGTTTGCGATTTTCACAAACTCTTTAATTATGCTTTCACCAACACTTAATAGCGCCGAAGTTGGCTTCCCTTCAAGCGGAACATTCGCCATGCTTTTCGACTATAGCGGAAACGTTGGTCATAGCATGAAAATGCTTGGTCAAGTACTTGCAAACATTGTTGCGTACTTATTCATGTTAGCAGCGGTTGTTATTGTTACATTATCGCTCGCGCTTATTCAACATAATAAAAGAATTAAAGTTAAATGCGCGGTTTTAGGAGCAGCTTTAGTTGTCCCAGCAGTCTTCGGATTTACTGGTGGCATTATTGACTTTTTTGCCCACGGATTTAGAGTATTAAATACTAATAAAGCTTTTGATACAGGCTTTATTATGGCAGGAGTGTTTGTTACACTCATCCTTGACGTTGCTTTCTTAGTGTTAGCAATCGTCTGCTTAGTCAAAGGTATTGGAACCGCTATTAGAATTAATAAAGGTGAACTTACCGAAGATGAGGAAGAAGCTAAGGAAGAAGAATCTGCTCAACCTGCTATCGATACAGAAGATCTCTTAAATAAGGTTAGAGAAATCGTTAAAGAAGAACTTAATAAACTCGATAGAATTGTTATTGCTAGAGAAGTAAGAACTGCTCCAAAGGCTGAACCTAAACCTGAACCAAAGCCAGAGCCAAAACCTGAACCAAAGGTTGAACCTAAACCAGAACCAGCTCCAGCACCAGTGGAAGATGAACAAAAGAAACTCTCAATTCAAAGAATTCCATTCGCTGATAAGATTGTTAAGGCTGATAAAGATTTACAAGAAAAATATAATGAACTTAAATCTGAATTCTTAGCTTATGGTGCTTCAAGTAGAGTCTCTGTTGGTGGTGATACATTCCGCTTACACCGTAAAGCATATGTTAAAATTACTATCGTTGGTAAGATGCTAAAAGTCTACTACGCTCTTAATCCAAAAGACTTTGCTGATTCAACTTATCCAATCGTTGATGCAAGTGAAAAAGTTGCATACGAAGAAGTACCAGCGTTACTTAAAGTCAAATCTAACTTGTCAGTTAAACGTGCTAAAGAATTAGCAGAACAAGCATTTGCTAAAGATGGAATCACCAAAGAAGGTGAACCACAAGCACATAACTGGGTTAAAGATATTAGAGCTGAATTAAAAGCAAAACAATAATCTTTAAATCAATTTAAAAGGGAGTGCATTGGCATTCCCTTTTTTGTGCTTATAAATCGTAGAGGATTCTACCTAATCTCACATGAGTCGATCCTGCTTTGATAGCGGAGATATAATCATCACTCATACCCATAGAAAGATAAGGCAATTTGATATTGAATTTTTGTTCTAATTCATCTCTTAATTTAGCGAGTTTACTAAATTGTTGCTCTGTTTCCATAGACCCTTTTGTGGCCATCATCATTAGACCAACAAGGTGGACTTTTTTATTGTGAAGTAGTTTATTAACAAATTCATCAATCTCGTAATATGGAACTCCGTTTTTACTTTCCTCTAAGTTAATAGAAACTTCTATAAAGGTATCTAGTGGCGTCTCTCTTTCTTTTTCAATAATTTGAGCGAGTTCTAGACTGTCTAAGGAGTGGAGATAATCTATTTTATTTAAAATAGATTTTGCTTTGTTTCTTTGAAGGTGTCCAATAAAGTGCCACTTTATGTCTTTTAAGTCCTTTAATTCTTCATATTTTGTTAAAAATGATTGAACTCTATTCTCCCCAAAATCCTTTATGTTATGAGAATATAATTCCCTCATTGTATCCGAATCAACATATTTAGTAGCAGCTACTAAAGTGACGCTTTTAGGGAGGTTATTTATTATTGAATCAATGTTTTTTGAAAGCATACGCATCTATTATATACGGAATTTATTTTAAATATTGATTATTTCAAATATAATATGGAATATGGAAACTTTTAATAATACTGATTTACTTGAACCTTTACTATTGTATAAGGATCGCTTAAAGGACGCTTTTCACAATAACGCTGTAGAGTATTTTGCCCACCTTACAGAAAAAGGGCAAGTTAATGTTGAACTCAATCAAGATCACTGTAAAAAACATTACAAAGAATTAGAAATTGTTAATACCTTAAAGAAGAAAAGAGGTTTAAGAATCTTCTTTGCTGTAATGTCAATCATCTTAGCAGTTAGCGCAGTTATTGCTGGAGTGATGTTCTTCCTCAATACTGCAACATTAGGTACTGGTGCTGCAATTGGTGGAGGCATCGGATTAGTTCTTGGTGGTGTTGCTTTCGTCATCCTTACCATTTTCTTATTTATGAAAATTTCTAAGTTAAAGAAAGAAATCGATGAACACCAGGCTAAAGCCGATAAGCACAAAGCCGATGCTTATGAAACAATGAAGAAGCTCAATGGTTTGTATGAATGGAATATGGCGGCTAACTTAATGAGCAAGACCACACCTCTTATTCAATTAGACCAAGTATTTGATCCTGCTAAATATGAATATTTACATGAGAAATATGGTTATTCTCACTACACAAAGCCAGATATTTCTTCTTTATATGTTCAATCTGGCTCAATCTTAGGTAACCCATTTGTTTTTGAAAAGAATTATTGTCAATCAATGAGAGACCATCGTTATGAAGGTCATCTTACAATTCAATATTGGGTCACAGTGAGTGATGGCAAAGGTGGAACACGTCGTGAATTAAGAACTCAAACCTTAACCGCGTACTATACCGCACCTGAACCATATTATTATTTAGATACTTGGTTTATCTATGGTAATGACGCTGCTCCAAAACTTTCATTCTCACGTTATCCAACTGACATCAATAACATGAATGAAAAGCAAATTGAAAAATATGTTAAGAGCTTTGATAAAAAGTTAGATAAAGAAGTCAAAAAAGACCTCATGAAAGGCGATGGCTCATTCATGAGACTTGATAATGAAGAATTTGAAGCATTATTTAATGCTTTAGATAGAGATAACGAAGTTGAATATCGTTTATTATTCACACCTTTAGGTCAAAAGAACATGATCAAACTTCTCAAAGGTAAAGATGTTGGATTTGGTGACGATTTCATCTTCAAAAAGAGAAAGACTCTTAACTATATTAAATCAGGTCATATGCAAGGCTCTGATTCCTTAGATAAGAATCCAGATAGCTTTATCCATTTCGATTATAAAGTGGCAAAGAAACTCTTTATTGATTATGCGGATAAATATCTCAAAGATGTCTACTTTGATTTAGCACCTGTTATTTCCATCCCAATCTATCAACAACACAAATCATTAGATTACATTTATGGAAAGAGCTTCTCACGTAAAACTACAAACGCGGAAGTTGAAAGTGCTGCTAACTCACACGATATTAATTTATTTAAACATCCAGCAACATATTCTCAAGGTGTTATCTTAAAGAGCACCTTTGAAAAAGAAGAGGAGAATAGTGATGTTTGTACAATCACCGCTTATTCCTTCTCTGGAACTGAAAGAATTGCTTATGTCCCAACAATGGGTGGAGATGGACATATGCATAACGTTCCAGTTCACTGGATCGAATACAATCCAATCTCTAAGACAACCCCATTTGTCGTTAGTGATACTCAAAGCGATAAGAGCCAATACAATGATGATTGCTCAAACGGCAAATATAATGGTCTTATTAACAGATTTGGTAATAGTAGTGCTATACTATTCAAGAAGAGACTTATGTCCTTCATTCCAAAAAACAAATAGCACATTTAAATAGACATAAATAAGGAGGAAAAATATTTATGGCAAATGAACTCGATGAATTAAATGGTCCAGTTCTCCAAGAAGGCAAAGACGTTAACGTTATTGCAAAGCAAATTCCTGTTACTGTTGGAACCGGCAGTAAGGTTTTCGAAGTAGTCTTATGGATTCTTCCACTCCCAATCATCAGTGGACTTATCTGGCTTTACAAGAAAAGAAAAGCTGCTGACTATTTAGCAAAACTTCAACAAAAGATCCAACACGACGCTTCCCAAATCGATAACTACTTAGAACAAAGAGTTATGATTCTCCAAAACGCTGCTAAATTATTAGACAAAGCAGTCGCTTTAGATAAGGAAACATTTGTCGAAGTTGCTAAAGCAAGAGGCAATGGTGATTTAAATGGACAAGCTGCTGAAATTGAAAACATCAATAAAGCAATTAACATTGCAATCGAAGCATACCCAGATTTAAAAGCACATGGTGAAATTGC
>DFJP01000072.1 GCA_002373085.1 Caryophanales bacterium UBA3668 | reverse complement strand
ATAAAGCGTAGTTTTGGAAAACCATCGCGATATTTCTATCTTTAGGTTCAATGTTATTAACCAAAACATTATCAATATAAAGTTCACCACTTGTAATGTTTTCTAGGCCTGCAACCATTCTTAAAGTTGTCGACTTGCCACATCCTGAAGGGCCAACAAAAACAACGAATTCTTTATCTTTGATATCTAAAGAAAAATCAAAAACTGCCTGAACATCATTGTCATAAATCTTGTTGAGATTCTTAAAACTAAGAGTAGCCATAAATATACCTCTATGTAATTGATATATTCATTTTATTATAAAATGATATTAGCACCACAAAAAAGAGCAATTATGTCAAAATATTGATATTTTTCATTAAATATAACTAAGTATTATGTACTTTTATATAAAAATAAAACGAGATCAACTCGTCTTATTTACATTCCTTAAGAATCGCTTCCGCTATCGCTTTCATTCCTAAATCGTTTGGACACATCTTGTGTTCATTATTTAGGTACTTCTGTTCTGATAACAAGGAATAGTTCATGTTTATATTTTTAAAGCTAACAAATGCTGCATTGAGTAATTTTGCCGCTTCTTTTTGATGTTCGTTAACATTTATGTTACCCGCAAAGGTTCCGGTAATAATTAATTTTGTTTTTTTGGACATAAAGAAATTACAAAACTTTCCAAAATCATCCTTATAGCAATGGTCTTTGAAAGAGTTAAATCCAACATTATCTCCAAGTTGAACAATTACAAGGTCGTATTCCTTATCGTTAAACTTATTAAGTTCATCATAAAGTTTATGATAATAGAACGTATATTCCCACACTCTTGCATCAATAACCGTCATATCAACATCACCTTTTTTGTTTTCTAATTCTTCATATATGAGGTGACAATAATCTTTATCAGCGGTTGAAGAATCCATTCCTTTAGATGAATTATAACCATTCCATTCAGCTTTTCTTTGATATGCGATGTGGTTTCCAACAATTAAGACCTTAAAGGAGTCGCTTCCACCTTTAATCCTATAGAACGGGAATAGTTCTTTATCTTTATTGATTGCATATTTATATAGTGGGTCTAAAGACGCTGATTCACCATTACTATATTTATAAATAGAAACCGCTGCTGGTTTAGGAAGTAGAGGAGTATACCAATCATATTCGTTATGAATTAATCCGAAATTATCTTCCCCTTCATCTTCAGGTCTATTAGCTAGATTAAATAATCTAAACAAGAACACTGTTTCAACCCAAGGCATAGTTTCGCTTACAGCATTAAACAAATCTATATACCTTTTAGCGATATCTTGCTTCTCATCTTCTCTTTTAAAATCTGACCATCCGTTTTCTGTAAACCACACTTTGCGATTTCCATCGTTATGTTTCAAAATTACTTTTCTTAAGTTTTCTTGTGTTTGCATCCATTCATCATTGATTTGAACACTAACAAGGTTATATGGATGCCAATTGAGTACTTCAAAGAAGCTTTCAATACGGTTAGATTTAATTTCTCCCACTGTTGGATATTTTCCGCTCTCAATTTTGGTATATATACTGTCTAAATATGAAGGACCATATGGGAAATTACAAAACGCAGGTAAAAGCATTTTAGCGTCTGGATTTGCCATCTTAATACCAATGTTCTCGTAATAATTTAAATCCAAAACAATATCTTCTACTTCCTCACGGGTAAAAATATAGTCTTTGTTATCTTTTCCATTTAGATGGAATCCATTTTTATGGAAGAACAATCCGTTTTCACCATCTGGTTCGTTCGTGGATTCATAATATTCAACAAGAGAGAAATTAGACGCAATTTCAAATCTGACTTTTTGTTGCAACAAAAGGAATCTTTTATACATGTCTGGTTCATTTTTTGGATCAGGCACAACATTGCGGTCACTAGCAATATATCCGTATGGATAAACAAATCCCCACTCTAAAAGCAAGAATCTCTCTACACCATGACGACGAAGGGTATCTAAGTAGTTATGTAATTTAATTAATCCTTCAGCAACAAACTCAATTTTATCTTCTTCACCAACACGAATTATTTCTTTAGTGTTTAACCAAACACGTACCGTATGACAATTGAATGCTTGCGCAAAATGAGCGATATACTCATCTTTGAGCCCTTGGTCGGTTCCTGAATTAAGTTGTCCAGATACTTCATCTAAACCAAAAAAATATCTATTCTCTTCGCTCATTGTAAATGCTCCAATAAATCGTAATTTTCACCGTTATATAATTTTGCAATTTCTATTGCTGCTGGTTTTGGTGATCCTTTATGGACTTCATCATCTGGATGATAGAAAATACCAAAATTCTTTTCAGCAATACTCTCAACTTGAGTTTTTAAATTAGTTAATCTAAATGCAAAGATTGCGGTAATCCAAGGTAATTCATTCTTAATTAGGTTATAAGCAATCTTGTAGTTATTAGCGATTTCAACTTTTATCTCTTCGTTAGTGGTTCCGTTATCCGTCCAGCCAATTTCAGATAGATAAACTTCTTTACCATTGTCGTTATGGTCTTTAACGACTTGATAAACACTCTTGTTATATTCAAGCCATTTATCCCAATCGATATCACCAGTAACCGTTGTTTGAACTGCGTAAGGGTGATAATTAATAATGTCAAAATAATTATCAGGATTAATATCACTATATTCTTGTCCGGCAGGTAAGGTTCTAGACTCAACCTTTTTGTATAACAAATCTAAAAAGTCAGTTGTGTTAACATCAACTCCATAAGTTAATCCAGGAATTGCTACTCTTGCATCTGGATCAACTTCTTTAATGCCTTGACGAACATACCAACATAAATCCATGACAATTGATGTTTTATCATCAATGTTATAAGCGTATGGTTCGTTTTCTTTTTTGCTTCCATTAAAAATAAAACCATTTTTATGAATGCATCCAGGAACCGCAAAATCTGGTTCATTGCCAGGTTCAAAGTTGCGGATTTCAGGGAACATTATTTTAATTTGCTTAGAAGCTTCTTTTTGTAAGTTTAAGAAACGAATATATTCTTCATATTCTTCTTTTGGATTAGGAACAACATATCCTGTAGTAGGAACATAACCCGTTGGATAAACATAAGAAGAATAGAGAATAAGGAAATTCTTAACTCCTGCTTCTTTTAATTTATCAATATGGTCTTTCATCGTTAGATAGTATTTTTGATTAACGTGTAAATCATCTTCTTCACCGACGGAAAATAGACCACTTAATCCAATCCATAAGCGGAATGATTTCGCACCGATAGCTTTAACTTTGCTTGCGGTCCAATCATTGGTTAAGCCAACATCTACTCCATTATTAAATTCGCCTGTTAGAGCACAAATACCATTGAAATAGGAACGGTCATAGGTATATGAAGTTGGACCATTATTGTTACAAGAAGGAAGAACTAAAGACAATAAAGAAACACATCCAAGTAAAAATCTATTTTTCATATTTTGTCATCCTCCTTCTAATAATGATTACTGCGCATAAGATTAATAAGGCACTACCCGCGATAATGATTGATGAGCAACTAGCGGAACCACTACATCCATTTTTATTAGAGCCTTCATCTTTAGGTGGTTTTGGATACCATGGATTTATATCATCAATATCCGGATCATAATTACGGCTTGAGATTGTGACGTATTTATTCAAATTAACAAAGGTATAGGAATAAATATCCGCAAATCCATTAAGAGATTTAATAGTTAATAAACTATTATTTGTTCCCGCAATTGAGAAAGAGATAACACTGTCTTCAAATTTAGAGAATGGAGTGTCTCCACTGACAAAGCGAATGTTCAAAGTTGTTCCCATTTTTTCAACTTCTAGATAAGAGTTAATGAATTGATAGTTTTGAGGGAGTTCTTTTTTAATAACTGATACTCCATCATCTATCTCAATATATTTGTCTTTTTTATTTACGAACTTAACATTCAAATTGTCTTGGTTAATTAAAAGGGTGTTCTCAATATCTTTTATTTTTAGTCTTAATACATAATCGTTAACTAACTTGGTGGTTTTAATCTCACCATTTTCATTTAAACGATATTTGTTATTTTGATATGTTGTCTTATTAGTTGATAATCCATTTATTTCCCCGCTCTTAGAAAAATCATATCTAGTAACTTCTTGGTAATCAGTTGTACCACTATAAGTAGTAGCAGGAGCTTCTATATCAAGATTAATGAAAGAGACATTATCCACGCTGAAAGAGATGTTGTTAACACCAAAGATAGCAACATATCCATCTGTGTTTTCGTTTTCTCTACAAACAACTGAAGTTCTTAATTTTGATAATGTTGATTCTTCTTTTCCTTGAATTAAAACATATAAAGAAGCCACGTTATTTCTGCAAATATACATCAATGTGAACTTGCCAGGATTAACGAGGAAGTTCCCATCTTCTGAATCAAATTCATTACTAGCGCCTTCTGCATAATCAACATTTTTGATAACAGGTATTGTTTGATTATTATAGAAACCAACACCAAGCGATTTAGCGTTCTCATAATAGATACCTGCTCTACTATTTCCAAACTCAAGTCCAAGAATTCCACCATTAGGAATAGATGAAGTAGTTATTTCAACATCGAATTTAACAACAAAATCTTTATACATCTTCTTTGGTCCAAACGCTGATGTATTCGTGGATCCAGAGAAAAGTAGTTTTCCGTTATCTGGGAAATATTGATATGAATTTAGTTTGATATTAGAGCCAATATTCCATTCTGATCTTGAAATGAAATATTCAT
Organism: Caryophanales bacterium UBA3668; assembly: GCA_002373085.1. The sequence goes on along the minus strand of DFJP01000072.1, from coordinate 20,336 downwards.
ATGTATAAACATCTAAGTCTTCGTAGTAGTCTTCCTTAACTCCGTTAAAGTTTTGATACATGTCTACGTTATCGCGCTTATAGTAATTATCTTTGTATATTTCAAAATAATTGAAATAAGCACTTTGACCAGATAATTTGTTATCTAAATTGTTGCGGTTAAATAATCCACAATAACCGCTATAGGAATCAACCGATGAATTAAGTTCTAATTCACCGAGTTTAAAGTTAATAGTTTTATCTTGATAAATTGTTAAGACGGCTTTAATTGTCATGTCCTTCGCGTCGGTAGCGTGATCAATAACAGTTTCTTGAGTTTGATTAGGACGGTAACTCACTAAAGAATATCCTCCGCTAGATTTTCTTCTAACGCCAAAGAAATATCCTTTACTTGTGAGTTCTTCTTTTCCTATTTCAATTCCGGATTCAACATCCAAATCCATCGTTGAATATTGGATTTCTGATTCAATAGTATAAGCAATAGAAACATCTACATTGCTTACTTCATCAAGTGGATTAGAATAACACGCTCCATTATCAATATCGTCTAAACTCAATGACGAAATGTAACCAACTTTAACATCTTCATCACTAAATTTTTTAGAAATCCATTTTGAATCTTGTGGTCCACCAGTTGGATAAAAGATTGTGGAAGTTGAGAAATCATCATCAACAATTGTTGCTTCGTTTTGTATTATTTCAAAATGGTATATTTCAGTGGATTTTAAAGAATCATTAAATGAAATATATCCATTTAAGTTATCTACTGTTACTGGAGAAGGGAGTATCTTTCCAATAGAAGTCCCTTGGTCAAATATTTCACATTGAATTGTGGAATGGGTTACATCAACTTGATGAATACTTATTTCAGCGGTTCTTTTTCTACCAAGTTCATTACTGAAAACGGAAAGAGACTCGTTTAAATAACTATCATCAGGTTTTAATTCATCTCCATAAGAATGTAAAAACTCTGTTATTCCGTTATGGAAAGCAAATCCACCTTTAGAAGAACTAAAAGGTGCACTATTATTTGGAGAGCCAAATGATACAGCAAACCAATCCCCGTTATCATGAGTGGCCATTTCAATTCTAACTTTAAAATCGCCAGATATTTTTTCATCGTAAACTAAACACGCATCCCAATCGTATGTTTTAGGACTAAAACGCAAAGAAGGATACTTTCTTTTTAACGACACTCCTGGAGTAGTAAACCAATTATCATTAATTTCTCCAGAGTCAAAGTGATCACTAAAAACAAGTTTAGATTCATACGCTGCAGAAGCTTCTTTATAGTTAGGTTTAACTGCTAAAGAAAAAACTAACGAACAAATACCAAGTATTGGAGTAATTAACACTAATCTCTTTTTCATTAGTAAGACACCTCCGCTGTGAATCTATTAAGTAAGGCTCTCATTATTAAGTTAAGAGGCAAAATAAACATTGTAAGAATTAATCCTAAGCACGCTGCTGTGACAAGGTTTTGCTGCTTTATACCAGCTTCTGTAACTAAGTTAAAGATTTGCCATGGTGCTGTCATATACATGTTGTTTAATCCAGTATTGCCATCAAATATCAACATTGGTTGCATAAAGAAGCTATAAACAGATGAGAAAATCATCATTACCCAAGTTGTAATTGTTGGCATAACTAAAGGCAAAGAAACATGTATTAATTCTGTAAAGAAACCACATCCATCTAATCTAGATGCTTCGCATATTTCTTTTGGAATGCGGTTCATAGCACTAGAAATCAAAATAACGTTAGTGCCCATGCCGTTTAAAATAGCGAAAGTATAAATAAGAGGCCATTTCACATCAGTGTCAACATATGGAGCAAGCCACTGCTTATTTATTCCTAGCCAAGACAAAAGCTGAGCGGCCGGACCAGTAATAGTTGTATAACCATCATCGAATTGTCTAAACATTTCTCTAAAGGCTGCCGCTAAAACGACAAGAGAAATAATGGATGGAATATAGAAGATAATTCTAAAGAATTTATAGCCATATACCTTTTTATAAAGTGCATACGCAACTATAACTGATAAAGGCAAGATCATGAGGTTGATACCAATCGCATGGAATGAATTCCAGAACGCGTTAGCGGTGCCTTTATTTTCTTGTAGGAAGATATCTTTAAATAATCTTGAATAATTTTCTAAACCAACAGGGATTTCTTCTCCAAATTGGTTGATTCTAAAGAATGTTAATCTAATCGTGTCAAAGTTGATATAACACCAGAAGACCGCAAAATGAATTAAAGACAATGCTAAAAACGAAACAATGAATATTGTTCTCTTGCTCTTAGCAAAAACTTGTTTCTTTAATATCATCTTGCACCTAACCTTTTATAACCGTTTATTCATTAATTTCTGGATAGTCACTTCTCCATCTATCGAAGTTAATTTTCATAGAGTTATAAACACTATCAATGTTAGTTCCATCGACCATAATTTGTTTTGGGGTGTAATTTAATAAACTAGAAATAACATCGCCATATTGAACAGCGTAGAAGATGTTTTCAGAGACATTTTCAAATAAGTAGACAGGTGAAATCTTACTTGTCTCTACATTTCTTGGGAATTTCACTAAGTAATCATCTGCATCATAGAATAAGTTGAATACCGATTTTGTAAATGCGGATAATCCACTATAACCATTAACGTTTCTAGCGTCGTAATCAAATGGTCTAATTGCGCCAATCATCTCAGACATTTTCTTACAGTTTTCTTCTGAAGATGTATATGCCAAAAATTCTTTTGCTAAATCTTTATTTGCTCCCTTATTTGGAACATAAGCGCAGCTAGAAATATTGATATAAGATAAGTCGGCTGGTGTAACGCCGTCTTCTTTAGTAACTGCGCCATCAATTGCAGGAACTCTCATCATTCTGAAATCTTGTTGAGATTGTTCAATGAAAGAACCATATTCTTTTTCAAAGAAGTCACCAGTTAAACAGAAAAGCGCTTTGCCCTCTGCAAAAGCTTGTTGAGATTGTTTAACAGTAATTGAGTTAACTGATGGGAAAGAATTAACAAACTTATTATCTTTAACAAAAAGGTCTTTAATAGTTGCTAAAGCATCTTGAATACCAGTTTGTTTGAAAATCTCTTCGTTCTTATATTCCCAGAAATCATAATAGCTGCCTTCTCCGGTATATGAATGTTCAGTATCAATTCCTTGTTTTTGTGCCCACCAAGTTGTGATTAAAGATTCAAACCAGTTTGCACCATCTTTACTAATTGAAAAGCCAAACTTTGTAAGATTAGGATCATAACTTCCTGCATCTTCAAATATCGCCTTTAATTCAGTAACTGTTTTAGGGGCTCTGCTCCACTTTCCATTAGTCAAAGCATCTTCACCAACAGGAATAGAAGAAATGTGTGGAATCTTTTGTAAAATCGTGTTGTTGTATGCGATAGAAATTGGGATTGCTGTCCAAGGCATTGCAAAGCTGAATTTACCAGCGCCTTTAAAATCATATGTATATTGTTCCTTTGCTTCTTTCATAACAAAGTCACGAATCTTTCTATTTCCTTTAGAAGTGCTAACTTCAGTGTTATAAACACTTTCAAGGTTTGCCACTAATCCACGAGATACTGCTTGAGCAGACATCGAGTTAGAAATGATTAAGTCAGGGCAAGTAGAAGGAGACTCTATTTTTGTACTCCACATATATGTGATGTCTGGATCTCCGTCTAAAATATAGTCAACACCAGGAACGATGTCACTTGGATTTACACCCTTTTTCTCAGCGAGGAAATGTTTACAAAAATAATCTAAATATTCTGTTCCATATCCACCAGGATAATAGGTAATAGATAAACGTCCTTCTTGAGCAATCGCATTACCGTTTTTCTTACCACATCCTACTAAAGATGCAACACATAAACCAACGCTTGCTAACAATAAGATTTTTGATGCTTTCATAGATACTTAAACCTCCTAAAGATTAATCTATTTGATGCCTCCACCAAGGCTAATTTTCATAATTTGTTTTTGGAATATAACGAGCAATAAGATAATTGGAATAATCGATAAGATAATGGCGGCGAAATAAAGTGGGTAGTTATTGATAAAGAATTCCTCACCAACACCAGTAACCCAAATATGGATTTGTTCAAGACCAGTTGCAATCGTATAGTAGTCTCTTCCTAAGAAGATTTTTGGAGTGATGTAATCATTCCAAGTACCGATAAAACCAAGCACCCAGTTAGTGCCAATAATTCCCATCGCATGAGGAAGCATTACTTGGAAGAAAGTTCTTAAGTGACCCGCTCCATCAATTCGAGCAGCTTCCATATAGGTGTTACTTGTGCTTTTAAACACGGCATATATCAATAAGAACCCTAACCCCATTCCGTTAGCGGCCATAAACGCAATACCAACAAATGGCATATTATTAAAACCAAGTTTTTCAAATAAGCGCAATGTCGCTGATGTTGTACTAGCAATAGAAACAATCATCGGGATGAGATAAACAAAGAAAAGAATTCCTCTTCCTTTGAATTTGTATTTGGCCATAACATACGCTGCGGTAGTTGTTGAAATTGTCGACATTGTTGGAACAATCAAGCAGAGTATTAAACTGTTCTTAAACATTTCTAATATGTCAAAGTCACGTTTTACATTTTGAAGTTCGAATAATTGACGGTAATTAGTAAACGCCCAATCGGTTGGAAAACTCCATGTACTTTGTGCAAATTGTGTTCGATCTTTTAATGAGTTAATGAAAATCCAATAAAATGGGAAAATAAGCACAAAAGCGTAGATAGCAAAAATAATCGCAAACACGATTAAAGCGGTGCGATCTTGTCTAACACCATTTCCTTTTATAGGAAAAGCCTTCAATTTTCCGTTAACGGTACTTTTCATTAATTTCATTATAAAATTGACTACTTAAAGGCTGATATACAAAAATCGACAAAAACTATTATTTTTTGATATATTTATTTATAAAAATAAATGCTGAAATAGAAAAGGCACGTCAGTTTTCAATTGACTGTGCCTTTACTTTAACTTTAGTTAAGTTCTCTATTAAAACGGTAGTACTTCAACCGGAACGAGGATAGTTCTAACTTCATTACTATAATAAGCAGTAATCCTTAATTGACTATCTCCCACTCTTAATGGGTTTAAGGTTGAATTATCATTAACTTCAAATACTGGAACAACTTTATCGTTAATAATGTGTTGAATTGCAAAATATGACATCTTTGCGTTCACTACATCATCATTAAAGCAAACAGTTGGATTACTAATAGTATAGGTTTCACCCATTCTAAGAGTAATCTTTTCTGGTATTTCAATTTCAATCGCGTTATGAGTATAGCCATCAATAACTTTACTTAGATATGCATCCGCAAACATATGGCCTAAATCAATGTAACAGGCTGCTTCATAGTGAGCTCCATCAGTAACAGTGCCAATAGGCTCAGTTAATGTTGTTAATCTTGCATTAGTATCAATATAGAAATTATTTTCATCAACACGTGATCTCTTAATTTCATTAATTTGAGTAGCGTTTGGCCATGTGAATGTTTCACTAATCCCGGCATCATAAACTGCAAACTTGCTGCTGATATTATTTCTAAATGTGTTTGTGAAATCATTAATAAAGCCATTAAAGGTTTCTAAATATAAATTAGTGGCAGGATCAAACGCTGAATCTGATTCACCTTGCATCCACATAAACGCTTCAATCATTGGAACAGTATTAGTTCTTTCACTAATTTTTCTTAATGTTGAAGTTAATTGAGTAACCATACGGTCATAAAGGATACCTCTATATCTACTTGATTCTTCAATAATTGGAGGCACAACTTCTGGGATAATATCTCTCATCGATGGAGAAATAAATTCATAGTTAAGTGAAGTAGCACCATGAGCGCACTTCAAGATATATGTTGTTTCATTTGGAAAGACTTTAGATAAACGGTCTGCTAAGCCAACTTCAAAGCCAAATGTTCCAGGGGTTCCTGACATTCTTGAATATTTGTCTGCTCTCACAATACTAAAATCTGGAATCATTTCAGTGGAATATCCAGAAATCAAAACATTGCTATATCCAGTTTCAATTTCACTAATCTTATCTTCATCTAAAGAATTATGGAGATATTGGAAATGTCCAACACCAGCAGCGTTACTTTGTCCTGCCATAACAATAACTCTTGAGTTACCTTTTGGAACAAATCCATTCACTGGAAGATAGACAACATTGATAATTATGTCTTCTTTAACTAAACAGCTATTTAGACGATTATATGATTCATCATACACTTTGAATGTATATCCATCTTTTTCAAACATTGAATAGTCTAAATATGTGTTATAGTCCACATCTATTACTAAGTTTGGTAAATCAATACCGGTGAAATTGACCATAACTTTACATTTGTCACTTGCAACATAGTCTAGATAGATGTCTTCGGTAACAACATCGTGGTCAAAATCCCAAGTAACGTTGCCATTTCTCCATTCACCATTTCCGGTGGAAGCTGGTTTTTCTAATAATGAACCACTTTCCACCATTTTGATGACATTAGGTTCACCTTGTCTTCTAAATGTTACTTTCACTAATCCGGTGTAAGAATCAGGATTAGTTTCTCCAGGAACAAATCCAGTATCTTCGTCACCTAATAAAATGTTACGAATGTTTTGACATTCTTCATGAGTGACTCCTGCTTTATTAACTAAATAATCTTCCATCTTCTCTGAAAGGTTTTCTCCAGAGAATGAATTAATATAGTCTCTAATAGAGAGGTATCGATTATAAAAATCTAATGTGCCTTTATTGTGCGCACCACTAACGGAGAATAAAGATAAACAGAATTCTTTTAACGCTGCTTCTTCACTCACTCCACAGAGAAGGTCTAAACAAATGCCTAACCATCCTGTTCTATCTCTACCAATTGAACAGTGGAAATAAACCGGATAATTATTTTTATTAGCGAAAACTTTAACTGCTTGGCCAAAGCTTTCTACTAATGATCCTTCGCCAAAATAATTGATACCTGAATTATTATTACTAATCGCATAAGGTGCAGAATGATGATGATAATTTGAAGTTGGTAAATGTAAGAAGTTTTCAATTCCTTCCCCACTACCTCTAAGGTCTACCTCAGATTTAATACCAAGATTGTTAAGGAATTCTTCTTTACCTGCATCAGTAATAGCTTCTAAGCCCATTCCACGATAAACAAGCCCTTCTTTCATTCTCTTTCCATTTAAGCCAACATTTCCACCTAAATCTCTAGTGTTAGATACACCATCAATATAGATTGTTCTTGGCAGATTAGCGGTTGAGAAATTAAAGACATCAGAATAAACCACTGAATCATCGTTTTTAGTGGCAATCACTTGCCAGTAATAATCTGTTCCAGTATATGGGTTAGTTAAAGAAACAAAGTTAGTTGAACCAGGCACTTCATATTCTCTTTCAATTGTGGAGAATGATTTATCTTGAGAGACTATTACTCTGTAATTTTTCGCATTAAATTTAGATTCCCAAGATAAGACGTTGTTAGTTGGATGGAATAAGTCAAATTTATCAAAGATGTTTCGACGATATTCAACATCCGAATCAGTTTGACCCATGTGATTTGTCCAAGAGAATAAAGTACTGTTATAAGATGTCAATTCTCCAATCTCATCAGCTCTACTTTGATAATTATGAAGAAGATCATCCATTCCCATGAATTGACTTAATGCATCAGGAAGAACTGAAATAGTTTCTCCTTTACCTGGTTTAGTCACAACGATATCTGAAGTTAATACTTGAGGATTATCTTGAGCGTGTGACTTAAGCGCAATAACGCTAGAAGAGAGGACTCCTGCAACTAACGCGAAAGATGAAAACAATATAAGAGCGGCCATTTTTTTGCTTTTCATATTATTTTTCCTCCTTTCTTCTTAAACCAAGTAGCACTAATAAGGCACCTGCAGAAATAAATAGCAACAATGAGGTAGTAGCAATATTACCTCCACATCCATTTTTAGAAGATGGAGCTACATATTTAATAATTAATTCTCCGTATTGAACTTCAATATATTCATCGCCTTCTTTAACAAAGTATTTATAGCATTCTGAACATTCATAATGTTCTTTAACTCCATCTTGTTCTGGAGTTGGATCAACTTGTTCTGCAAAAACATAAGTGTGTGGTTTTGTAGGAATACTCACAATCTTTGTTTGGGCAGAGAATCTAATATCATCAAACTTCACTGAATAGGAAATTTGTCCTTCTTCAGTGCATGTTGCTTCTTTAATAACTAATTTTGTCGCGGTTTTTGTTTCGCTAAATTCTTCATGACAATGTGAGCATGTTAGAGTGGCTGTACACTCATAATCATCACCAACTTGTTTCCAAGTATATGTAGGGTTTTGATAATCATGTCCAGTTGCAGGAATAATAATTGTGTCTAAGACAATAGTTGCTTCTATATCACCATAATAAACACCTGGCTCATTTTCACATGTCCAATATTCAACATTACCATCTTGTTCACAAGTAGCTTCCACTCTATCGTGATGAGTCAACTCGTGTGGTTTTTTAGGAATAAACCAATTCTCTAATTCAACTTCGCCGTTTTCATCAGCAAAATGTTTATGACAATTCTCGCAGTAATAGCAATCTACATTGCCTAGTTCGCTACATGTTGAATCTTTATATTCTAGGTGAACAATTTTGTGACCTGTGTGATGAATAATTGCGTCTTCAATTAATTCATTACCACTTGAATCTGCAAAATAGCAATTAGGGTAGACTGGTGTATACCAATAAGCAACATTTCCATCTTCGGTACAAGTTGCTTCTTTAGCTTCTACGTAACTATAAAGAATGGTGTACGTAACAGTAATCGTGACATCTTCAGTTACAGTCAAAGAAGAAATTACCACGTCATTAAGTTTGACTTCAAAAAGCGCACCATCTAATTCAAATAAATCAAATGGAAGTTCTTTGTTTTTTGATAAGTAGTACGTATCGGTATTACGTTCAATGCCTTCATAGTTAACAGTAACTGTGTAACGATGAGGAGTTTCAATATATTTAGAAGTTAAGTGCATCGAGGATTCAACAACATCATTTTCAAAATCCCACTTATAACTGCCTAAATACCATCCTTCAAAAATATAATCTATCTCACCAACTGTGTAAGTTATTGGATTAGTAGGTGCAGTTAATTTAGAACCAACCGCTACTTCAATTGGATCACCATCGTCAAAGTAGACTTCAACCATAGAAACATGGCCGTGTACATTAATTGCTATTGTCTTAGTTATTGTTTGATAGCCATCAGCTTCTAACTTAATAGTTAGTGTCCAATTTCCAGCGTTATATTTGTTATCAGTAACTGCTCCTTCATCATAGATGAATTCAAGGTCCATAAAAGTGATGTTTTCATCATAAATATTAAAGACATCAATAACTCCAGCAAAGTTATAAACAGAATCGCCTTCCATGAAATCATAAGTAGAAGATCCTCCATTAATTACTGAAGTGTTGTATTGTTGTAGTTCTTTATAAACATCTATTGTTAGTTCGTTTGATGTGTCTATCACATATAGATGAGAAGGATTCTTTTTAACGCTATAGGTATAGTTGAGCACCATTAAGTGATTAATTGCAGCCTTAAAGGTCGTTGAATTAGATGAACAAACAATTTCAAATTCAAATGTGTAATCAGTCTCTTTTGCAAAAGCAAAACCACTGAATTGTTGAACCATTTTGTTGTTATCATCCATATCAAGAAGTTGGATTACTCCACTAGATGGGAAAATAGCAACTAGAGAGTTATATAATCCACTAAGGTGGAATGCGTTAGCACCATTAGAAAGATCAATATTGCCTGTATTAACACTAAAAGCAATTTGAGCACCACTAGCAGGCATTGGATTAAAGATCGCGTGTCCTGTAGTGCCAACCTTATGTGGTAATGTAACTTCTTCAAATAAGTAGTCATTTAAATCAACTGGGTTATCAACTTTGAATTCAGATGAATTATTCACAATCCAGCAATCACCAACAAATTTAATAGTGACTTCGCTTAAGCGCACATCCATAAATTCTGTTTTATTATCGATATGAAGAGTTGGGACCATATTGTTTTTGTTCATTAGTAGAATATCTACTGGATAAACAACATATAAATAGTTATTCCCATGGTCATATCCAACTTTGGTTTTGCTATAGTATTCACGAATTTTATAGATAGGGAGTCCGTTGATAGTTAAATGTTGTCCGATATCATATCCTTCTGCTGCGCGATTAGTTGTTTCAGCAGTGTGGCTATTTGCTAAATAGTCAGTGTCAAAATCTAAAAGTAATTGTCGATAGTTAGAGTCATTTGGATATTCCCTGTTGTTCCAACCATATATATTAATTTGCTTAAAGTTAACAACTGGCTTCTCAAAGTATTCACTATAATTTGATCTAACGTAAGCACTATGTTCTTCAGAAACACCTTTAGAGATTGTCGTTGCTCCTTGAACGAATTTCTTTTTCTCTCCACCATTAACGCAATAATCATATGAAGGGAATTCACATCCCTCTAGAACTTTTACGTATTTGTATTTAGCGACAGAAACATTTTCTTCTTCAGTTGAAGATTGGCTATGTTTTAAACCAAACCTAAATGTTCCATTTTTAAAGAAATAGTTTATATGAGAAGCATTGTAGATATTGCTAAATGGAACATATGTCTCATTGTCATTAGATATTTCAATATGAGTGAGGAAGTTATAATCACTGGCATGGAAATTAGGGGCATTCAACGTAACTAAATGGTCAGCTTCTGCCATGGTAGTATAATCGTTAGTAGATAAAGTGAAATAGAAGTAAGCATCTACTCCATTTTTATAGGCATCACATTGATATGCTAACGCTTTAGTGTTTGTAATCGTCCATTCTCCATCCGCTCTAGCTCTTACTAGCGGTTTTTCTTTAAAAGAAACCGCGGATAAAGCAAAAGCAGTAAGGAATAATGATGCAACAAAAATTTTACTTGTTTTTTTCATGTCCAGCACCCCTACTTTTGAGAATAAATAACATTGATATAAGCGTCTCGATAGACCTCAAATCTTGTGACTTCTCTTCCTTCATCAGAGATTGCCATCATGTTATATCCCTCTAATTCATATCTACTCATTGAAATTATTTCACCAGAATATTTTCTAAGTATTTCATCTTCTCTAGTAGCACCAACAAAGTGGATAGTAATCACATATTGTGTTGTGAAATCCGCATAAATATATGTGGTGTTATTTATTGCATTAGCAAAGTCAAATGTTTCTCCATTAGAGAACCAGGCAAACGAAGCATCTAACTCATAAGGAGCAAAGATTTTACTTCCTTTATTGACCATCATAGCGATATCTTGATGACCAACCGCTTTAATATTTACATAAGCTTTGCCTTCATAATTATTAATAGGTTTAAAACTCTTTTGTCCGTGTTCAATACTAGTTTTTCCAGACCAAATATCTCTAATTGTTTGAATCTCTTCTTCGGTAAGGCCAACAGATTGAGTGCTACTTTGTTTTAAGAAGTTTTCAGCACCGACATTAACACTCTTTTCAACGCCACTATAGTCTTCTAAAGTTTGAAGAGTTTGGTTAACGATATTGAAGTTCATATCAGTTAAAGTCTTTTGATAAGACGCAACTACTGACCACATCGAAGTATAGTAATCATGAATAATATATTCTTTTGAAGCTCCACATAATGCTTGAAGTAAGATAGCAAGCGTACCAGTTCTATCTCTACCAATTGCACAGTGGAAATAGACAGGATAATTATTTGCATTAGCAAACACTCTAACTGCATCAACTGTCTTTGCTCGATTTTGAGGAGCTAAGTCGTTTGTGTACATTTGTAATGTTTTTAAATAGTAATTTGATAATCCTGCTGGATTTTCTAATCCTTCATTAAGATTTCTTAAATCTAAATCAGTTTGAATATCTAATTGATGTAAAGCAGGAAGAGATTCACTAGTTGTGTAATCTAGGCATCCTCCTCTAAAGATAAGGCCTTGTTTCATCTCACCATATAAACCAGTAAAACCACCAACATCACGGGAATTAGAAACATTTGGAATTTCTATTGTGCGTTTATGGTTACCGCTATAGAAATCAAAGATTTGGGATTTTATTACTCCGTTATTCGTATTAGCGGTTACTTGCCAATAATAGTGAGTGTTAGCAAATGGATTTTCCATTTTATAGCACGCTTCAGTTAATCCCTTTGCCTCATATAAGGCATTAGTCATTTCAGCATCTAAAGCAACAGTCACATCATATGAATTAACAGAGACATTAGATTTCCAACTCAAGACATTATTAACAGGTTTAAAATCATCCCATTTAGCGAATAATTCACGACAATAGTCATAGTTCTTGGAATTAGAAGCGTATGAAGTAATATCGTTATTCATTTCATATAAAGATCTGAGTGTTTCAAAATCAGTTTCGTTATTGTCCCAATATTGAAGCATATCATCGTTAATAAAATTAACGGTCTCACCATTAAAATGAGAAAGAGGGATAATTGTATCAACATCAAGATTAATAACGTCATCTGCGTAAGAGACATTAAAAGACTTATTAAAACTAAAATTAGTGAAAAGCATTCCCGTTAAAAGAACAGGAGCAAATAACTTTTTATTCATGTTTATATCCTCCTTTCTTTTTAAGAACAGCCAGTAAGATAAAAGCGGCTCCTGAAAGGATTGATAATATCATTGTCGTAGTCGCGATATTACCGCCACAACCATTACTAGTAGGGGTGACTGGAGGATTAAGTGAAGTATAGACTAGTCTCACAATCATGTCAGATGAGACAGTGAATGAATCAGTTTCTTCATTATTCACATACGCTTTAAGCGTGTAACCATCTTTCATAAAGATTTCTACATTAACGCGTGTATCGTGTACGAAGAAAAGTGAATAAGAATTAAGACCATCTATTCCTTCAACAACAAAAGTCACCATATGTTCTTCTACGACTTCTTGAAATCTACTTGTCAGATTCATATCGCAAGAAATATAGTCTTTTTCAAAATCCCAAAGACGATCGTTATAATACCAGCCTAAGAAGCGATATCCTTCTTTTGTTGGACTAACGATTGGGGCGATTAAATCTCCAACTCGATATGTGGTTGGATTTTTATTATCAAATGTTACTGTAACATCTAACTTATCAGTGACAATTACAGTTGCCTTAATTTTAGCGGTGTTACTTGAACGGTCAGAAGAGCTCATAACTACTGTCCAAGTTCCCTTGTTCATTTTGTTATTAGTAATCGCTTCATTTGGCCAAGAAACTGTTATCATCTTTGATAAGTCACCATCAACCGCATCAATTGATAAACATTTATTTTTAAAATCAATTACTTCACTACCAACAAGAACTCCATACACTGATTTTCCTGAGTAAGTAAGAATTGGCTTTTTAATATCAACATTAAATGATGCGTTTCTAAATGAAGCAACACCACTAACTAAGTCAATAGAGAAGTGACTATTAGGATTAGAGATATCTATGTCATTAATCAAAATATAAATAATGTCATCAACTGCGACATAGAAGTTAACTTTGTTATTAACTTTTCTTGTGTAGATAAATAACATATACCAATCATCAAACACAAAATGAGAAATCTTTGCAGTTTCAACTACTACATTCGCATTAGAAACACTTATTTCATCGCCATTAAATGTGACTTTAATATTTCCTAATAAAGAAATAGAGAACACATTGTCATTGGATTCAATTTTGTAATTCATATAAAGACCAAAAGTATCTAAGGATAGCTCTTTGTCTCCAGAAACACTGCTATTCTCCTTAGTAAGTGTTACTTCTTGTTTATTAAATACGTCTGAGAATGAGAAAGCACGATCATATTCATCTTCACTTGTGGTTGCTGGTTTAGTTTCAACCCATTCACCATCACTAAGATATAAAGTAACTTCTCCTAATAAAGCATCATAGAACTCAGTGTCTGCTTCAATATGTAAAGTTACTACTTTATAGCCGTTACTTGGGAATAAGCATGTAATAGGTAAGTTAATATGGAAGTAGCATTTTCCGTGAGTGTAAGTAACCGCTGCATCATCAAATTCATATAAAGAAACGCCATTAATTGTGATTTTCTTACCACAATCAGAGTATCTATTTACTAAGTTTGAACTATCAGCAATTCCATTAACCCTTAATGAATCAGTAACGTTACCAAATTGGAAAATAGATTCATTATGACCTGCATCTGCAGATACATTATTCCATCCAGCAGCAACGCCAGAAAACGCAAATCTAGTTAATGTTGATTTATCTCTTATTTGCATCCAACAACTTGGTTGGCCGAGAACTCCTCTAAATTCAAAACTGCATTTAGGAAGAACAACTTCAGAGAAACGTAACCCCTCTTCAATGTTAATAGTAGGAATCTCATAAACATCCTTATTAGATAAAGATGCATCAGTGACATAAATAAAAATGTAATGTTTTTGATAGATATAACACTTAGAGTCAGGAACATCGATGATGTTCACTCCATTGATTTTAATTTTATAGTCAGCGTTATAGCCAATCCCTATAACTCCACGACCAGTCATGTTGTCTGGTCCAATAATGTTAGTTGAATCAGTTAAAGATTTTCCTTGTTGCTTAAATCCTAAAAGGACACAATATCCATCTCTAGGGGCACCATTAGCTTCTCTTTCTCCAGACCACCAATCATTTGTCGCGTAGAATGAATAATCAGTGTTATTCCAAACAATACTATCGTATTCACCTTGGGTCTTACTAATAGGAGAAGGATTAATTTCCCATTTGTTTGCTTCACCTAAGAAACCTCTAAATTCAAATTTAGTTCCTACTGTACGATAGGCGCCATCTATTGACATGCCTTCTCTTACTTCAATAGTTAAAAAGTCATAACTATCTGAGAAAGTAATACTTAAATAAGGCACATAAATAAAGAATCCGTTCGTTGGATAACAATAGATAATTGTTCCAGTAACATTTTTACTTGGGATTCCGTTAATTAAGATATAGTCACCAACATTGCAGCCAGCAATGCTAGAAGTTAAAAGATTTTCGTCATAATGATATGAGGCTGAAATGTTTGACTTATAAAGTGGTAATAAGCAATATCCTTCTTGAGGTATATTTCCGCTCTTATTTGGAACCCAATCTTGTCCCATACCACTAGAGTAATCAACGTTGTTCCAGCTAATGCTACTAACGTCCACTAATGTATCCGCGTAAGTAGCTTCTATTGGATTACTGTTTTTTGAAGTATGACCAAAAAACACGATACCCATGGTAATAAATAGAGACAAAGCAAGTCCAAAAATCCTTTTTTTAGCCATATTATGACCTCAGCTTAGAATATTCATTTTCTTTATATTTTTAGTTTATGCCTAATATTATTTAAAAATAATTATTATTTTATTACAAAATATCAATTTTTTGACATTTCGATTGATTATCATAAAAGCGAGTAGAAATCCACTCGCTTAATATGACGTTCTTAGCAATTATTCTTCTCTTCTTTTCTTAATGATTTTAGCGGAGATAAGTCCAATCACTAATGAAGTTGAGATAACAATTGAGATGATGATTAATTGGTTAGATTGCTCTTTGAAGAACAATGTATTATTTGATGAAGCGGTTAAAGCGCCAGTATTTGCATCGAAGTTAATAACTTCACCATTAGCAGCAGCCCAAGCCATCATTCTAGCCTTTAAGTTTGCATAATTTGCATTAGTGGCAAATGCAACTCTTTGACTATTAGTTAAGTAAGTATTAAAGAATGCTTTTGTAGCTGCATACTTAGTTAAGCACGCGCCTGTTTCTCTATTATCATCAAAAGATACTGTTTTGGAATCAAGTTTGTTAACACCAAATCTATTTAAGGCGGTATTAACTACATCAACATCAGTATATGTAACTGGATCAGTTGTGTTTTGATAATGAGTTAAGACTTCAACTCTACCAATATCACCTTCATCATATGTTGTATTTTTAGCATAACGAGTAATACCATCGATAACTACTTCATGACGTAATGTTTCTGCATCAAGGACAATTGAATAGAATTCAACAGTGTGAGTTACATCTTTTGTAAATGTAATACTATATTTTGTTTCAACTTCTTTGTTGTCATGTAAAAGAGTAACATATCCATCAGCAGCTGAATTTGTTCCAAGTCTAATTGTGTAATGAGGATCAGCAAAATTAGAACATGCACTGAAATCAATTACTATACCAGTTCCATTTGGAGCATTTACTCCAAATTTAAGTCCGATAGAATGTGCACCAAATGGTGACATATTATTTACAGGTATACTTGTTGTTGCTGCAGTGTATTGAGTTGGTGAAACAAAGTTATGATTAACATCTGAAAGTGTTGCTAGACCATAGTCAGGACGTGTAGTAACACGGACATAATCAAGATAAACATTAATCCACGCGGATGTTCTGAAGAATAATTGGAAAGACTTTAAGAAGCCATTCTCATCCGCGAAAGTGTTGAATGAAGTATTGGAAATGAATTTATCACCAGTTAATGAATAGGAAACCCATTCGTTTCTTGTTGGGAGCAAACTAAAACCTGCTGAGTTTTCATTAATCACAATGCCAGCTCCATCTTTTCTTATACGGAAGTCTGCTTGAGTTAAGGATGAAGAAGAGTCAGCGGTATATAATCTAAAATCAATTGAAACAATATCGCTTGCAATGATATAACTGCCAGAAAAATCAAGCGTTACTATAGTATTTTGTCCATTAATTCTTAATATAGCGCCTTCATTGCCTGCTGCAACCGCTTGTGCTTCCGTGGAAGATAGCACTGTCAAGGTCGTTCCTGTTCCAGCAGCATAGCTGAATTGCCCATTATTAGTGAACTCATCAATATCTGATTGAGCGTTAGAAGCACTAGCTTCGACATATTGTTTGTTGTTTTGTTTTGCAACCATTGCTATTCCACCGATAAGCAACGCAAAACTAGAGATGACACCAAAAAACTTTGAAATCTTTTTCATATAGTATCTCCTTATAAATCTAATCTTATTTTATATTCACATGTGCACAGCCAAATTATTAGTTTTTTATAGAAAATATCATTTTTTAATACTTATTTGATATGTCTTTGCAAAGCAAAGGACAAATTATTTCTTTCGAAAACATATACATTTTATTTTTATTAGATTCAGCAACAAAAAAACACTCTCATCAATAGCGAGATCGATTTGAGAGTGTTTAGTTATTTTGTTAATTATTTGATGTTAACATCGCCATCAGTACAGTGCACTACTGTTACAGGAATGTCATCATACCAGTGGTAGGTGTTACCTTGATCAATACTATTCCATTGTGTAATCGTACCTGAGTAGTTAACAGTAGATAAACTTGCGCAATCGTCAAATATGGAATGTTCTAACATGTTTGGATGGAACCCTGATCCACTATCATAATAATTCATAGTTACTGGCAACGTAATGCTTGCTAGCGTATTGCAACTTGTGAATAGTGAATAACGGTAAACCATGGTGGTATCATCACCAAAGACAACGTTTGTTAGGCTGTAACAATTCACAAACACTTTCGGACCAAAATCAACTGTTCCACTATGAGAATAGATACTCACTTCTGTTAAACCTGATTGAGTGAATGCACCTTCACCAATTGTATTAGCGTATAACTCAATTGCACTAGTACTACCTAATTTTGAACAGTTAAAGAACGCTCTATAATCAATATCGGTAACATGTTCTAAATTGATTGCCTCAAGTTTGGAAGCGCCATTAAAAGCTGATCTACCAATGCGTGTGATTGATGATGGAAGAACAGCGGAGGTAATCTTGTTCATTCCAATATCAACTGCAAAATTATCGGCGATTGCAGTGATTGGTAATCCATCATATTCACTAGGAACAACTAAAGAGGTATCGGTGCCTCTATATCTAGCAACTTCATAATGATCATCGACTAAGTTCAATTCATAATTATCAACTGAGTATGGGTTTACTGATGTTGAGCATGTATATGTAAATATAATGTCGTGAAGTCCAATCGAGTATTGACCAGATGTGCTACTAAAAGTTGTGGAATCAATTCTTACGTAAGAAGGACCGTTTGGTAAATCAAATGTGTAATCCTTGTTATCGAACGGAGAAACGATTTTTTCAATGTAATTCATCATTTGGCCTTCTTCCCAACCATAATGGACTCTTAGCATTGAAGAATTGCTATTTCCAACACATTTAACTGTGACTCTAGTAATTCCAGCAAGACCTTCAATATCGCCGTTTTTCATGATTTCGATATAAGAACCTGGCTTAATTGAGTTAAAACCAGTTTGATATCTTTTGCCTTCGCTTGTTTCAAATGGTGATAACTTGTTGTATTTAACTTTTATGTTATTTCCGTTTGTGGTTTGAACATAGCTATATCCTTCACCAGATTCTGAACTACCAGTGTATAAAGGTGAGTGAATTGAAAATTGATATGGGTCACCTTCAGCAGCGCGACCAATGAAGTTTTCTGAATGACTCACATTAACTACTGCAGTCGAGATACATAATGTGGTAAAGAATCCAGATGTTAATAGCATTAATGCTTTCTTATTCATAAGAAGATCTTCTCCTTTCCTTGCAAATCAAAGAAAGATTGTAGCACTGCGTGCGCACAAAAGTGTCACACACGAAAAGACAATAAAAAAATACGCTATTTAAAAAGCTACCCTATAGGTAGCCATCATTTTTTATAATTATGATTTATACCGTATTCCAAAATAGTCTAAATATGATTTAACTATATCTTGTCCATCTAGACATGTATCAATAAGCCAACCACGTTCTTTATCCCAATTTTTAAGTCCACGATAATAAAACATCTTTTTACTATCCAAAATGATAAAAGGAACAATATTGTTTTTTAGGCATTCTTTGAACGCTATTAGACGTCCTACTCTTCCATTGCCTTCTTGGAATGGATGAATTCTTTCAAACTTAACATGAAACTCAATAATTTCTTCAAGAGTGTGCTTTTCTTTTTTGTTATATTCGTTCACAAGTTTTTTCATTTCTTGAGGAACTAGTCTAGGAAGTGTGGTTTCAATATCTCCAACTGCGTTTGCTCTTCTTTTATAATCGCCAACTTTAAACCAAGATAATCTAGAATCAGAAGTTCCGGTTTTAAGAATCATATGCAGTTCTTTAATAAACGCTTCGCTTAATTCATAATTAGCAAAATCAATCACTCTATCAATCATTGAGAAGTGATTAATGGTTTCAACGATGTCATCAACTTTAATAACTTCGTTGCTATTTTCTACACCAATGGTTCTAGTTTCAAAAATGTATCTAGTTTGATCGTGAGTTAGTTCACTACCTTCCATGTGGTTGGAGTTATAAGTTAAATCGATTTGAAGTTTATGATAAATTCCACCTTTAATGCTATGTTTCTTTTCTTCTCTTAATCTTTCTAATAGATAATTCTTGTTTTCTTTTTCATTAGTTCTAACTGGTTTTTTAGCATCAATAGGAATAAGCCACAATCCATCTTTAAATAGAGCACCTTCTACTCTTCCGTTGGCACAGTAATTGCGAGTGCTTCTCTCTGATAAGTTCCATAATATGGATGCTTCTTTAATGGTCATGAATTTATTCATAATTCTAGTTTATACCAATCGGCAAAAAACGCAATAGTTAGTTGAACTTTCACGAATTTTGCCGTTTAATATTACCTTATGTTTTTTTCGTAACGAAAAATCACCACGTCCATTTTGTGTTATAATTTTATATATATGTGGTTTTACGAATGGTTCTTTCTAGAAAAGGACAGGCCAGCTGCCGGGCTCTTTTCTTGGTCACACCTTTTAAGTGTCACAATTATCCTTGCTGGACTAATTACTCTAGGCTATTTCTTAGGCAAAAAATATAGAGATAATCCTAAAAAGCAGAGACTAGTGTTAATATTCGCTTCTATTGCTATTTTTACTTTAGTAATCATGAAGATGAGCTTCTTATTAGCCACCACTAATGATGTTGGTAATAATCTATTAGAAAACCTTCCACTATTCTTCTGTGACATGATGGTGTTTGTTATTCCTCTAGCAGCTTTTACTAAAGGAAGAGTTCAGGATATCTGTTTTGATTTTATCGCAATATGTGGATTCATTATGGGAATTATGGGCAACTATTTAGCGGGTAATATCTATGATAGCCATCCAGCCTTTAGTTATTTATCTCTTATAAGTGCGGTTAGTCACTCTATCTCAACATTTGCCGCAATGTTTGTCTTTAAAGCAAAGTTAAACAAAATGGAAAAAAGAAATA
>DFJP01000083.1 GCA_002373085.1 Caryophanales bacterium UBA3668 | reverse complement strand
TTATCTAACTTAGACGCCAAACTTAGAGTGCAAATGAGAAGTGAAATTGTTAAGCTTCATAATGAACTTGGAGCAACTACAATTTATGTTACCCATGACCAAATTGAAGCGATGACAATGGCCAGTAGGATCGTTGTTATGAATAAAGGTTATATCCAACAAATTGGAGCGCCTAAAGTTATTTATAACCACCCTGCAAATACATTTGTCGCGACATTTATTGGTTCTCCTGCAATGAACATCATTGAAGGAACATATCATAAAGATCATATCGACTTAGGTGGAATTACTTCGTTTAAGTTAGATAAAGATATGATTAAGGCACATGATGAATTCTATAACGCAGAAATTAAAAAGGCCGAAGATAGAATTGAAGATATTAGAGCGACTTTAACTAAATACGAAGAAGAAAACACTGCTCCTAAAAAGAAAGGCGCAGAAGCTATCTCTATTGAAGATATTGTTAAAGAAGAACTCGATAGCGATCCAGAAGTTATCACTCTTAGAGAGAACATTGCTCACTATAGAAATTGCTTAGAGAGTGATCATCCAATTTTATTTGGTATTAGACCAGAAGATATCGTTGAGAAAACTTCTTCAGTCCTTGTTAAAAATCCAAGTGACCACATTAAATTAGAAGTTAGCATTGCTGAATTACTTGGTAATGAATATTACGCACATGTTGATTTTGCGGGAAAAGATGTCATTGCAAAAGTCAATGCAGAACTCAATGTTGAGAAGGGACAAACACTAGATTTAGTTTTAAATCTTGATAAATATTCATTATTTGATAAAGTCAATGGTGCTAATATCAAACCATACAAAGAATAATGAAGGAACTTATTAATCAACAAACAATTACCGATTTAAAGAAAAGTCGAACATATATTATTTGGGGAATTACCATCGTTTTACTCTTGGCTAGTGCGATTAGTGTTCCTCTTTTCTTATTTGCGAGTAGAGACAATAAAATATTATTCAATATCTTGCTTGCTGTCCTTTGGACAGTTGGTGCAAGCATTGTCTTATATTTTATTGTGGTCTCTTTAGTGCCTATTAATAATCTCATTAAGATTTCTAACGCTTCTTTAAGCGGTAATAAATTCTCTACGAAAGGAAGAGTGATATCAATCAATTCTAAAATCACTCATTACCGTGGAATAGCTGTTAGCGAAATGAAGGTTTTAGATTTAGAAGAAAATAACAAAGAGTATATTTTCTATGTTGAAGAGAGTAGTTCTTCAACTTTTGAAGTGAATAAAGAATATCAATTTGTCACATATCAATCGTTGGTCGTGAGTTATGAAGATTTATAGAGATTTAGGAAAGGGAAAATCGTATTTTTACTATTATGGCTGGTCCATCTTAGTGTTTTTTGTCGCTTTCTTTTTCATCTTCTTCTTTATCTTCCAGGCGATGTTCTACGTTAAAAGAACCGAAAGAGTGGATCTCTTTGTTGCTGCATTTGGATTAAAAGATTATGAATATTCAAATAAGATTCAAAAAGAATTTAAAGACCAAGGTTTAGTGGAGATGAATATCTATTCATACATTGAAGATGACATTAATATTTATAACTACTTTTCTGCGAATGGAGAAAATGCGGATTATGTCATTTTCTCTGAAACAAACATGAATGATTTACAAGATTATGTTAAATATAACTATTTCCCTCTATCTGAATTAGAAACTGAAGTGAGTAAAGTAAGTGAGTTTGAGACTTTTGAATTTGAAAGTGTTGCCTACGGCATCAAAATCTTTGATAAAGATAATGACGCCTATAACAACAAATACAGATTCAAAGACTTGATTGAATTCACTAAAGAGGGAAAAGAAAAAGAAAACTATTACTTACTTGTCGATAACGGTTCCCCTAATTTTGATAAAGAAGGTGGACACACATTAGGCTATTCCGTATTAGATTACTTTTTAAGTGATATGACTGTATAATTTGGACATGGAACAAAATATCAAAACCCCTGATAATCGATTTGAATTATTAAAAGATCGTCTAAAGACGAGATTTTTTGATTTCATGTTAGTGTCTTTACTCACTGGCATTTTCTTAGTCCCTTATATCGTTTGGGTTGTTCTTATTAATACCTCTCAAGCTTTTGTGGCCACTGAAGAGAATTATTTATTAATTGCTTTATTAGCATATGGTCCTTATATCCCTTTAGCGATGATATTTGGTTTAGGAGTAGTAGGCGCTTTATATTTCTCTAAAAGATTAGCCTTCGGAGAAGGGGCGAATGCGAGTAAGGATTTCTTCTACGGGATTAGTAAAAACTGGAAGGCTGGCTTATTTGCGTTCTTTGTTATTGGACTATTATATTTCTTACTTTCTTACACAAAAGTAGTGGTGATGTACACCGACACAATTGATGGAGTACTTAAAGGAGCGATTATCGGTTTCCTTTATGTTGCTTTCTTTGTCGTTTGTATGACGATTGGTTTTTATCTCACTCAAAGTGTTTTATATGTTGGGACTACTCGTCAATTAATGAATAACGCGATTAGATTTACTTTTGGAATGTTTGGATGGAATATCCTTATATTCTTAATCGTATTACTCCCTATCATAATTATTGAAATAGTGAGTTTCTTACCGTCTAATTTCTTTTTAATTGAATATATCTTTTTAGCGATATGCCTACTTTTCTATTTTGAATTTGAGATCTTTGTCTTTTCGATATATTCACATTCCATATTCGATTTAACTCTTAATGATGATTATCCAGAGATATATCGAAAAGGATTAACTCATAAAGAACCAATAGAGTAAACGAAAAGAGCAAAAGTTGCCCTTTTCTTTTATATAATTTTTGTGTGTACAAAAGACACACGAATGATATAATTAAACCGGAGGAATAATTATGTCTATTGAAGCTAAAACTGCAAGAATTGATTTACGAGTCACTGAAAGTGAAAAAGCTTTGCTAGAACAAGTCTGTGAAGAACAAAAGGTGTCCTTATCAAATTACATTATGTCAATTGTATTAAAACAAGCTGCTTTAGATATGGAAGCCAACAAAAAGGTCGATCTAAATAAGAAGCAGTGGGATTTTGTTATGGACTTATTAGATAACCCACCAGAACCTACAGAATCTCTTAAGGACTTATTTAAATGATTAAGATTGTTTCAATTAACAACTATTTGTCAAAAGACGGCATTAACTCTTTTGATTGTGGAGACGAAAAGCTGAATGCTTATTTAAAAAAATACGCTCGTCAAAATGAGATGAGAGGATTAAGCAGAACATTTTTTCTAATTAAAAATTTAAAATTGATAGGGTTTTACACTCTTTCATCAGCGAGCTTAGAAGCTTCTTTCTTGCCGAGTATTAGCAAAGAAAAACTCCCTAACTATCCAATTCCATGTATTAGGATTGGCCGCCTTGCCATTGACAAAAGATATCAAAATAAAGGCTATGGAAAGACGCTCATGAAAGACATAATTTTAAAAACACTCACGATTGCGAATGTTGCTGGTGTATATGCTCTTATAGTGGAACCAAAAGAAAGCGCTAGTGGCTTTTATTTAAAATATGGTTTCCGCAAGGTACCAGAGTCGGGTACGTACATCTTGTATGTATCGACGATAAAAAAACTTATGAACAGTTAGGGACTTCGGTGACCACTCTTTTGTTTTAAATTCTAAATAGTTTTGCGTTATCGAATGTCGCAGAACCTTTTTTAATATGTAGGAAGACATCTAAGGCTCCAGCGTTTTCTAACATTGTTATTTCACTAGATATTTGTTGGTAAGTAGTGGAAGTAACTGGGATAACTGTCTTTGTGACTGTTCCAGAATTAGAGCGTCTTCTTTGCCATAAGATGATTTCAGCTTCGCTATCAGCGGAATCAAGTTTAGCGTCGATTTCTAATTTGTATTTGAATCCTTCATAAGAACAGGTGATTCTTTGATAGTAATATGCTTCATTAGCTTCTGAATCAGCAGTATTTGCTGCTTTAACTCTGAATGCTTTAGATCCATCAGAAGCATCATTTACGAATTCATGAGTACCAGTGTATAAAGTTGGTTGGAATTGACTCCATCCATAATAATCGTTATTCGCGTATGGAGTGATATGCTCAAATGAAGCATTAGATAATTTATTTAATCCATTTGTGATAGAGGCAAAATCCACTGTTTGAATACCTGATTGAGAAGGTGCCATTGGGGAATAGGTGTTATAGGCACGCTTATGAGTGAAATATTGATCTTCATCAAAAGCGGTGTATGTGACACGGTCAACGATGACATAGTCTTCAATCCAAGTAGCGTTACCTGCCCAAGATGGCATCCAGATACCTAACCAGATTGGCATATCAATATCAGTAACTGTTCCGCCTTCAATCTTATGAACAAAGTGTCCATCAATGAACCAGTCTACTCTACCGGTATGGTCTTCACCATAATCTGTATACCAGTCAAATGTGTATTTATGGATTTTTCCATCATTCATATAGAGGATGTCACTGACATCTGGATCTTTTGTTGCCTTATTGTTTTTTGTTGTCCAAGTAGTGCACCATAAATTTGTGTATTGAGCAGAGCCACCGATTTCGATATCGATTTCGTTTTGACTTTGTTCTTCTGTACTTTCACATTTATATGTCCACATTGCAGTGACTCCACCTTCTCTAGGCATAGCCGCCATATAGACTTCATATCTTCCAGGACCTAAGGAGTTTTTAGTTTCGATACATGCACCTTCTGGCTTACCAGCTTGGCTAGAATCCTCTTGGTTATATAATCCTCTCGCTTTAAGTGCGAGGTAACCATTTCCATCGCTATCTTTTGTATAGAATAAGTTTCTTCTACGAACTCCATTATGTGGTGTGGTTCCGCCATTCTCCCAATATCCATCGAGAGTGTTCCATACAGAATCATTTAATCCGTTAGTGATTTCATCATCGAAATTTAATTCGTTTTCTTTATTAAACTTGTTACGTGATTCAACATTGTCGTAATAATCTTCTCTAGTGTCATCGTATGCGATGTCTTTAGTAGCACCGCCTCCTCCACCTTGGCCTCCTCCATTATTCGAATTACAGCCAGCAAGAGAAGCAAATACTAAAGGTAATAAAACTAATAGTCTGTTCTTCTTCATATTCTTCACCTCAATGCAATTTTACCAATATATTAAATATATTGGAATAAAAAAATACTCTCTTTTGAGGCGACAAAAATAGCGATATAAGTATTAATGGTTCATAAGAATGAAAATTGTTACAAACAATCGAAACAAAATAAGGTTTATGGATTTTTTCATCACCTACACAATAATTATTAATATTTGTTAAAAATAAAATGAGATAGTGATAAAAAATGCCCGTATAATTCGCGTAAGTCATAATAATGGACTTTGGTATATGGGAATATCCAAAATAGCGATTAACCTATAATAAAATTGATTATTAAAAAATTATAAAAAAATATAGATGTATGCTATAATAATCGTGCTGTTGATAATATGATTTTTGGAACAAAAAGTGTGACTTTTGCACGTTGTTTTAAGTACGCTATTAAAATGCTTATCAACAGCAATAATTATCTTTATAAATGGAGGAAAGAAGAAAAAGATGATTACAAAATCGTTGCTTTTGCTTGCTTTACTAGCTGGTAGTGCGACCGCATTTGCCCCTAACGCAAGCAAAAATGTGATCACCGTCGATAAGGATGTATCTGAACTAAAGATGCATGCGATGGGTGAAGAAGCATTCATGGAGAAAATCGATGAAAGAACAGTTTATAACAAACATGACTCAATCGTATTCTCCTATGCAGGAATTAAAACCAACTCATTCGTTGTGAATAAGGCTGGTTGTCAAGTCGCTCTTAAAGTCGACAAAGAAAATGAAACCGTTACCGCAACTGTTGATTTCATTGAAAAAGAAGGTAACTTCGAATTAGTTGCAGACAATCATGAAAAGATTAGTGTTTTCTTTATCAAAGATGGAGACAAATATGTCACTTCTGTTGCATCTAAAGAACAAGCTGTCTATAACGCAGAAACGATTACTGGAATTGATGGAATTCCATCAAACACTAGTAGAGGCGTTGTTGAATTAAGAAGAGATGACGACCTTGTTGAAGCTGATTTAGGAAAACTAGATTTACTTCACGACAAAATTAACAAAGATTTGTTAGAAAGAATTGATCGAGATGTCATTATTAGAGCACTTACCGGTGTCTCTGGTACATTCGTTTACACTGATGACTATGGTGTGACCATGCCACTTCGTGGAGTTAAAGTTGAAGTCCATAGTGTCCTTGATGGAGAAGACGTTGTTGTTAAAACAGGTTATACATCTCAAACAGGCACATTCTCTTATTTAACTGCAAGAATCCGCCCAATTCTTATTAGAGACGATATTATTGAAGTTCGTGAAATTGCCCCAACCTTCTATTTCAAACTATATTCAGAAGGTACATCAATTAAAGTTGTTGATGAAAATAGCAATGAATACACATGGCAAAGTGGAACAAGAATTCCTAGTACAATAAGAAGAAGAACTTCAGTAACTTACACATTCACAATGGATGATGCGGTTGGTAAAGGCTTCGCTATTACTCAACCTGCTATTATGGCTTCTAGCTTTGCTAATTATGTCAATAATGGTGAAGACATCACCATGTGTACCATTAAATATCCAGGTGCTACTTCTGGATGCTACTATAGTGGCAACTTCATTAACGTCGCACCAAGAGATAATTCAAATGTCTTAAATTCTAGACCAAACCCATACGAAGACTATGACGTTTTGGGCCATGAATATGGTCACCACGTCCAACGCGTCTTTGGTATTACTCATAACCCAGGTGGCACTCACTATTCTAGACATAACGCTGAAGATGACTTCCATGATCAAATGAATTCAAGTGGAACCCATATGTACACTGAAGCACAAGCTAGACGTAGAGGTCTTGATCTTGCTTACGCTGAAGGATGGGCAACTGCCTATTCATTAATTGCTCAAAAACACTTTGCGGATGTTTATCAAGATGCACACTTCTTTGGTGATGATCGATATACCGCTGCTAACGGAGTTAATGTTGGCTATGGCAACTATGAAGTCTGTAAAGGTGAAGGCGCTGAAGAATCAGTTACTGCCTTTATTTGGAACGTCTTTGATGAATATGATGAAGCAGATCCAAATGATACACTTTGTTATCCAGATGATTTATTAATGACTATGTCTCATAACGCATTCACATTCTCAGAATTTTTAATGAACTTTGAAGATGGTGATCCAGATGAAGTCGCAGTTGGTAAATTATTAGCAAGATTAAATATGTGTCCTAATAGTGTTGCTCCTGTTGGAAATATGTACACTAACGTATCCCCAACATTCCGTTGGAATTGTAGTGGTGGATCTAGATATTACACAAATAACGAATTCTATTTCAGTGTTTTCGCTTCAGGACAAGAAAACACCGAAAACTATGCAACCACCGTTAGAGTTGATGGAACTCCAACAACTGCTTCAGTGAGAATTCCTCTTACAGATTGGACACGTTTATTAGCGACTGGCGCAACTGAACTAGAAGTTCAAGTTACAGGTTACGTTGATAGATGCAACATTAGAACTGGTGGATATAAGACCGAATACTTCTATTTTGATGTACCAACCGAAGAAAAAGATGCACCAGATCCAGTTACAATGACTCCAGGTGAATGGGGCTTCCCACAAAAATATGATGGAACAGTGTTAATAACTTCCTTTGTTAGAAACGATGTTAATTTCTCTACTTCAAGATTAAGAACTGGTCTTATTGAAAGAGATCAAGTTGTCCTCTCTGCCAAAAAGAAGAACGCTGGACATGCATATTTTGAAATCACCACTGATGTGGCAATGGAAAATGTTGAATACAATATCTCCTTATGGAGTGCTTCTGAAGGCATTAGACCAAACAACTCCACAATTACTGTTGAAGTCTTAGATGAGAATGGTGATTGGGTAATGGACGCTGATTTATGGAATGATGTTACTCTCCCAACAAATAGAAACAACATGCTCTTATTATCCACAAATAATGTTGGAATGATTTATGGCATTAGATTTGATGTTACTGGACCAGCTTCAGGATCTTCTAACCAAGGTCGTGTTGCTTTAAGAAACATCACATTCAATTTCTAATCTAAAGTAAAAATAAAAGGAACTGGATATCTCGGTATCCGGTTCTTTTTTGTGCTTTTAATAATAGTTCTCTAAAGGCTTGGTTATTATATCAACAAACGTTATACATTGATACATCAATTAATCTTTCTTCTTTAGTTCCACCTGCGTGGTGGCCTTTTAAAATGACAACTTTGTCCATTTCTTTTGAGCCATATAAGACCTTATTAGTTTTAGCGATAGCGACAAATTCTCCAAAGGCGTCTAACACTCCTTTAGCAGGCTCTCCTTCTCCAAATAGTTTCATATCTAGGACTTCTTGCTTAGTGAATAAATCAAAGTCATTACCGTAATATTTATTAAATAGTTCAACAAACTTTTGATGATTCTCTTCTTTTACAAAGAATGTTGGACTTCTTTTATCTAAAGTCATTGGGCGATAGAGAAGCGAATATAAGTCTTCGTGATCACAGATATCAGTGAATTCAACATTAATATGTCCGTGGTCTGCGAAAAGAATGAACACTGTGTCATGGTTCTTTTTTGTTACCCTTTTCATGAATCTTTGAATTTTTAAAACACGGCGATGAGCGATATGGCTATCAATACCATATTCATGCATTTCTCCATCTGGTGTATCCCAGTAGTAATATAAGAAACACTCCTTATTGTTTTTAAGGAACTTATTTATCATATGGGCTCCACTTAAGAATGTTTTTGGTCCTTGAGCGTCTTCTATTGGAAATCTATATAACGCTTTTGTGGCGATATTAGGATGAGCTTCATTAATTAATTCTGGAAGTTTTTTAAGTGGGAAATATCTTAAGGCAATTGGAGTTTCTCCTGGCTTAATCAAGTCTTCGAAAGTGTTATAGTCTTTGCTTTTAAAGAGAATAATATTGCGATTGTAATCTTTAAAATATTGAGACCAAGAAAGCCAACCGGTTTCAATTGGATATTTACCAGTTAAAAATGCAGTAGTTGCTGCTGCAGTTGTTGGTGGGAAAGTCGAGTTGATAGTTGTCACATAGTGGGTTCTAATAAAAGAATTTTCTTTTAAGTGCATTCTAGTGATGTTTTGACCCATTCCATCAAATAGGACCGCAACAACTTTTTTATGTCCTTTTAATTTTTCATCAATTTCAGGAATTGAATCGTGAAATGTAGGAGTGTCAAAACACTTCAATATTGAATTAGATAAATTCACTAGTGAGTTATCGTTATAAACTTTCATAATGCTCTTCTTTCTCAAACGGAAGAGATTATCTTAAATGAATGGACCTATTTAGTCAAATAAATATATTTAAAGAGTTAAAAAACTATCAAGAAATGGCTTCTTTTTTGGTTTTAAAACGTAATAGTCAAAGACAAAGTAAATAGTGTAGCGGCAATAATTGGAAGAGAAATAACCGCTCCATATTTGATAAAATCAATAAATGTGTATTTCGTGTCGTGTTCATTAACAAGGTTAGTGAACATAATACCCGCTAAAGCACCTGTAGGAGTTAAGAAGGCTCCGATATTACTTCCGATAATAGAAGCGTAGACTGCCGCTTTATTTGAGCACATATTAGAGAAGAGGATACTCATTGGAATATTGTTGATTAGATTACTAGCAAAGAATGATGAGAAGCCATATGTCCAAATCGCGTTACTATTTCCTAACGCTTCAGCGATCTTTTCTGAAATCCCTTGAGTGTTTAACGCAACAACAATAACAAACATTGATAAGAAAAATGGAATAAGAGGATATGGGAGTTTTCTTATAGAACCAGTGATGTAGTTCCAATTCTTCTTAGTGATTAGACACATTATGATTGATGAGATTAATAAGGATGAGGCACATATTAAAGATATGATCCACATCTCAACGTTAATGTAGCTAGAAATGATTAAGAACACTAAACAAGCAAATAGATGTAATAAACCAATAACTAAAGCAACTTTGTTTTCGATATGGACATCTTCTTCATTTATTTGAAGTGGAGTTTTTAATTTATGATTGAAGATTAAAAATAAAACAACAAATTCTACTAAGCCCGCTACCAAAGTTGGAATCGCCATGATTTTGAAATAATCAAAGAAATTGATTCCAGCGGAAGTTGCTAAATAGATGTTTGTTGGATTACCAATAACAAGCATTAGTGACCATGTATTAGCGGCAGAGAACTCTGCAACTAAATATGGGATTGGATTGATTTTAGAGTTCTTACAAAAGAAACAAATAAATGGAGTAAAGGTCAAAATGACAATGTCATTAGATGTAAAAATAGTAAGTGTTGCAGTTAAGAAATAAAAAATAGTAAATAAAGCGTATTGATTGTTTTTAGCGTGTTTAGCAGCGAAGTTTGCTAAAAACTTAAATAGACCAACTTCGTCTAAGAAGATAGAAAGAATGGTCATTGAGAAGAATAGAACAATAATCTTGAGTGGATTAATTGATGTGTTGCTTGTTAATTGGGTGAATACTTCATTAATTGGAGCGAGTTGACACGCTAATAAAGTGATAGCGCCAACTAGAGCAATAACCCAATAAGTGGATATATGAAATTTACCAATTCTAATCTTTGGGAAGAAGAGAATTGATAATGTAACTGCTAGGAATGTAATACAAGAGATAATAATAGTGGCAATCATAAAAACACAACCGCTATTATGCTCCTTTTTTATAAAAAGTGTAATGAAATTTATTGAGGCGAAATATCGTATAAAATAAAAGCAACGCTCATGCGTTACTTTTTTGTTCATTTAAGAAGTCGAGTAAGTTATCTTCAGTTAATGGTTTAGAGAAGAAATAACCTTGGACATATTCAATTCCTTTAGTTTTAGTAAGGGTTAATTGTTCTTCGGTTTCAACTCCTTCAATAACGATTGGGATATTCAAGTTTTTGAATAGGTGAACCGCGGAATCAAGGAAGATGGTCATGTTTTGTGTTTTCTCTAATAGAGTTTTGTCAAGCTTAACAAGAGAGAATGGAAGAGTGATGAATCTAGAGATATTAGAATATCCACTTCCGAAATCGTCCATTGCAAATTGAATGCCGTATTTAGAAAGGTCCGCCATAAATTCTTTAGTTTTGGCAGGATACTTAACAGCGACTGTTTCAGTAATCTCTAAACAAATTCGTTTTGGATCAACTCCATGCTTTTTGATTGTTTGGATAAATCTTTCGCTTGGGTTATTGAAGAACTCTGCACAAGAGATATTAACTTCAAGGATATCAACTTGAGGATTACGCTTTAAGAAAGCACATGTTTCGTTTAATACAAAGTAGTCAATCTCACTTGCTAAACCAGTGTTTTCAGCGATAGGGACGAATTCACCTGGTCCGATATAACCTAATTCATTGTTATCTAATCTAAGTAAGGCTTCAAAGTGATTGAATTGTTTTTTATTCACATCATAGATTGGTTGATACACCATATAGAAGCCAGTTTTGTTTTTAAGATTTCTTTCAAGAATCTCTTTGATTTTTCTATCTCTATCAACGCGATCCATGAACGCTTTATCAAGTTCAACATAGTTGGAATCTTTGAAGTTGATGACTTCTTCTGCTCTTCTCATAAAGTCATTATATGAGTCGGAGTTATTAAATGTATTTTCGTTCACGAAATAGAATAATTTGATGGTCATCTTAACAGTGTAGGAGTCAATGACGAATGGTTGGGAAAATCTTTCTTTGATGAGCTTAACCATTTCAACTTGTTCTGTGCTGTTTCTTACTAATATGACGAATCTCGCAGAGCGAACTTTGAAGACGTATGCTTTTTTGTTTACACTTTCGATAAATCTTCTAATTGTATCTAGCATCTCGTTAGACGCTACTAAACCAAAGACTTTATTAAACATTCCAAAGCTTTCTAAATCTATGACAATGTAGTGTTTTCTCTGTCTTTCGATTCTTTGGTTGTTGATATATTCAACAAGAGCATCATTATTAAAAGCGTTAGAAATACGATCAACTTTTGCGT
Organism: Caryophanales bacterium UBA3668; assembly: GCA_002373085.1. Next base: position 37,422 of record DFJP01000083.1, on the reverse strand, counting down.
CTGGATCATTAACTGTAATGATTGCAAAGACAATTGATAGTGTATAAGCAATACCAGCGATTAAGTGATAAGGAATGAAAGATTGAATGACTGTTGCTAGAGTTGTAATACCGATAACGCATAGTAAAACGAATCTTAACTTTTTAGACATTGCTCTTCTATACACTATGGTGTAAATAACTGCACTAAAAACGTTTAGTCCAGCGATAATGAAAAGAGTAAACCAAGCGACACCGCGATTTAAATAAAGGAAGCCACTTTCATCATATACAAGTTCAAAAATCCAGTGGTGGGCTGAATTAGTTAAGATAATAACCGCCATAATGATTGACGGGATGGAGGCAAATATATAAGTTCTTCTAAATTTAAGTGTGCTACCTAGTGAAAAATACACATAGGCGAATAACAAATAAGATATTAATATTTGAGTGAAGTAATAGAATTTATTAAATAATTCTACAACTTGATAAGAAACAATATTTGAATAGTCTAACGCTAAACAGGCAGAGATATCTAGAGATACGTTAAGTATTACAACGAAGCAGATGAGTCCGAAGAGCTTAAAAACCGGGACAGGAAATTTCTTTCTTGTAGAATAGGCGATAAAAATCGCTACGAGAAAGACTAACGAGCAAACTTCAAAATAATAATTATAGTGCATACTACCTCGATTTTTGGCGTTATCTAAACATCAAACACGCTCATTATAACAAATAAAAAAATGTTAGCAACAATCAAAAAAATAAACAGCTTTATACTTTATAAACTCGTAAAAAAAATAGTAGGTTGAGAGCAACTACTTGAAGCGTTTTCTTATAAACTTAATTTGAGCTCAATTTGACAAAAAACGCGATAAAATACCGAGTTAGTAAAATTTAAATTTTATATGAGTCAGTCGTATTATTTTTTCCAAAAACGGAGCAAAACATGATTTCTACAATAATGTAGGAAAAAAGTAGACTCTCAATTTTGATGAAAAAAGTTCGCTAGGTTAATCGCTTACCTAGAAAAAAGTTTTGAAAAATTAGTAAACAATTTTCTTCTCAAAAATGAGTTAGTTATCAGTTCTATCTTGTGATTTAGCAGTTAGTTATTAAACTAAAGAATAAAAAAGTTATACTTACAAATTATAATTTGTGGTATCATACATAGAAACCTAGTTTAAATATGAAAAACGTTGCAATTATCTCAAACTCCGAATCAGAAAGAATTAATAGACTCATTGAATTTATCAAAGATGAATACAATGTCACAACAGTCTATGGACAAAAAAACGCTTTAGATTTGTTAAATAGCGATTTTGAAAATATATCAGTTTTAATAATTGATAATCCATTTTCATTTGAAAATGTGAGTGAGATTCTTTCTTTTGTGAAGAATACGAATAATTTCATGTTTTCCTTGCCTGTTTTAGTGTTGACTGATGATAAAAATGTTGATAAAGATGACAAATACCTTGTTGATCCTGTAATCGGCGCAATTACTTCTTCAGACACTAAAAACATTGTTTTGTCTAGAATCAATAATGCAGTCAAATTAGCAAACTCAACCTCGTTTGATGATTTCTCGGATATATTAACAGCCTTACCATCTTTGATTTACCTCAAGGATGCAAAAGGAAGATATGCTTTCTGTTCGCAGGACTGGAGACATTTAGCAGATCCTAATGATACAGTGCGTGGAAAGACCGATCCTGAAATTAGAAAACATAAGAGAAATACGAAACTTGCTCATAAGAGCGACATGGAAGTCATTAGAACCGGTAAAGGCACCAGCTACACAATTAGAGAAGGCGGAATTAACGGCACCAAGGACTACTTACAAATCATTAAAGAACCAATTTTTGATAACAATAAAGAAGTCATTGGTATCGTCGGAATCGTTAACAATATCACTTCTCAAGAAGTTGCTAGACGTGAACTTAGAGCTAAATCTATCACCGACCAATTAACCGGCGTTTATAACCGTGTATTCTTTGAAGAATTAACTCAACAAGGAAAGAACGGACTTAACTTCCCTCTTACAATGATTACTGCAGACTGTGATGGCTTAAAAGATATCAATGACCGCTTTGGACACGCGGCTGGAGATCAATATATTTGCTATGCAAAAGCTGCGCTTCAAAACGTTCTCCCTAAGAAATCTTATATCTTCAGAATGGGTGGAGATGAATTCTTAGCGGTTGTTCCAAGAACCAACAAAACAATCGCTAATACATATGTTAAGAAAATTAAAGCTGAATCCAAGAAATATGGAAATGAGCAATTCTCTTTAAAACTCTCAGTTGGAAGTTACACAATTGAAAGAAAAAATGACTCAATTGAAAGCGCTGTTATTGAAAGTGATAAAGAGATGTATCGCAACAAAAATAGACGAAAAAAGGCCGCCAAAAAATAGTGGTGGCTTTTTGTTTTTAACCTCAATTTTTGTAAGCGAATTATTCTTGATTTTAACAACAAAAATAGCTTTCGCAGAAAAAAGTGTTGCGCATACACATACAAAAGGGTTTATAATTATTGCACATAGAAAAAAGCAAAGCTGGAGTAATCCAGTGACGCAAAACTAGAGGGTCCTATTAAATGGATAGCCAGCTGCCTATTTCACGGCACGCTGGATTTTTTATTTAGTAGACATGAAAAAGGTACAAAACAGATTTACAAAAATAGTTGCTGCAGCCGCAGTTACGATCTTCTCGTTAACTGTGTCTTTTGTTGGTGTCTACGCTTGGTTCCTTGCATCTATGACCGCTACTGAAAGCGGTATGCAAATGCGTGTCAAAACCAAGAACGTTGAAATTGAATCTATCAACCTCTACAAGTTTGATTATCATTCATCCCTTGTTGGTGATATTGAAATCTTTGACTATTTAACTCCAGAAACTGGAGCAGTTAATAAATATGGCTACAGTGAAGACACTGAAGAATTTGATACAGTGTATGACGCTGCTCACGATGAATGGGATGATGTTAGTCCAATTACTGTCATGAATGTTTATGACCCAGTTGCAATGCTCATTTCCTCTCAAAGTCTTAAGGACATGAACTGTAACGCAATTTACGAAGTAACATTCACTTCAAGTGAATTAGTAAATGCTTTATTAGACCTTCAATCAATTAGACTTACCGCTAAGAGTAAGGCGTCAAATGAAATCTTTTTAACTGACTGTGTTGATTTTGATGTTTTCTATGAAAGCGATTTAGCGGATAGCAATCCACTTTATACAGATGGAGTAGATAGTAAACTTTATTATCCAAGCTACATTGATAAGGCCACTCCACTTTCTGAAAGTGAAGAAGTTTATTATAAACTTTCTTACTTATCTAACCTTATCTCTGAAGATCCACTTCAAAGTCACTCTAATTTCTATAGCTCTAATCCTAAACCAGGCGACATTGATTTAGCTACTGATGATTCAGTAACATTCACTAGTGAATCATTAACAATCTATATCAATGTTAATTACGCTCCAGCTGAGTTAGAGCAATACTTACAAGATATCTATTCTCGTAACATCCTTGCGGTGTACGATTTCTATTTCTCATTCTCGTTCTCTGAGGGGGCAGGTGCTTAGTTATGAAAAAGAAGGCTTTGCTTCCTATCGCTCTCGGTGTTTTTGCCCTTGGTATTAGTACTTTCACTATTGGAAGTACCTTGGGCTGGTTTAAGGGTGGAAATAATAACGCAGAAAAAGTGATTAATGGCCAAGTTGGTTTACGTGGTTATTTCTTTACTGGTGATGGCACTCAAGAACATCCTTACGAGATTGTTTCTCCAGTTCACTTCTATAACTTAACCCGTCTACAAAACTTAGGTATTTTCCCTCAAAAGACTTATTTCCAAGTTGGACACGTCTTCGAAGAAGGACAAAATCCAAAATGTATTAATGATGATGGCCAAGGTGGAACAATCTACACTGAATATTTAGATATGGGTACTCTTTCTAATAGTATTATCATTCTTCCAATTGGTAGTGAAGGAACCCCATTCGTTGGTGAATTTAACGGTCAAGGTCTTCCAATTAGAAACTTAAAAGTTTCTGGATATCCAGAAGATATCGGTGTCTTTGGCTATGTTGATTATCAAGGTGTTGTTGAAGGCCTTGTGTGTGAAGATCTTGAAATATGTTCTTTAGGATATAATTCCACACCTACAGATCAAGATAACTTATTATTCTCCGCGGATATTGATGACATCTTCTCCAGTTCACATTATCTCGCTACTGATACAAGCTTATCGGTCTATAAGAAAAATGGTTCAGCCTTTGAAGCCACCAATCTTAAGAGACTTAATGGTATAAGTGGTACTTCTTTACTCGCGCTTAATGATTCTGCAAATAAAACTTACGATTATTACAACAAAGCATATTTTTTACCAACATTCCCAAGTGTTGCTAATGACCCATTTACATATTCATGGGTTTCATCTTCCCCGCTTATTCAAAAGGCTAAAGTTATCGATATTGATGGCGATAGTGTTTTAGATGAAGCAATTATGATTAACATGGATGCTTTAAAGAACTCCAGTGATTTCAACTCTGGTGGAGATATGCAAGCTGATACAAGAATTTCTTTAGTTGCCTCTACCACAGTGGATGGATATACATTCTCTAGAGTTATTCAATCCTATGTTATTGAGTTCTACTCAAATGGAGATACATATATAGATGGAGATGGTAGATTTACCGCTTCTATTTTCTGTGATTATTTAAATACCGGTTCTTCAGGTGATAGAAACACTAATTACCACCATGGCAATAACATTGGCTTCTTAGCAGGCCACGTTAATGGAACAATGAGAAATTGTTTCGTTTATGATGCAAAATTTACATTTAATAAAACAGGATTTACTCCAATCCTCACTGAAAGTGATACGGGTTTAATTGGAGAAATCGGCACTAATGTTGTTAACACTATTGATCCTGATTATGGATTAACCACTAATGGTGACGTTGGTATTATTAACTATTCAAGAATTTATAGTCTTATTCGTAGTGATATGACTGTTGGAACAAAAATTGTTTCCGGCAATAACAGTAAGAGTGATAACACTAGAGTTAACTATGTTTCTTATAAAGAATTTATTAACAACAAGACACCAGAAACTTTAGCAGTTTTTAATAACTATGAAGAATATCTTAGAAGATATAACTTTACTTCTGGCGATTTTGAATACATTGTTTCAACAACCAAAAATATGTCTGCTTATAACAACCTGGTTGGTGATGATAGATACACAGTTACTGGAGAAAATGAGCCTTACTTTAACTCAGTTGACTTTATTTGGAACAAGGTCATAGAAGATGATAGAGATAATAATATCGATCGTGGCTTAGGTGTCTTTAAGATTGTTACTTCTCACTGTGTCGGCGCTGAAACTGGTAGTTATGATACATACAGTTTAGACAAAATTGGCGACAGCAGGATTATTAATGGCGATCCAAAAACTAAAGTCTATTTCTCAACCGCAGAATTTGATCACGTAAAGAGTGGCTTTACAAACAAAAACGATGATATTGGATGGTCTCCAAAAAGAGGCACAATTCTTCCTTCATATTCAGACGTCAATTCCTTTGGATACCCATTCTCTAGAGATTTCAATTATGTTTTTGAACTTGATTTAAATGATATGAGCTATGCTGGAAATAATAACTACATGTATAACACTGATAGCCCATGGCTAACCAATTACTTATCTTCTGTTTTAAGAGATAAATATGGTGCCCCTATTAATCCAGGAAATCCAAAATTTGGATTTATGTTTCTTTCTGACCAAAACGAAAGATTATCATCTTTATCTTCATATATGCCAGTTTTTAGGCCGGGAGATAGTAAATATTTACACACCGATGGAAAGTATTATCCAGACAGATCAATTGTTTTTAGCATTGAAAACGATAATGGTGCAAACGTTTCTGTTGTTGGTAATGGTGGTGATATTACTATTTATAGTAATGATACAACAAGAAGCAACAAAGAATCCGTCGTCCCACTATACACAATGAGAGCAACTAATTTTTCTAACAGCACTGATGGACACCGCTATTTTACCTACGACGTTAAAAACGGTGTAACTACAACAAGAACTGAAGAATATAGCGGAATGAATAATGATCATAACGCCTTATATGGCCATGTCTTTAAATTACCTAAGGGCGATTATGTTATTGGCGCTAGAAATAGTTCTGCAAATATTTACTTCTTAGCGGTTCAAGGTCAAACAGATGCTAGCATTGGTGATAAGACCATGGCTAATATTGGCTATACAGTTGATAACGTTGATTTATTAACTGAACAACCAACTTTCGCAAACTATCCAAACGATTTAGCACTTTCTAACATTACATTTAGAGCGTTCTTTAACGATAGTGTTGCTAAAGAGTACTTAGCAACCATTAAAGAAGTCGGTGGAAATAAATATATTTCACTCGAATTTAGTGATTCACCAGTCCGATTTGTAACTTATTTAGTTACCTATACGCCTCTAAAGAGGGTACACTATATACAGAACAATAGGTATGAGGCGGTTAACGTCATCTATAGGACGTCTTAGGAGACAATAAGATGAAAAAGAAAAAAGTATTTTCTACTCTTAATGCTCTTATCGCGATTGCTTTTATGTCGGTAGCGGCAACGGCAACTGCTATTTTCGGTGTTGTCAAAGCCACCCTCGTTATTAACGAAGACACCTTCTTTACCTATGTTGATCCAAGCACTAATTATGAATATCACTGCTACTCTATTGAAGGAGAAAGCAGCAAGATCGCTATTTCTTGGGGTATGGCTCCAAGCGCGACACCTACTAGCTTAACTGTTCCTTCAGCAGTTAGTAATGGAGTAGCAAACTTTACGGTTTCTGCAGTTGCTAAACATGGCTTTAGATATTGTGATTTTGAAACAATTAGTTTACCAGCCACAATTGAAGAAATTAGGGAAGAAGCGTTTGCTTACTGCGAATCAATGACAAGTTTCACCATTCCATATTTGGTGACAGAGATTGCTCCTAGCACTTTTATTGATTGTCGCAACATGACAAATGTCTTCTATTCTAATCAAGCAGGAACTGGCATTTTATTAACAAATGATCGTATTACCACCATTGGTGATCATGCTTTTGACTCATGTGTTTCTTTAACAGACTTTAACTGTTCTACTGTTTTGACATATTTTGGAGAATGCTGTTTTGAAAACTGCACTTCTTTAACAACATTCTATTTCCCATCTAAAACTGGCACTGGAGAAAACGTTAATAAGATTACCGTTAAATCTTATGCATTTGCATACTGTTCTAGTCTTGTTTGGATTTATTTTGAAGAAAACTTAGATGTTGTAGAGTCATTCGCTTTCGTTGGAGCTAACTCATCAGCAGTATTGCATTTTGGCTATTACAATAGTTCACCGTTTACTCCAGATTCGAAATACGCAAACCATTGGAGAGATTTCCAAATTGAAGGAAGCAACAATAGCAAGATTCCTTATGACAGTCAGCATATTGTCATTTTACAATCTAACGATTTCCCTGGTCTTAGATACACGATTGAAACCGATCCTATTATGCTTGATAGTGAACTCAATAATCCAAAGACCATTTGCTTAGATACTGCTGGAGCTGAGCATAAGTACGCTGCAATTTATCAGTGGAATGCTCCAATCACTAGAACAACATATATTGTTAACGAAGGCACTGAAGAAGAGGAAGAACTCGTTTATTATGATCCAGCTACTAAAGCTCTTAGAATTCCTGGAAGTGTTACTTTTGATAACGTTGAGTATCCATTAAAAGTTATTAAAGCACGTACATTTGAAAATAAAACAAGCAATCTTAAATCTGTTACTTTTAGTGATGGATTAGTTCAAATTTGTCATCATGCATTCTATAAATGTAATTTACTTGAAGAAATTGATTTTTCTGAGTGTACAACTTTGTTAGAAGTTGGCGCTAGAGTGTTCTCAGACAATAAAGTTGTTTCAACGGTTAAGATGGATAAAGTAACATCTTTGGTGCTTCCAAACTGTTTGGAATATGTTGGACCATATGCTTTCTTTAATTTCACAAAATGTGAAACCCTTGGATTTAAAACCCACCCTAATGATGATGGACATTTAAGATTCTTAAGCGGTTATTGCTTTGGTAATATTGGCATGAATTTAAGCAGCGACAAAGGAATTGAAGTCGTTCTTCCTTGCTCACTTAATGATGCGGATGCAAAAGCTGCAAATGTAAACAAAGCTGATGGAGATTACAACGAACAAAATTGGGCAGGAATAGGGCCATATTGTTTTGGCGCTGCAAATGGGTATAGTACAAAAGTTACTTCCGTTGAGATGGAAAAATGTAACCATACTGAACATAACGCCAATTCATATACATGTTCTCTTGCCCCTAACGCTTTCTGTAGAGCATCTGTTTTGACACGTTTTGTTGGCAATGAAAACTTATGCCTTGTTGGCAATGAAGCATTTAAGAACTGCACGATTCTTAGAGAAGTTTTCTTAACAACCTCTAAAGCAATTGCTAGTGGAAAATCAATTCCATGGGGAACAAAAACTGAAGCTGGAAATACTTATGAACAAGGTGTTTTCTCTGGCGTAGGTAATCTTACAAATACGCTTAAAGATTTAGTCATCTATCTTGATGGACAAGCTCCAGGAACGATTGATACGATTACAGAGAATAGTGGTGTCAAAATTAAATGGAATGCTGAAGGACCAATTAGCTCTTACAATAATGAAATTGAATATGGAGATAAAGCCAACTCCTTAAGTAGATCATGTATACCAACGTTATATGATATTGATTTTGATTTCGATAGCGGAAGTATTTTATATTGGAATCCATCAACAAGAACCTTTGTTGATCCACCTAAAAATGATACTGAATATAAGTCAGGAATTATTGTCTTTGCTAGATCCAAGAATTCATCAAATTATACAGCAGTTAAATATTTCACTTCATCTGGTAACTCCACAGATGAAATTGACCTAACTGGAATCACAAAGACAATTGGTAATACTACAATTGATGTTTCAAATAACTTGGTTGCTATTGGCGATGAAGCGTTTGGCTGTCACGAGAAAAATGAAAAAGCTGGAAGATTTTTTATTCTTCCAGCCACAATTACAAGCATTGGTGAAAGAGCTTTCTATAGAAAGGCAAACGACAAAGATAGTGATGCAGACACATATGGTGTTAAGATTATCACTTACAAATCAGGGAATGTTATCCAACCTTCTGATTCGGACTATGCATCTGCTAAGACAGGCACCGGTTATTGCATTTTACCTAACGTAACAAGCATTAAGAAATGTGCTTTCTATAACCATGTTTTTGGAAGCGTTACATTAAGCTCAAGTCTTGCTCGCTTGGAAAGTGCGGCCTTCTATACTCATGCTCCGGCAAACGACTCATCGAAAAATAGAACACATCTTACCTCTATTACATTTGCAGGAAATAGTAATTTCTCATTAATTAATGATGGTATTTATTATGTTGGAGACAACAATAAAAAGACGCTTCTTTATCAAATGCAAGGTGGAACTGGAACACTTAATATTGCTAGTGGCACGAAGGCTATTGGATTGCATGCATTGGCAGGCAATAAATATACCACCATTAACTTAAATTCTGAACTCACTCATATTTATGGTGGTGCTTTTGCTAATAGTTCTCACCTAACTACCATTACTGGTGGCACTGGACTCAAATATATTTGCGCTCTAGCCCCAGGAGATGAAGTTTATGATTACTCTCTTCCATTTAACTTCACAGATTACCGCAATCAATTATATTACCAAAACGCTGAAGTTATTTCTGATACTCAGGCATTTAAAGATTGTCGTAAATTAGAAACCTTTAATTTTAGGAATTTAACTAATATAGTTAAGATTGGAAACGGTGCTTTTTATAAGTGCAAAAAGTTATCTAATATGGCTGGTGGAGTTTCCTATTCCTATTACAATTATAGCGGAGGAGCATCTTCATTAATCGAAACTACATCAACTGGAGTTTTGGATTTAACACCTTGCACTAATTTACAAGTTCTTGCTACTAAAGCATTTGAAGAGTGCGACATGATTAAATATGTTCACTTGCCAGCAATTTCAACGCTCTATTTTGGAAAAGAAATTCCAAACACTGGAACATTGTTTATTGATAAAGACGACTATGTTTTTAAAAATACTAAGGCAACTATAAAATTGCTTGTTGGCGAAACTGCTTTACAAGCATGCAATAACTGGAGTTCTCCATCTTCTCATGCAACATCTCATTATGCTTTAAAGGCGTATAATAATACAACTCCTTATTACTATGCGGCTACTACAAACGACATTCTTGAAGGTAGTGGTGGCGACTTAAATATTTGCTACTGGACTTTAGAGAATGGTAACTACATCTTACTTAGTGGTTACACGAATGCGAAAGCGTACTTTACTGCTCACTCAAGCTAAACTTTTTTAAGAAAATTTTTAAAAAAATCACAAAACCTCCCTCTTTATATATATGTAGGGAGTTTTTTAATTCCCTACACTCGGTTGCACTTACCAAGTAGGTGTAACTAAATTGTTCTTTTCGTGGTTTCTTTCATTTTAGTTGCACTGAAAAGTGTTACCGAAAAGTGAAAGGAGGTCTAGATATGAATGATATATTCATGATTCTAGTGATGCTATGTATACTAGTGTACGTAATAAAAAATACCCCAAACCGTAAGGAATAGGGGTACATCTCTAACACTTATAGTAAACCACAACTAGGTAATAAAATCAACATGAGTGGCATATAAAAATCCCTACCCAGATAGTGATTGGATAGGGATTATTTAAATTAATCTTGTGAATAGTTAGTGAAGTAACCTTGGACAAGAACAACAGGTGTTCCTTTGTCTCCAGATCCACTAGTTAAGTCACAGAGGGAACCAATTAAATCAGTTAATTGTCTTGGGGTAGTGCCTTGGGAGGCCATATTGCCAACAAGGCTTCCTTCTTTTTCTTTAATCTTATTTTTGATTGCCTCTTTTAAAGCGTCACCTTTAAGATCTTTAAAGTCGTTATCTGCAAGGTATTTAAGTTTTAATTCATTTGGAGTGCCTTTTAAGCCACTTGTGTAGAATGGGGAGACAACTGGGTCAGCGAGTTCCCAAATCTTTCCTTGTGGGTCTTTAAACGCTCCATCGCCATAAACCATAACTTCAACGTGTTTACCAGTGGCTTTATTGATTTTAGCTTGGATATCTTCCACTAATGATTGAGCGTCTCTTGGGAAGAGTTTAACAACTTCTTCCGTGGATTTATTTGATCCAAGTAAGCCGTATTTTGCGTTATATCCGCTTCCATTAACTGGGGCAGTGAGGATATCATCCATACCAAGAACAATCTTGCCACCTTTTTCTTTAAGAATGCGTTTTGTGCGGTTTCTTGTATGGATATCGCATGTTAATACTTTATCTGTGTAGTTAAGAATGGTCTTTGCTTGGTTAGCAAAAATGACTTCAACATCACATCCTTCACCTTTGATTAAAGAGACATAGTAGTCGATATAATCAACACCGGTGAATTCGTGGACTTTGTGTCCAAATAATTTTCTATATTCTTCTAATGAGAGAACATCACTATAAGGGTTGATATTTTTCTCATCTAATTCATCATAAGTTAATAAGGCATTACCCACTTCATCACTTGGATAAGAGAGCATGAGATAAATTTTCTTAACGCCTCTAGCCATTCCTTTTAAAAGAATGGAGAATCTATTTCTTGAAAGAATTGGGAAGATAACTCCAATTTCTCCTCCCTGGAATTTGTCGTGAACATCCTTTGCTATATCGTCCACAGTTGCGTAGTTTCCTTGGCTTCTTGCCACAACGCTTTCCGTGATAGCGATAACATCCTTGTCGTTAATTGCAAATGGTTCGTTTTTACTAGCTTCCAACACACTAGTGACAACCATGTCTGCGAGATTATCTCCCTTTTTGATGATAGGAAGTCTGATACCTCTACTGGTTGTTCCGACATACTTTGACATAAATTAGTCCTTCTTTCCGATAATGTTCCTTGCGATATATACTCCGCATGCGCTAGCTTGTGCAAGGCCTCTAGTTAGACCTGCTCCGTCACCAGCGACGTATAAATTTTTAATTCCAGAAACTTCAAGCTTATCGTCCATCTCAGGGTGTGCACTGTAGTATTTGGCTTCAACGCCATAGAGTAATGTGTGTTCAGTGGCGATACCCGGAGTGATTTTATCGAGAACCTCAATCATTTCAATAATTGATCTCATCGTTTTATATGGTAGGGCTAAGGCTAAGTCCCCTGGAACTGCTTCTTTAAGTGTTGGTCTTACGAATCCTTCATCGATTCTCTTTTTGGTGCTTCTTCTTCCGAGTTTGATATCACCATATTTTTGAACGATGACTGATCCACAAGAGAGTTGATTGGCCATTGAAGAAACTTTAATCGCATATTCGTTAGGCTTCTTGAATGGTTCTTCAAAGTGGTGGGAGACAAGTAAGGCGAAGTTTGTGTTGTTACTTGAGAGTTTAGAATCGTTATATGAGTGACCATTAACGTTCATGACTCCTTCATAGTTTTCTACGACTACGTGTCCACCTGGGTTAGAACAGAACGTTCTTACTGTGGAACCCACAGATGTTTTATATAAGAATTTACCTTCGTAAAGGTTTTCATTGATTTCTTCCATAACTAAGTTAGGGCATTCCACTCTAACACCGATATCAACTTGAGTTTGACTCATTGGAATTTGATAACGTTCAAAGAGTTCGTTAAGCCATTTAGAGCCTTCTCTTCCAACGCCCAAAACGACGTATTCTGCTTCAAGAGTTTCTCCATTATCAAGCTTAACGCCTTTGATTTCTTTATTTTCAGTAACGATATCAACAACTTTAGTGTTGAATCTCATTTCAATCTTTTTGTCTAGCCATTCATAGATACGAGAAAGGATTTTGATGTTTTCTTCTGTTCCTAAGTGTCTGACTTTACTTCTTAAGAGTTTGACACCGACAGACATTGCTCTTCTTTCGATTTCTCTAACTTTATCTGTGTCTGGATTAGTAATAACTTCAGTCGCACCAAAAGAGATGTTGATTCTATCAACATAGTTAATAATATCTAATAACTCTTCTGGAGAGATATAATCTGTTAACCATCCACCGAATTCGGTTGTGATGTTGAATTTACCATCTGAATAAGCACCCGCTCCTCCAAAGCCGTTAGTGATGGAGCAAGCTGGGTAACATTCTCTATACCCTTTTTGATTAATTGGGCATTTATCTAATTTGTGTTCTAAAACAGGGCATCTTCTTTCGTAGATATTTCTTCCTTTATCTAGAAGAAGGATTTTCAAGTCGCTTCTCTTATTTGCTAATTCATAAGCGCACATGTATCCGCTTGGACCGGCACCGACAATTATGACATCATATTTCATAATAGTTTCCCCCGAGAAAACACGGGAAAATTATAGCATTATCTTTTTAAATATCATTAGAAATAATTAAAGATTTTTTTAAAAGGAAGTTTATATTTATATAACAGTCAAAAGTTGACGATGTTACAAAAAAGTTAACAATTTTGTTTATCAAATATATGCCTCAAATATTAAAATATAGGCGTTATGAAAACGAGCATTGAAAAATTTAACGAATGGGTCTTAAACGTCAAAGAAGACCAAGATCTAATTAATGAATTAAAAACTATGAAAGATAACAAGCCTCTTATTGAAGATGCTTTTTATCGCGATTTAGAATTTGGCACTGGTGGATTAAGAGGAGTCATTGGTGCAGGCACAAATCGTATGAATATTTACGTCATTAGAAAAGCAAGTCAAGGTTTAGCGAATTACATCAATAAACACTTTGATAAACCGAGCATCTCTATCTCTTATGATTCAAGAATCAAAAGTGATGTCTTTTCTAAAACCGCTGCGGAAGTATTCGCAGCCAACGGAATTAAAGTATTTATTTATAAAGAATTAATGCCAACACCATGTTTGAGCTATGCAGTTAGAGAACTCCATACTTCAGGAGGAATCATGGTTACTGCCTCTCATAATCCTGCTAAATATAACGGCTATAAAGTGTATGGCAATGATGGATGTCAAATCACCACTGAAGCTGCTGCAGAAATATTAAGTGAAATTAATAATATCGATCCATTTAAAACTAAACATTCTTCTTTTGAAGAAAATGTGAAAAGTGGAATGATTACATACATTGATGATGAATTAATTACCAAATTTATTAATCGAGTCAAAGAAGAAAGCGTTCTCTTTGGTGAAGAGATTGATAAAAACGTGAAGATTGTTTATTCTCCATTACATGGAACAGGTTTAAAACCAGTCACCAGAATCTTAAAAGAAACTGGTTATAAGAATGTTGTCGTTGTTAAAGAACAAGAAGAACCAGACGGTAACTTTACTACTTGCCCATATCCTAACCCAGAAATTAAAGAAGCAATGGCCTTGGGTATGGAATACGCGAAAAAAGAAAACGCAGATTTATTAATCGCTACTGATCCTGATTGTGACCGTGTAGGTATCGCGATTAGAAACGAGGAAGACTATGTCTTAATGAGCGGTAACCAAGTTGGTGTTCTCTTATTAGACTATATCTGCTCTCAAAGAGTGAAACACAATAAGATGCCTAATAACCCAGTTTATGTCAAAACTATTGTTACCACTGATATGGCAAACAAAGTTGCAGAGAACTATGGAGTAGCCCATAAAGATGTTTTAACCGGCTTCAAATATATCGGTGAACAAATTCTCTTTTTAGAGAAAAAGCATCAAGAAACCGCCTATATTCTCGGTTTTGAAGAGAGTTATGGTTATTTAAGTGGATCTTATGTTAGAGACAAAGATGCGGTTAATGGATCTTTCTTAATCGTTGAAATGTTCGCTTATTATAAGAGCAAAGGAATCTCTTTATTAGACAAACTCAACGAGTTATATAAGAAATACGGTTACTACAGTAACTACTTAAATTCCTATGAATTTGAAGGGGCTCAAGGATTTAAAAAGATGAATGACATCATGGAGTTCTTTAGAAATAAAGTTAACGAACTAGATGGAGTGAAAATCCAAGAAATCAAAGATTATGATAAAGGCATTGAAGGCTTACCAAAATCTAATGTTTTGAAGTTGATTTTCGCGAACGGAGACTCAGTAGTGGTCCGTCCAAGTGGAACAGAACCAAAACTCAAGATTTATATCTCTTTATGTGGTAAGTCTGTAAGTGATAACGATAATAAATATCGTTCACTCATTAAATGCGTTGAGGAGTATTTAAAATGAATATTTTATGTGTAGGTAATTCGTTCGCAGTGGATGTTCATACCTATGTCCATGATATCGCTAAGGCGAATGGAATAGATATCAATATCTGTGTTCTTTATATTGGAGGATGTCCAATTTCTCGACATTGGAAAAATTTCAACACTAAAGAAAAAGAATATGATTTCTATATCAATGGAGTCGCTTCTTTCCAATGCGATATCTTTGAAGGACTTAACTACATGAAATGGGATTACATCACTTTCCAACAAAGAAGTGGTGATTCTTGTGACGCGGATACTTTCTTCCCAGAATTAACTTTGTTAATGGAAGGAATTAGAAAATATTCTGATGCGACTTATTTACTACATAAAACATGGAGCTACGCGAAAAGCTTTTCTCATGATAGATATGGTTCTAATCCAATGGATCAAGACGCAATGACTAGAGATATTGATGACGCTTACTTAAAAGTAAAAGAAAGAAGTGGCATCAAATATATCATTCCTAGTGGAACAGCGATTAGACTCGCTAGAGAAGTCTATGGAGATACATTAGATAGAGATGGATATCACTTAAGTGAAAGAGGTAGAACGGTAACTGGTTTACTTTGGGTTTACTTCTTAACTGGTAAAAAAGAATTAGACATTTCTAAGTTTAATCCAAGCGGATATACATATGATGAAGTTACTCCTCCAGTAAGTAGAGAAGAACTAGAGGAACTTAACAAGATCGCTAAAGAAGCAATTAAAGAAAATAAAGGAAATAATCTGTACGATTAATTGCTCAAAAAATTGAAAAGAAAATAACACTCCTAAAAGTCTCAATAATATGAGATATAGGGGTGTTTTTTCAGTAAACTAAAAATAAACAAGTAGTAAACAATTTAATAAACATATGCACTTGTTTACTTAAATCTAATTTTGTTTATTAATAAAATGCCAAGAAACTGGTTTATAATGACAATATAAAGGTGAGGTATTTTATATGAAAAACAAAAAACTTCTTTTGTTGACGTCATGTTTACTTGTGTTTTCAAGTTGCACACCTGGTGGTGCTAAAGAAAAGCTAGTAATGTCAGACATTACCGCTGACGATGCTGCTATTCGCTGGACCGCAGTCGAGGGTGCTAGCAAGTACTCTGTTGTTGTCAATAACGCTGCTCCAGTTGAAGTGATGGTTCCACAATATTACTTCTCGTCGGTAGAAGGAACATATGAAGTAAAAGTCACCGCAATCGCTGGCGACAGCAAACACTCTGATAGTGATGCTAAAACATTCTCTTATGAAACAAAGAAGACTTCTTTAGTTTCTGTTGATTCAACTGGTGCAAACATCACTTGGGGTGAATATGTCGGTAAAGGTATCGAAGTTAAAACTGTTGATGCTACCGAATATACCGCAGTAGTGGGCACTAGCTACACAGTTACCAAGAGTGACTTATATATCGTGCGCGCTGCTCCTGGTTATAAGGAAAATAAGTATTATGTAGAAGACGATGCGGGTAAGAAAGGTATTCTCGTTTCTTTAGAAGCTGATGATGTCGTCACTCTTGAAGACGGAACAGCAGAAACAGATTTAGATCTTGCAGAAAAATACACAATTAAGACTTTTACAACAGATTGGGGAGATACATCTGCTTCCATTAACTTAGATGGCTCTACAAATAAGGGCATTTCTGATGGAAACTGTGTCAAACTTCATTTCTGGCATAGCAGTCAATGGTATAAATATACCACTGCTTTAGATCTTGATAAGTCTTACGATACATTCTCATTCATGGTTAAAGGTGGAGTTAACACATCCGCAAGTTTAACTTTTGAAATTACAGACCACATTATGGTTGGCTCAATCGATTTAGCAGGCGTTTATATTTCCTACTTAGTCGAACCAACCGTACAAGAATGGACAAAATACACCGTTAGTTTAGATGATCCAAATTGGCAAATCGCATATAACAACGGTAAATATCCATTCTCTCAAATTCAACCAATGATCGCTGCTTCTGGTTACACAATTAAATCATTGGCAGATATGATGCCATTCTTCTCTAATTTCTCATTAAGAGTTAGAGGAGGACAGGATCAACAATACTCAGATTGCTATTCTTGGTTTGATGATGTCGTTCTTTCTAACGTTGGTGCAACATCTAAAACAGAAACTCCAATCGTTGTTGGCGAAAATTACGCAATCGAAAGTGATGCCTTTAAAGGTACCGCTAAATTTGCAAACGATGGCACTGGAACATTATCATTCAAATTAAAATCAAATGGTTCTGCAGTCCAACTTCCAGTTACTCATGCAGTAGTTGAAGGCAAACTTCATATGGTTTGTACAGCACAAGGCTTTGATTTCGATGCAACATTTGTTGGCGCAAATAATGGTAAATCCTTCGCACTAGATACAGTTTCTGGAACAGCTTCTAACGCTTTTGGAAACTTCGTAGCAGAAGAATACGTATTATTTGATGATTTCGAATCCTACACTGAAATGGGTGTTGGTTATGATAATAATCACAAAGACCTTACACAAGTTAGTGGATTAAGAGCTGCTTACTATTCAGACTGGTATAAGACCGGTAATGATTACGCTGTTTCTTTAATTGGTGATTCTAACTGGAAACTTATGGGTTCTAACGATTATCTCCAATTAGATACTAATGGTAGAAATGACGGAAAATGTGCCAAATTCAAAGAGAGCTCTGGTGGTGCTATGAGATACACAAATAGAGCTATCCTCTTTGGTGATGGCGATGCATTCTACGGAACAACATTCTCAATTTGGGCAAAAGGTGCAACAAACCTTGATGTCGGTCTCAAGATTAGAGTCTTTACTGTTAGTAAAATTGATAAGACCAACCACACTCTTGATAGTGTTTCAGTTATGAGACAAGTTACTATCACAAAGAATAGTGATTGGACAGAATATACAGTTACTCTTAAACCAAATACTGCATATTATGGCTTCACTCTTACAACAGTTGTTGGTTCAGCAGCTGCTTACCCATTATTAGATGACATTTCAATTTATGGCTCTATCAGCCCATGGGGAAACTAATTTAAAGATTAGGAATATTTAATTATGGCAAAAACCGTCAGATTAGAAGATATCGCTAAGGAATGTGGGGTTACTAAAGGCTTAGTAAGCCGTGCTTTAGCAGGCAAATATAACGTTGGTGATGAAACAAGAAACATCATCATGCAAAAAGCTGTTGAACTCGGTTACGACTTTAAAAAACTTAGAAGTAAAACCAATAAGAAAACTTCTGTCGTTATCATTGTCTCTTCGACAATCTTAATGAAAGAAGACTATTGGCAACCAATTATTAAGAATATGTACGCCACACTTAATAGAGCATCTATTAAATTAGAATACTTTGTTTTCGATAGCGGTAACATCGATCTTGACCAGGTTCGTTCATTAAAAGACAATCCTTGTATTGCGTTCGTGGTTCTCCACAAGAACCCGGACGCAATCTTCAAGGAGATTCGCAAGTTCAATAAACCAATTATTGAAGTTGATCCAAAATACATTCATTCTACAGGTGTAACTCAAATCAAATATTCAAACTACACCTCTATATATGAAGCGACCAAGATATTAATCGATTATGGTCATAGAAATATTTGCTTCTATGGTAGTGATATGCACGCTTTCAGCTTTAGAGAAAGACATGAAGGCTTTAGAGCGTGTGTCTATGACAACTTAAAAATAGGAGTTAAGGGTTTTGAAGTTATCTTTGATAACACAGACCTCCAATATAGCGACAATAAAATGTTGAAGGATACTCTAACCAAGAATCCTCAAATTACGGCGATTGTTTGCGCGAATGATATCTGCGCACTTAACGCCTACAAAGTAATTAACAAGATGGGCAAGTATATCCCTGATGATTACTCAATTATCGGATTTGATAACATCAGTGATGGAAAATATGTTACCCCAACTTTATCCACATTTAACGTTCCACGTGAACAAATTGGGGATGAAATCGGTTTATATATCATCAGGCTCACACAAGAAAACAAACCACAATATTCAGAATTCACTATCCGATGTGATTTCATAGAAAGGGATTCAATCAAAAGATTGAACTAATATAGTTATGAGCAAAGTAGTTAACGGAATGGCTATTCCAAATATGCCATGGGAGGAATGCCCAAAAGGTTTTGAAGGACCAATTTGGAGATACTCTAATAATCCTATTATCAAGCGTCACCCACATAAGGATATTGCTCGCGCATTTAATAGCGCGATTGTTCCTTTTAATGGTGAGTTTATTGGAGTGTTTAGAGGGGATAATTTAGACGATATCCCACATTTATATGTTGGTCACTCAAAAGATGGCATTAATATCGAAATTGGCGAAAGAATCCACTTCGTTGATGAAAATGATAAACCACTTGAAGATACGTTATATCAATATGATCCACGTGTTATTCCTTTAGAAGGGGAATATTACATTGTTTGGTGTGATGAATTATGTGGACCAACTATTTCTATTGCCAAAACAAAAGACTTTAAGAAATTCGTTAAATTTGATAACCCATTCTTACCATATAACCGCAATGGCGTTTTATTCCCAAGAAAGATTAATGACAACTATTGCATGTTATCTCGTCCAAGCGATTCTGGACATACCGCCTTTGGCGATATCTTCCTTTCTCAATCTAAGGACATGGTATATTGGGGAAAACATCGCGTCGTTGCTCAAAAAGGTTATGAGTGGTGGTGCGCATTAAAAATTGGAGCAGGCCCAGTCCCAATCGAACTCGATGATGGATGGCTACTCTTTATCCACGGTGTTAACCGTACTTGTAATGGTTACGTCTATTCTATTGGTGGAATGATCTTAGACAAAAATGATCCATCTAAAGTCGTTGCAAGATGTAAACCATTCTTACTCACTCCTGAAATGGAATATGAAACCACTGGTTTTGTTCCAAACGTTATTTTCCCAACATGTGCATTAGTCGATGCACCTACAGGAAGAATTGCTCTATATTACGGTAGTGGAGATACCTTTACTAGTGTTGCCTTTACTACAGTCGATAGAGTGGTTGATTACATCAAAAAGAACGGTAGGTAATTAGCTCTAATGGAAAAGGTATTAATCAGAGAACGACAAGGCTTTAGATATTCTTTGAAGAGAAAACTCAGTGCTTCTCGTTTTTTGATTTTCATGATCATTCCTGCAATTATCTATTACGCAGTATTCTGTTACGCACCAATGTACGGAATCTTGCTTTCATTCGCAAAATATTCACCAAGACTAGGTATCTGGGGTTCTTTAACTCAACAATGGGTTGGATTTGATAACTTTAAATCCTTATTTGCCTTCCCTAACTTTAGGCAAGCAATTCCTAATACCTTACTCATTGGTTCTCTCAAGATTATCATCTCATTCGTCAGTGCAATTCTCGTTGCCCTTCTCATTAATGAGTTAAGAATGAGATTCTTTAAGAAGTTTGTTCAAATCACTGTTACCTTCCCACACTTCTTATCTTGGGTTGTTGTTTCATCTTTGTTCTTACTTCTCTTTAACTCGACTGGTACAGTAAGCCATATTTCAGAGATGATTGGTGGTAAGCCTCTTGACTTATTCTCTAACGGTCCTAAATTTATCGGATTACTTTTAGCTAGTGATATCTGGAAGGAAGCTGGCTGGAGCTCAATTATTTATTTAGCCACCATGGCTGGTATTTCTACAGATTTATACGAAGCTGCTGATATAGACGGCGCTTCGCGTTTACAAAAGATTTGGCACATTACCCTCCCAGGAATTAGACCTACTGCAGTTCTTCTCCTCATTATGTCTGTTGGTGGAGTTCTCTCGGCGGGTTTTGACCAAATCTTTAATATGACAAGTCAGCTCCATAACTCAATGGTTATGGCTAATGTACAAATTATTGACACTCTTATTTATCAAGGCACACTTGCTTCTGGTTCCTTAACTAAAGGTGAAAGTACCGCTCTTGGTTTATTTAAGTCTGTCGTCGGATTCATTCTTGTTATCGTGACAGATAGAATTGCGAAAGCATGTGGAGAAAGGGGAATTATTTAGTTATGGCACACAAATTAGAAAAACTCCCTCTTCTTAGACGTGAAAAGGCGGGACCATCCACTAAATTCGGTGGATTCGATGTTGTTTTATTCATCATCTTACTTGTCTACGCTTTACTTATTATTGTTCCATTCTATTACTTATTTATCGTTTCTATTACTCCTGCTCCAATCTATGCAGATACTCCTGTCTTACTTTGGACACCAGAGATTTCTTTTGAATCATATCAAACAGTCTTTTCCGAGAAACGTATTTGGAATGGTTTAGGTATCACTCTTATCCTTTTATTTGGTGGTACAACTTATCAATTATTCTTCACTGTTATTACCGGTTACGCTTTAAGTAGAAAAGACTGGTTAGGTAAGAATTTTGTTATGAACATGATCTTGGTCACAATGTTCTTTGGTGGCGGTCTTGTTCCTTATTATTTATTAATTAAGAGCTTAGGTATGATGAACTCTATTTGGGTTATGATCATTCCTGGAGCGATTGATACTTTCAATATGTTATTAATGCGTAACTACTTCGCTTCTTTACCAAAAGAACTCGAAGAAAGCGCAAAAATAGATGGAGCGAACGATATTCAAATCTTTGTGAAAATCTTCCTCCCATTATCATTACCAATGCTTGCGACAATCGGTCTATTCTTTGCTGTTGGTAACTGGAACTCTTGGTATAACGGTATGCTATTCAATAGTGATGAGAGCATTAAGACCTTACAACAAGTATTACAAGATATCGTCATGACTCAAAGTAGTAGCATCGTGAGTCCTAACCCTGCCAAGGTTAACTCTGAAAGCTTAAAGACTGCTGCTATTTTCTTCACAATTATTCCAATGATGTGCTTATACCCATTCTTACAAAGGTTCTTTGTAAAGGGCATCGTTGTGGGCGCAATTAAAGGCTAAAAGCTAGGAGGAATTAATATGCGTAAACAAACTTTATTATTAGGAACAGTGGGACTAGTATTTAGCTCACTTTCAATGACTGGCTGTGGACAAAGACAAATGAAAACTGACACATACGACAAGGATGGCAACCTCCTCATCGATATGAGACATTTGTATTTTGATAAGTATTCTGGTGGTGACTATTACCAAGAACAACTTGAAAAGAAATTCAAAGTTCGCATTACTTTCCAACCATATAACTATGCAAACTGGAGTGAACAAGTTAATGGTGAAGTTAATGGTGATAACTGTCATGATGTATTCCACGCGAACATTACTAACTATAACTTTGTTAACTACTACTGTGAATGGGCTAACGAAGAAATTCTTAAACCATTACCAGATGATTTAACAAGATGGCCAAATCTTAAAAATGTCATCGATCATACTTCTAATATCGATGCTTTAAAAATTAATGGAAAATTATATGGTATTCCAATTGCTAAGAACACCAGTGATTTCTCCACAAACTTCTCTCCATTTACATATATGTATCGTAGAGACTGGGCCAAACAATGGGGTGTTTATCAAGAAAACGATGAATATACTTGGTCACAATTTGAAACATTGTTAGAAACATTTAAATCCCACTTAGACACCACAAAAGGACAATACGCTCTTTGCGATGTTGAATGGGGTTATCCAAGTATTACTAACTTCTATAAGCAAGTTCCTCACTGCTACGCTCAAGATGCAAGTGGTAAATATGTTAATAACTACACAACCGATGCTTATATTGAAGGTTTAACTAAAGCTAGAGAATTCCAATCTAGAGGTTATTATTACCTTTCACCAAACACTCTTAGAGATGGTGACGCTAGAGAATTCTATTGCTCTTCTAAATTTGGAGTTTTATATGAAAACGTTTCATATTCTAACTACAAAGCAACAAGAAATAGAATCGAAGAGCTAAATCCAGATAAAGACATTAACTTCTTAAATGACGCAACCGCGCTCATGAAGATTAAAAATGAAGATGGTCAATATTGTTTAGAAGGAACAGATAACTGGTTCTCTATGACTTTATTTGATTTCAAAATCAGTGATACAAAATTAGAAAAGATTTTAGATATCCTTGATTGGTTGCTTGGTGAAGAAGGAACCGCATACGCGATGTATGGCGAAGAAGGTTACGACTACACTAAAGATCCAGTTACTGGAGAAATCAATCTCGTACCAGAAAGATGGTATGACTCTGATGGAAAACCAATCGAAAGACAAAATGGTCCAAAAGCTTTAAGATACTTAGCCTCTTTAGGTTATGACACTTTAGCGAATGACCCAACTGTTGAAGAGTTCGCAATTAATTATTTAAACGATTGGGAAGCCCAAATGAAGACTGCTTACACTAACGGACAACTTAGAGTTCTTAAGGAAAGCGATGAAGTTATGTGGCTTAACACTCCACTTAAATCCAAATTTTCCGAAGGAATGAGAACCAACGCTCTTATTGGAGCAATGAACGTTTGCTTAGGAACTATGTCAGTTGATAACTTCAGATCATCATTTGGTTATCCTTGGAGTGAAGTCTTAAACGAAATCAATACGACATTAAATAAATAAACATCAGGAGAATTAGAAATGAAAAAGAGAATCATCAAAGGATCATTAATTGGACTCGTTGCTTTGACTTCTCTTTTATCATGCCAAGGTAATGACACACCTAGTGAAAAACCAGAAGAAATAATTCCAATCGACCAAATCGATAAAGATAACATCGCATTCACGGAAGACGACATTATCAACGATAAATTTGGTGGTATTGGTGTTGAGTGGGGTGCCTATGAAGACACTGATAAGCTCATTGATGGCGGATGGGAAAAAATCATCGACCATATGGACCACTTTGGTGCTGCAAGAATCAGACTCATGATCAATTATGACTGGTTCTGCCAAAACTTTGATGATAAAGGGAATAACGATCATAGCGATGATACTTGGACATATAACTTTACTAATAAATATGCCCTCAATATGCTTGAAATCCTCGACTACTCGCAAAAGAACGGAATCGATGTTGCTTTTGGAGCGTGGAACGTTATTGGTCAATTAAATAATGACGTTTGGGGAATGATGGAGGAAGTTACTAGTGATATCAGATGGGCAAAGATTACCGCTGACGTCTTAAACTTCTTAGTCAATGAAAAAGGTTATTCATGCATTAAATGGTTTGTTAACTCCAACGAACCAAACTTAACTGGTGCAAAAGGTAGTTCTAAAAACTATAACAACACCTATGAAATCTGGGAGCAAGGCGTTAAAAACGTAAGAAAGGCCTTGGATGATATTGGATTAACCAAAATTGGTATCATTGGTGGAGACACAACTGGATATAGAGGATGTGATGAATATTTCACAAATATCGCTAATCGAATTCCAGGTTATGTTGCTGATTATGGTGCACACTTCTATTTATCAAATATTGAAGTTGACCGTGGTATCACACTTAATAACCTTAGAGAATTAGCGAAGAACGTGAAAAAGATCGACCCAGAATTTGGAAAAGGTCGTCCATTTGAAGTTTGGGAATCTGGCTTTATCGATGGTAAAACTGCTTTAGATAGCCAAACCGCGATTGCGACAACTTCCTACGCGATTAGAATGGCAGATTTCACTATCCAATGCTTAGCTAGTGGAATGGATGGAATTTGCTATTGGGATTTCGATGACGCAATGCACTTCATGTACACTGCTAGTGCAACTTATCCAAAAGAATGGGGAATGTTCTCCTCTTTAGCGGAAGCAAGCGCTGATAAACAAGAATTAAGACCTTGGTATCACTCTTCTTCTTTACTTACTCACTTATTTAAAAAAGGAAATAAGATTTATTCTCCAATTCAAAATAACACTGAATTAGATAATTCCTTTAGAAGCATTGCAACTATCTCTCAAGATGGTTCTAAAGGTGGGTTTGCTGCTGTTAATGCTTCTTTAAAAACTGTCACTAAGACTTTCTATCTCGATGACGAAGTCCGTGGTGATAAACTTTACATTTACAATTTCAATAACGATTCATATTTATTAGGATCTGACGGCTATATTGTTCCTAACTATGTTATTGATGGTTCATTAAACAAGAAGTTAGAACTTCAATTCGCTCCTAACACAGTGATTGTTGTTTCTAATACGGAGCTCAAATAATGAAAAAGTTTAATACCGCTATCTTAGTAGCAACATTATTTGGTTTAGTTTCTTGTGGTGTCGCTTCTGCCGTTAGAGTCGACGCTAGAAAAGAAATTGATTTCAATACTTTAGAAAGTAATACTTTTGAACCAACAAAAGTTACTAGTGAACTTGGTACATTTGACTTAGTGTCTCCATTTGATGGAGCAGTTGGACAATCATTCTCTGAATTTAGTTGGGAAGCTTGTCCTAACGCCACTAAATACACATTAGAGATTTGTTCAAGTGAACTCTTTGTCTCTGGCAACCCAAGTATCGATTATTACTCAAGAAGTAACTTATCTACAAATAGTTTGAAGATTTACTCTCAATTCATCTTTAAGAACACTTTCTACTATTGGAGAGTATTTGCGTATAACGATAGTAGTTCATTTAAACTCTCTACTTCTACATACCGCTTCTTTGTTGAGGCTGCTACTGTAGAGGAAGTGGAATTCTCAATTGGTGACGCAGATGATTGGTTACTCCACTCAGTCGGTTCACCAGCAGATATTTCTATTGATGATAATGACTTCTTTGATAATGGTGAAGATTCCTTAGTGGTTTCCTTCACTAAAGAAGACACAAGTAGAGGCATTCCTGAAAGTGATGGATGGATTGTCGTTACTAAGACTATTGAAAAGAGTATTTATGGAACAGACGCTTTGTTCTTCAACATGTTCTACGCTGGACAAGATGCACAAATCTTAGTTCGTTTAGTCGACCGTGATAATGAATATTGGTATATGCCAGTTCAAATCTCTACTAACGCTAAACAATCGGTTATTTTAAGATTTGATGAATTCATCCAAAGAACAAGAGACGTTCCTGTTAATAACGAGACTTTCGATTACGAAAGAATCAAATATTTTGAAATCGTTTTTGAGAAAACATTTGGTGATGGTGTCCTCCTTTTATCAAACCCAAAAGCGATTAAATATGATAATTATCGTCATTACTTTATCGATAAGCTCAACTTCAATGATTATAGTGAAGATAGTTGGGTATATGAATCATATACATTCGATAAAACAATCACTGATGACTATGAATTAAAACTTGATTACTATGGATCAGGCACTCCAGGTAAAGAAAAGATTAACGGATACGGCTTTGCTAAACTCAACGTTAATAGATTCTTTGCAGCAGGAGATGCGGTGAAGATGTCTGTTAAATATACAGGTAATTCATTCACTAACCTTATCCTTAGAATCTATGAAGAAGACACTGATAGATATTCCTACAAAGTGCCATATAAGTCACTTACTGCAGGAGAATATCTTGATATCGTTATTCCATTTAAAGCGTTTGCGAAATCCGCAATCCAAGCTGATGGAAAACGTCAATTCTACTTCATTAAGAACTTACAATTTGGTCTAGAAGGAATTTATTCAGAAGGTTCTATCTACTTCAAAGACTTTGAAATTGTTTGGACTAAAGACTATAAGACTGAAAATTATAGAAGTATTGCTAGTAATGGTTTAATTGAAAACTTTGACCAATATAAGTACACAAATGAGTTATATTTCATTTGGGATGCGACAGATCAAAACAAAGACGAATTCATTTCATTAAATTCCGAAAACAAACTCCTTACCAAAGGTAATGTTTACTGCGGACAATTTGAATATAAAGCTGATATGGCAGAAGCTACTTACACAATCCCAGTAGGAACTACAGATAATAGCTTCACCTCATTCAAGATGATGATGAAAGATGCTTCCATTAAGAGCGGTAATGAAAAATTCGACTACTTAGAAAGCGTCTCTCCTGATGTCTCTGTCTTTATTAGACTTGCATCTGGTGAATTATATCGTTACATCTTAATTGAAATCGCTAAGAGTTGGTATGAATACGATATGGCGTTTAAAGACTTCATCCTTATTAATAGAGAAGAAGTTCCATTCGCTCCAAACCCAATCACTTCCGATAATATTGCGAGTATTTCATTCTCATTCAAATATTATTACTTTGATTTCTCTGGTAATCCTTCACCAACATATTACGATGATAACCCAGTCTTCGTTGATAACCTCTATTTAGGCAACGCAACTGAAACAACTATGACATTAAAAGAAACCGCTACTCACCAAGATGAAAACGGTTTAGCAGTTGTTGAAGACTTTGAAGGATACGATACCACTAATGATTTACTTGATTTCTGGTATTACGGAAAGAATTATGACTATCAAGATGCAATGTTATCTGATGATGTTGCTTCTAATGGCGGTAATCATTCTGGTAAATTCCAATTCAAATCTAATAGTGAGTCCCCATCTTATTACCTCGTTCCAACATTAGCTAGTGACGTAACCGCTAAAGGTATTAGATTCTCACTTAAATCCGATATTGGTGCAACAGTCTATATTAACTTCTATGTGAAGATTGGCACTAATACACTTCAATATCGTGCAACATGTTCTAATGTTAATAATGTCTGGACTGAATTTGCTATTGGTTATTCTCACTTCTCAGAAATCAATGGTAACCAAAGACCATTCACAGTTAAAGACTTAGTGAATATTAGCCGTATTTCATTCGGTGTTGTTGGTTATGAAACAACTTCACAAAATAGATATATCTATGTTGATAACATCACATTTGATAATGCGTTAACTTACGCAACCGAAACAAGAACCATCATTGAGTAAGGAGAACAAACATCATGAAACTTAATAAATACATTAACAATCCAATCCTTACCAAAAATGAAAAGAATTCTTGGGAAGAATTATGCGTTTTAAACCCTGCTGTTATTTATAACGATGAAGATCAAACTTTCTACATGCTCTATAGAGCAGCAGGAAATGATGCGCAACACTATATCTATTTAGGTTTAGCAACATCAAAAGATGGTATCCACTTTACTCGACAAAGTGATAAACCACTTATCGCCCCAGACGTTAATGGTGCAGATGGTGGAGGAGTGGAAGATCCACGTTTAGTCAAAATTGACGACTATTATTTCTTAACATATGCTTCTCGTCCATTTGCTCCAGGACAATATTGGAGAGAAGATAAAAAATACTTTGGCTTCCAACCAAAGGCTGGACCAAGAGTCCTTATCTATAACGATACTGAAACCCATTTAGCGGTTTCTAAAGACCTCAAAAACTGGAAGAAACTCGGTCGAATTACCGATTCGAGATTTGATGACCGTGATGTCATCCTCTTCCCAGAAAGAGTAAATGGCAAATACGTTAAGATTTCCCGTGCAATGAATAAGTGCGGAAAAGGATATCCATGTGAAAAACCATCAATGTGGATCTCTTTCTCTAACGACTTACTTGAATGGCCACGTGAAGAAGAACTTCTCTATCAAGGAAAAGAAGATTGGGAAGCAGAAAAAGTTGGAGGTAGCTGTCCTCCAATCAAAACCGATAAAGGTTGGTTATTCATTTATCACGGGGTTTCTTCTAAAGATAAGAATTACCGTGTTGGAGCGATGCTTCTTGATTTAGATGATCCAAGAAAGATTATTGCTAAAACAGATGATTTCTTAATGGAACCAGAATTCCCGTTTGAGACTGACGGATTCTACGCAGGATGTGTCTTCCCAACTGGTATTGTGGAAGTTAAAGATGAACTCTATATCTATTATGGAGCGGGAGATCAATGCATCTGTTTAGCGACCGTTAATAAAAATGATTTGATTAATCATTTATTAGGAGGCAAAAAATAATGAATAAGAAAGCATTATTATTACTCCCAGTTCTTTCGATGTTATTTACTTCATGTAATAACTCTAGTAAAACTGTTGTTCCTGCTAAGGAATATGGAGATGATAAGACTTACGCCTTATACATGTATAATTTCCCTAGAATGACATCAACTTCAGTTAATGGCATGGAAGAAAAAACGGAGAATTTACTCTATATGAAAAAAGAAATTGTTCCTGGTGAAAAACTCGTAAAACCAGAAGATCCAACCCGTGAGAATTATGAATTTGAGGGATGGTATAAAGAAAAGAAATGCCTCGATGATTGGGACTTTGAAAACGATGTCGCTAATTCATCTGTTATGCTTTACGCAAAATGGGGCAAAAACTCTTCTGGAGACTACGTTGAACCAGAATATGTTGCTCCTGAAGTGATTGTCACTGATGTGAACTTTGAAGTTACTGGAGTATTAAACGAACCAGTCACTAATGGTCATGTTTCTTTAACTCGTGGAGGCTTTGTAAGACTTAGCGAAAATAAAGACGATGTGAGATTTGCTATTAACTATAAAAGAAAGGCAGATGTCACAATGACTAGCGCTACTTATGATGAAGAACATAAGAAGATTACAGTTAATGTTAGTAGTGGAGAAACTTTTGAAATTACTGCTACTGATGAAAAGATTGCTCAATTAGATATCGGAAACTATTTCCCATACTATGAACAAAAAGCTGCTGCTTATGAAAATAAGGGTGGAGATGTTGAAAATTATCATATCATGCTTGGCGGTTCATCCTCCATGGAAATGTGGGAAACTTCTTACGAGGATATGAGTCCAATTATTACTAGAAATCACGGTATCGGTGGTACTACAGTGGAACAATGGACTAATTCCTTATTTGAAAGATTATTCTTACCTTATTCACCAAAGGCTGTTGTTTATTACGTTGGTGTTAATGACATCATTAATAACAATAAGGACGGTCAAACAACCGCGAACAACTTAAAGAAATTATTCGATAAGACACATGAGTATTTACCAAACACTCATATCTTCTATGTTTTAATTAACAAATTACCTGGTTTCTTAAAGTTCCAACCAGACTTTGATGTTGCAAACGCATACGCTAGAGAATATGAAAGAGATAATGATTATCTCACTTGTATTGACGCTGGAGAGGGTTTACTTAAAGAAACTGGAGCACCAAATGCAGCTTACTTTAGAACTGATGGCTTACATATGTCACAATATGGTTATGTTATTTGGGGAGCAGCTGTTAAAAAAGCAATCGTTGATTGGCTTGGTTAATTAGATTATGGTGACTTTAATCGATATCGAGAAAGGAAAAAGAAATAGTAAGAGACGTTTTATATTACATATTGTGTTTGTCTCTATTTTATCTATCCTCGTTATCGGTGGTTCAGTTGCCTCATTACTCTTATCTAGACTCGATTACGATCTTAATTTAATCCTTAATATCGTAGTGGACGCTCTATATATTATCTTCATCATCTTTTATTTCATTAATGTCTTCCCAGTTGTCTATCATTACTACAACTTATTTAGGAACATGAATAATGTCTCTTTAGAGAAAAGAAGACACTTAGTGTACTTAAAAGAAATAGATAATCGTACATTTAATAATGTGGATTATCGCGTTCTCCAATTCTCCTATAAGGAAGGAGAAAACGACTACATTGATAATTTATATGTTCTTGATAACGATTATCAATTTGTCCCTAATATGGCTTACCGTTTAGCGACATATCAAAACATCATCATTAGAAGCGAGGAAATTAATAATGCAGCTACTAAATAAGGTGGCGATTAAAAAGAGCCTCGCCCACACTTGGTATATATACCCAATATCACTCGCACTTATGTCAGTGCTTTGGGCATGGGGATTTTACGCTTTTCACCAACCAAGTAAACACGAAAAGCTGACATTGTTCTTTGCCACTGATATAAAAGACAATTCCTTTTTAACCGATATTCAAACTGAACACTATAGTAAAGAAAAGTTAAGAGAAGTTAATTCTAAAGGTATCCTTCCTAATGGAGTGGAATATCTTACTGTCTTACAAGTTTATCTTGCTGATTGTGATATCTTCGTTCTCGATGATGAAACAATGACGAGATTCTCAGAAATCGCTGATCATTATTTCATTGAGATGGATGATTATGTGAAAGAAACCTATTTATTTAATTCAAATGAATATTACACAAGTCACGAAAAAGACTATGGAGTGTTAATTAAAAAGAAGGGAGAAACTTCCTTCTACTCTAATTACATGACATTTGATGAAACTAAGGATTATTACTTAACTTTATCAATCACAAGTACAAACTTAGGAAAAGTGATTTCAGAAAGTAATGAATATTACGATAACGCATTAACTTATATGCATTATCTCGTGGAGAAATCTTTATGAGAGAAGAAAAGATTAAGTCTAAAGATTACTCAACTAGTGAAAGACCAGAAACAAGAACAAAGCAGTTCTTTGATATTATGAGGCATCGCTTTGTTGAACTATTGAAGTTATCTCTACTTCAAGCCGTGTTCAATATGCCTCTAATCGTCTCCATTGTTCTCTTTCATATCTTAAGTAAGACCGCGACTTCAATTAACGCTTTAATGACGATATTCATTATCCAAGGATTAAGTTTCTTAATTAGTATGCCATTCGCGTTTACTGGATTAACTGGCTTCTTCTATTGTTTAAAGAAGATTATCCACGCGGAAGGAGAATATGCTTCTAGTAGTTACTTTATCGGTTTAAGAGATGAATGGAAAAAAGGAGCGGTTGTAGGAATGATTGTTGGGGCAAGCTTAGCCCTAGCAGTAATTGGATTTTTCTTCTTCTACTTCTATGTTCCTAGCTATAACACCACAATTGCGGGACTAGGAATAGCGATAGTGATTATCCAAGCAGTTATGGTCCTTATGGTCGCGTATTACTCAGTTGGACAAATTGTGATGTACACCAACAAGATGAGATTTGTCTTAAAGAACTCATTCATCATGACCTTAATGAGATTCCCACAAAACTTGTTATTCATCATCATTCATCCAGGAATCTTAGTGAGCTTATTTGCGATTATGGATATTACCGCCTTTATTGGAGTAGTCCTATTAATTGCGTTAAGCGGAATTGGATTATTAATTTGGAATCTCAATGTCATCAGTGCATTTGATAAATATATCAACAAAGAATCTTACAAAGAAATCTACCTAAAAGGTTTATCAACTTATAAACAAACGGAGGAATAAATTTATGGCAGGATTAAAACTCAAGCACATTTATAAAGTCTATAACGGAGGCGTAAGAGCAGTTAATGACTTCAATCTTGATATTAAAGACAAGTCATTCGTCGTCTTGGTCGGTCCTTCTGGATGTGGTAAATCCACAACTTTAAGAATGATTGCAGGACTTGAATCAATTACTTCTGGTCAACTCTATATTGATAATGCATTAGTGAATGACGTTGAAAGTAAAAATAGAGATATCGCGATGGTCTTCCAAAGCTACGCGTTATATCCACATATGACCGTTTATCAAAATATGGGATTCTCTTTAAAGCTACGTCATGAAAAACCTGATGTTATTAAAGAGAAAGTATTAAAGGCTGCCGAAATTCTTGAAATCTCTGATTTACTTGACCGTAAACCAAAAGAACTCTCTGGTGGACAACGTCAAAGAGTCGCTCTTGGAAGAGCAATTGTCCGTGAACCAAATGTCTTCCTTCTTGATGAACCATTATCTAACTTAGATGCGAAACTCCGTGTTCAAATGAGAACCGAAATTACTAAGTTACATGAAAAATTACAAACAACATTTATTTATGTTACCCATGACCAAACTGAAGCGATGACTATGGGTGATGTTATTGTTGTTATGAATAAAGGATTTATTCAACAAGCTGACGCTCCTGTTACCTTATTTGAAGATCCAACTAACTTATTCGTTGCGACCTTCTTAGGATCCCCACAAATGAACATTATCGAATGTGATTTAGTGGAAAAAGACGGCAAAGTTGGAGTTAGACTTGAAGGAGTTGAATCTAATATTGTTTGGCTTAAAGATAATACCGCGAAACAAATCAAGAATAGTGGTATTAGCTTTGAAAAGAAATACCTCTTTGGTATCCGTCCAGACCATGTTTCTCTTAGTAAGACTGGTATTCCTGCTCACGTTGAAGCTGTGGAACAACTTGGTGATGAAACAATTATTTACACAACCATTGAAGGACATAAACAACATGTTGTTTTAAAAGCTCCATTAACCATCGATATTAATTCTCAAGATGATATTCATATTGAATTCTCTAAAGAGAAAGTCTATCTCTTTGATAAAGATAGTGAGCATTCCTTAATTGGTATGCCTTCATATAACAAAGTTCCTTGCTCTGTTAAAGACAATAAGTTAGTTATTGGTAAGCAAGAACTTGAATTAGACACTGATTATACATCTCACTTATTAGCAAGAGTGAAAGATGAACCAATCTTCTTAGCGGTTAAACCAGAACATGTTGAAATGGATGCTAACGAAGCTAATGTTGAACTAAAAGCAAAAGTTGAATTTGTCGAAGAAAGAACAAATTACAACATTATCTATGCTTCTATGGATGGAGTTACTCCATACCTTATCTTCCGTTCTGATAAGAATAGAAAATTCAAATCCGGAGACAACATAAGTGTTTATCTCCCACTTGATAAGATGTATCTCTTTAATAAAGATGATGATTCATTATTCTCAAGAGAAGAAATCTTTGAAAATAAGGCAAATTGCCATGTCACAAATAAAAATGGTAAAACCACAATTAAAATTAATGGTGGAGACACTCTCGTCTATGATGATTTAGGTGTTGAAGATGGTGATTATGAATTTATCCTTAAACAAGAAGGCGCTCAAGTAGTGTTCGATAAGAAAACTGCAAAAGGAATTGAAGAAGAAGTATGTAAAGTAGCAACTCCAAATCAATTCTTAAAAGTCTCTTGTTATGATGAAGAACCACAACACAAAATCAATACGATCTTTGTGAAAATCAAAGGTTTTGAAGAATACGTGACATTAGTGATAAACAACAATTTCTCTGTTTACAAAATGCCTGTATTCAAAATCAACATTATTCCTGATAATTTCGAACTTAGGAAACTTTAAGTAAACAAAATCTAACGAAAGAGCCTGAAAAACAGGCTTTTTTTGTGATATTTAAGCAAAAAATAGATTGAATCATAAAAAATAGCCAAAAATGTTTATAAACAAATCAAATAGTTTACTAGAATAAAAAGTAGGTAAAATACTTTTGCATATTATATTTATAATATAAAGGAGACAAACATATGAAAAAGTCACATTTAACTGGCGTTTTTGTAAGTGCTTTTGCTCTTTCTGTTTGTGCTGTCGCTGTTGCAGCTACCAACGTTGAGTCTTTCAACGTTAAAGCTGATAGACAAACATATACTTTAAATGTTAATAGTACAGTATTTAACATGTCAGGGCTTACTACAACTTACCAACAAAATGTTGTTCAAGACTTTGGCGGTCATAATCCAGTATTGAATTACTCTCTCGCTAAAAAAGACGACAACAACAACTTGGTATTAGCACCTGCAGGTAGATTATTTAACTATAAAGAAACCGCAGAATATAAAGGACGCGTTACAAACATTTTATCTCTCACCATCAATTATTCCGGTGGCAAATTATATGTCCAAGAAGGATTGAATGGAGATGCAACAGTATATGGTGAAAAAGTTGCTGTTGTTTCTGGTGAGACTTTGAACCTTGTCTCTCATCCAAACTTCATTATGGTTTCTAACTCCAAAGCGGCAACCACAATTACAAGCATGAGCATTTCATATTCATGTTCTGAAGCTGGATTTATTGTTGAGAGACTTGGTGAAAAATACAATTGCAAGTCTGCTGAAGGAGATACTTATGTTATGACTAGAGATGGTAATAACGTAAGCGTTGCTGGTCAAACAGGAACAATCGCAGTAGATTCAAACGGCAATTTCACCATTACATTAAGTGGTGGTGCAATCGTTTATACTGGCACAGTGTCAGATGACTATCACACCTTAACATTCTCAGGCAAAAGTGGTGCTTATGCCGCTGGTGCTCCTACAATTACTGAAATGAAGAGAATGTATGTCATGGCTGATTTTGAAAACTATGAACAAAGAGGAACTGGTTACACAGGAGATCAAACATCTGTATTTACTGCTTCTGATTTAAGAGCTGATTATTTCGTAGATGCTGGTTCTGGTAATGGCAACACTTGGGTCAGTGGTTCTGGTTTTAAAATCCCATCAACTTCGAACTACTTAAATCTTGCTACTAATGTCGCACATAGCGGAAGTAAATCAATACTTCTCCAAGGACAAAAGGCTGGCTGGGTTAGAGCTTGGACAAGAGATGTTTTTAATCAATCTCAACATTTCAATTATGGTAGAGGCAACAAATTATCATTCTGGGTCCATAGTGGATTCAATAATCCAGATGCTACCGGCACAAATGCAAGTAATGTAACAATTAGAGCTCAAGTTTATTATCAAAACTTTGTTTTAACAGATTCTAACAGAAATTCTTCTACATATGGAACTGGTACAAAGGACTTCACTATTAGTTCTGGCTCAGGCTGGAAACAATGCATTATTCCATTAGATCCATATAAAACTGTTTATGCAATCAATATCATGATTAGCAATTCAGGCATTTCTACAGATTATGTCTTTATGCCAATTGATGATATTACAATTTATACAGAACCTATTTTTGAAACTAAAGCAATCGAGCAAACCGCAACTCAATTTACAAGAAGTTATCATGGTAGCGTTAATATGACAGTTTTATTCACAAAATATACATTCACCGTCAAAATTGCTCTTGGCGCAAATGGATATGTCTACGCTTATGCTGGTGCAGATATGCAACCAACAGACTATGCAATTAATGGTAATCAAATTGTTATTCATACAGAAGGTTCTTATGAAGGCCAAACATTTGGCACATGGACAGGAACGTTAAGTAATAACAATAATACTATTACGTTTAACAAATCAGATATTGATGGTGATGTTAAATCATATATCACAAGTAATACAATTACCCTAACTGCAGACACAGCATTTGTTAGCGGAAGTGAAAATATAAATACGTTAAAGAGTATGATCACAAGACAAACAGGTAATCCATGGGTAGATTATTCTGAAGATGATAAGTTTGCTTTCACAAATGACTATTATGTTGAAGGTAATAACGCGCTTGCAGTAAAAGCTGAAAGTGCTAGTAGACAAAGACTTATTGTTAATCCAACTGTCGCTCAAAGCATGAGCCTTTCCTTAGACTCTGTTGCATTCTGGTTCTATGTTCCAGCGAACGTTAGTTATAGTATTTCAATCTTTACGTATAAAGATTATACACCATCTACAGAAGAGGGCAGATACGCTCAACAATGGAGCAAAACCTATGATGGAAGTAGCCAAGCAGAAGTTGGATGGCATTATGTCAACATGGGATTGAACAAGAAAGATGGATATGGAAAAAATTTCGCAATTTATATTAATTCTTGTTCAGCAACAACAGTCCTTGATTACGTCACATATTTCTAAAGATAAGAAATAAAACAACAGACTGAGACTTTTAAAGTCTTGGTCTTTTTTTATTATAATTTAGACTCATTTTTTAAAAATTTAGTAAACTAAGATATAAAAATATAACTATTGTGTTATATTATTTTCGGTAAGAAATTATGAACAAAGTAATTAAATTAAAACCATCTGTGAAATCCTACATTTGGGGCGGTGAGTATTTCCGTCAATTTGGTAAAGGTAATGGAGAAGATTTACTCTCTGAACTCTGGGAATTATCTTTAAGAGGAGATGATTCTTCTATCGTTGATTCTGGAGAAGATAAAGGAAAGAAACTAGTTGATGTCATCAAAGATGAAGATATTGGACCAGTTAAAGATTCTTTCCCATTTTTCCCAATCTTAATTAAGTTAATTGATGCAAGAGATAACTTATCAGTTCAAGTTCACCCAAGTGATGATTATGCATTAAGTAGAGAACATTCATTTGGTAAGAGTGAGATGTGGCATATTATCGACTGTGACCCTGGCTGTGGAGTGTATGTTGGATTTAATAAAGACTATACAAAAGAAGAAGTGGAGAAAAGATTAAGAAACAATACTCTTCTTGAGGCTTTAAATTTCTATGAATCTAAACCTGGTGATACATATATCATTACTCCAGGTACAATCCACGCGATTGGTAAAGGTGTGAGATTAATTGAAATCCAACAAAAC
>DFJP01000006.1 GCA_002373085.1 Caryophanales bacterium UBA3668 | reverse complement strand
CAAGTGCATTAGATAATAGACCACTTAATTTTGAGGAATTTGAAAAGCTGATGCCTCAGACTATTTGTACTTCTGCCACTCCAGGAGACTATGAATTAAATAAAACTGATAGTAAGGTTGTTGAACAAATCATTAGGCCAACCGGATTACTTGATCCTCAAGTGGAAATCAGAAAGACACAAGGACAAATTGATGACTTGCTCTTTGAAATCAAAGAGAGAACAAAGAAAAACGAAAGAGTAATGATTGTTACTCTTACAGTCAAAATGGCGGAAGATTTAACTCAATTCCTTAAGGAAAGAGGAATAAAAGTTGTCTATCTCCATCATGAGACTAAGACTCTTGAAAGAAGTGAAGTTATCTATCAATTAAGAAAAGGTAAATATGATGTTTTAGTGGGTATTAATCTTCTAAGAGAAGGATTAGATATTCCTGAAGTCTCTTTAGTGGCAATTCTCGACGCGGATAAAGAAGGCTTCTTAAGATCTACAAGAAGCTTAATTCAAGTTATCGGTAGAGCCTCTCGTAATGCGGGTGGTAAAGTCATTATGTATGCGGACAATATGACTGACTCTATGAGAAACGCGATTAATGAAACTAATCGTCGTCGAAGTGTTCAAGAAGCATATAATGAAGAAAATGGAATTGTTCCTAGAACAATCATTAAAGAAATTCGACCACCAATCCACAATTCTGATGATGAAATATCAGAGATGGTTAAACTTTCTAAACATGGAACAAGAACTCAAATTACCGCAAAAGTAAAAGAATTAGAGAAACAAATGAGGCAAGCTGCTAAAGAATTCGACTTTGAAAGAGCAGCGGAACTTAGAGACA
Organism: Caryophanales bacterium UBA3668; assembly: GCA_002373085.1. The sequence goes on along the minus strand of DFJP01000006.1, from coordinate 2,240 downwards.
TCATTTTAGAGATGAAGGCCGAACTCAATTCATAGGCAAAAGAAATAATCATTGATTAAATGATTTACTTTAATTACAATATTCATCAGCGAAAGGAGAAAAAACATGCTCGCTTGGTACGATTGGTTATTACTTGCAACTAGCATTATCATTATCGTTTTGTGCTTATTACAAGGCGGTAAATCAGAAGGTGCTTCTGGTGCTATTACAGGTGGTGGTCTTAACGTTTTCGTTAAAACAAAAGAAAGAGGTGCTGAAAAAGTTATCTCTTATCTCACTCTCGCGATGGCGATCATCTTCTTTATTCTCGCTGTCCTTATTAAAATCCTTAACGGATAATAAGACATATCAAACTAATATCCCTAGGCAGTTATGCTTAGGGATTTTTTATTTATAAAAAAACTAGAAGATGAATTCTTTCTTCTAGTTTCTTCTTAAACAATAGTTCCTTATGCTTTGCAAAGGAAGAGGTGTTTGAAGAGCAAGACCCAGATAATGTCTAACCATCCAACGAAACCACCAGTGATGACTGCTAAGACAACACCAAGGATGTTTCTGAGGGTTGGTTTTTCAAGTAACGCACTTACACGGACGATGACTTCGGTGAAGAAGTTAACGACAGGAATTAAAAGTAAGAGGACTTGAACAAGTCTTGAAAGTTTTTGGAATTTTTTTGCCATGACAAATAATTCTCCTTATACAAATATTATTTCATTTTTCATTTTTTTCCGTAAATAAAAATAATTATGAAAAATGCTCAATAAATCAGTTATTTGAAATTCATTCATTACAAATTTAAATAAAATCAGTATCATAGATATAGAGAAGATCGTATGAAAAGAAAACATCTATTTAGGGAGCACTTTACCTTTTTATATCCTAACTTTGTTATTAAAAGTAAGAATTTTACAAGGCAAGATGTTCGTAAGATAAAAGACAATATCACTATTAATTTTGGGGTTATTAGATTAGCTACTGCAGTTTTAATATTCCTTGTTTCCTTTTTCCTCATGCTCTTCATGCGTGATAAAACAGGAGGCCAACAAGTAGAAGTCTATGGATTAGCCTCTATTGTTTCCCAGATTGTTTCTATGTTTGGGGCAATTATGACTTTTGGTTTAATTGTTCCTACTCTATTTATTAAGAACGAAAGAGTTAACGCGACTCTTAATAGAATAGCAGCGATTATTTTATTCTGTGCATTAGGCGCTCAAATGCTTCTTGGTATTTATTCTGACGCTCATATGCAAATCTCTACTCAAACCGAGACTATTTCCGCTTCGATTGTTATCATCTCATTACTATTCTTAATCCAACCAGCGTATTGGATTGATGCTTTAATATGTAATGCCACATTAGTTGTTTCATATTTTGTAATATGTACTTATTGTTCTTATGTATTTGAGATGAAAGTATTTTATTACTATGCGCTTGTAGGAACTTTATACCCAATATTCTGTTACTGTGTTATTTCTCTTCTTTTCTACGCGGAGAGTCAACACTATAAAGATATCTTAGATAACGAAAGATTAACCGATGAAGCGTATTATGATTCTCTTACTCAATGTAAGAACCGTTATTCTTTAACCAAATACTTAAAAGACAATGAGAAGAGATGGGAATATGAAGAAGTTAATTTACTTATCATCTTGTTTGATATTGATAACTTTAAACAATATAACGATCAATTCTCCCACATAGGTGGAGATTATTGCTTAAAGCTTATTACCGAAAGCATTAGAAGAACATTCGTTTCTCCTAGCTTAGACTTCTTTAGATATGGAGGAGAAGAATTCTTATTATTCTTTGAATTAGATAATCCAGATGAGGCCGCTAGTTACTTAGAAAAAGCGAGAAATTCTGTTAAAGAATTAAAGATAGAATCCCCTAAGGGATCTCCAAAAGATGTTGTCACTATTTCTTTAGGAGGAGTTTTATTAACCAATATCAAAGATTTCTCATTTGAAGATGAGATGAGAAAGGTTGATGAATATCTCTATATTTCTAAAGGTGCAGGAAAAGATATCAGCTGTCTTAACGGACACCTCATTAGTAATAAAAGACCAAGGAGACAATAATTATTTATTGTTTTCTTTTTTATCTATTCTAAAATTAAGTCATGAATATCGAAATTGAGAGACTATCTCACCTCATTGATATATCTGAAAATATCGTCTTTTTTGGTGGTGCAGGAGTGTCCACTGAAAGTGGGATTAAAGACTTTAGAAGTAAAGATGGAT